>NZ_JBBMFL010000003.1:0-320781 GCF_040095975.1 Alistipes intestinihominis
GATCTATATAATCCCATTATTCCGGGGCTATTTGATTAATTGTTTAACTCGTCCCATTTTAACGGGACACTAATGAATATGGTTATTACAATATTGTTCGATTGTTGGGTGTGATTCGCTCTGCAACCAGTCGAGAATCTCCTCACGCTGAAAGTAGAGCCGCCTTCCGCCATGCTCCGGCTTGCGAAACGGGATCTTTCTATCGCTCGTAAATTTGTAAATCGTCGCCTTACTGTATCCGGTCAGGCGCACGACCTCCTCGATGGTCATTACTTGCTCAGTCGGAGCTTGATTCGCAGTAAGGTTACCCAAGATTCGGTCGATGCCGAGAATCTCTTTCAGTTGTCCCACGGTCAGCATGGCGATCGGGGTTTCATCAGTAATTTTTGTCATAAAAAATATTATTTTAGATGAGTTTTTATACTGAAATATGATAATGGAATATACATAGGCTCTAAAATGAAAGTACCCTTGCGAGAGAGCTATTCTGCAGGGGTACTTAATGAAAATAATGAATTTAATGAACGATTACAGCCCGTATAGGTCAATGAGAATGGTCGGAGTTGCTGGGCGCGTAAATAGAGGGGTTGGAATATGAGGTTTCGAAAATTTATGTCGTCTTCATCCGTGCTATCGAAAAGCCGCCTGAGGGTCGTGTATATCCGGCGCATGGTCTGATCTGAGGTGGCTCCGACCTCCTGCTTTATGGATTTTATGGACAACAGATGAGGTAGCTGGAACTGGGGGAAATGACTCTTGCAGAAATAAAACAGCATGCCGGTATAGAGCCAGTATCGGAGGTCCGTCCGCGTCCCCTGAAGGACGGTCCCTGTGAAAACGGAGACGGTTTTCCCGCATTGAGGGCAACGTAACAGCAGCGGATTTCTTCTCCTCAAAGGTCGTGTGAGCCGGATATTACAGTGGGGACAATAGGTCCAATGCTGTTCCGTATAGTAGACAATGGCCCTCGTTTCATCCGGGAGCAATGCTGAAAAGGCTTGATAGCTGAATGGAATTCTCATCGTAGTTTATTTTGAATCGTAAATTTGTACTTATAGTACCAAAGGACAAATTAAATTAAACCGTGACGGCCGTTAGAGAACTTTCGCCGCTTCGTTGATCACTCCGTTGTCGAAGCTGTCGAGGTATATGTTCGTGGTTTCCAGATCGGCATGGCCGAGCATCTGTGAAATCACCTCGCGCGGGATGTGGTTGCGCTGCAAGGTCATGGCCGCCGTATGGCGGGAGACGTAGCTCGTCAGGTGGAAATCAATTCCGAGCTCCTCGGCGAGCAGACGCAGGTATTTCTGGTACTTGCTGTAACGGGTTCGAATGTGCATGTAGAGCCGCTCGCCCGTATAGCCGGAGCGGGTGACGATCGGCAGCAGGAAATCGTCCACGGTCGGCGATGCCGCTTGCAGGCTCCCGATCAGTTGCCGGATTGCGGGCGTGATTTTGATCGAAATCGGTTTGACTCCTTTCTGCCGCTTGATCTTTTGCCGCTTGTAAACGATATAATCGCCGTCCTCCATCTGTTTGATATGGGCGGTCGTGAGCATCGCCATGTCGATGAACGATATGCCGTAACAATAGTAGGAGAAGAGAAACAGCTTGCGGGCGTATTCGCATTGCGGATTGTTGGCCGTGGTGCTTTTGAGTTTCGATAACTCGGCGGCAGGCAGATAGCGTTTGGCGGTCGCCTCTTCGAGTTTGGAGACCTCGAATCCGCCCCGTCCGAACGGATAGGTCGCCACCGAGCCGACACCCTCCGCATTGGCCCGGTTCAGAATGGCCCGCAACGCCTTGAAATAGAATTTACGTGTGTTGCCGCAACAGCCCCGCTTTTGAAGAAACATATCGAATCCCCGGACATAACGCAGGTCGATGTCGGAAAAGAGCCGTTGATCCAGCTTCCGGTCATAGCTTCTCAACATGTCCTGCGTCTGTTTGTAAGTCTGGGAGTTTCCGATGTGTCCCGTCGCGTGCAGTTCCGCGATGCGGTCGGTGAAATAGGCGTTGAACTTTCCCTGTTTGGAGGTGTTCAGAAAGGCGTCCTCGAACTGGTTCAGCGTCCAGTCGATGCCTTCGATCTCGAAGCGTTCGACGATCTCACGGGCACGGGCCTTGTATTTCACCAGCAGCGCATTGTCGGCTTCGCGTTGTTTATTCTCGGCTTTCTGCTCGGCTCCTTTCAGGTTGCGCAGGATGATGAATTGCTCGCCGGCCTCGTCCCAATATGCGGGATCGGCGTAGAGATCGAGCGCGATATATTTGCGCCGCTTGTTTTTGGTGATACACAGCCTGACGGCGTAACGGCCGTTGCGGTCGGCCTTGTCGTGGCGACGTGGAAATCGGATGGAATAAGCCATAGCTTTGCACAGTTTTTCTTCTTGATTCGCTGATAGTTATCGAAATGTCATACGACAAGCGAATGAAGATACTGTCAAAGCTGGATTCGATAGATCCGGCTGAAGCACTAACCGCCTACCCGAGAATTGCAGAGTATGATGCGATTACTAAATTGCCCATCTGTCGTAGACGAGGCAAAAATAATATGCCGAGAAAGCGATTGCAAATATTTCTTGGTTTTAATTGTAGATCTAATAATAAATCTGTACATTGTGTTGTTACAAACAGTGGATTCGCATTTGCATAGATAAAAATATCGAGATTTTGCAAAAATCTCGATATTTTGATATTTTATTCACTGCTCAATTTTCTCAGTATCGATCTTATGTCGGCGGAATGGCGCAATTACTTTGCTTGATAATTATTTGACTTGCATAATTTGAATAAAATAATTATTTTTGCAAAAATGATATTCCTATGGCGAAGATTATAAATCCATTCATCGTGACCGGAAAGATCGCTCCGGAGTATTTTTGCGATCGGGTAAGCGAGTCAGCCCGGCTTGTCAAGTCGATTACCAACGGCAATAATTTGGTTGTCATTTCACCGCGCCGTATGGGTAAAACAGGGCTGATTCAGTTCTGTTACGACAAGCCGGAGATCGGTAAGGAGTACTACACTTTTTTCATCGATATTCTGCATACGTCGAGCCTCCGCGAATTTACCTATCTGCTCGGCCGGGAGATTTATGAAACACTCCTGCCTCGCAGTCGTAAAATGGTGACTCTTTTCATTCAGACGATTAAGTCCATCAGCGGGAAATTTGGGTTCGACCCCATCACCAATCTTCCCGCTTTCAATGTCGAGTTGGGAGATATCGAGCGGCCCGAATATACGCTCGATGAGATTTTCCAATATTTGGCTCATGCGGACAAGCCTTGCATCGTAGCGATTGACGAGTTCCAGCAAATTGCCAAATATCCGGAGAAGAACATAGAGGCTTTGTTGCGGACTCACATCCAAAGGTCGGAGAACAGCCATTTTATCTTTGCCGGGAGCGAACGCCACATGATGCAGGAGATGTTTGCATCAGCCGCCCGGCCGTTCTACCATAGTGCCGACATGTTGGAGCTGAAAGCCATTCCTGTGGAGATTTACATTCCGTTTATCGTCGGGCATTTCGAGCGGCGCAACCGTTCGATAGCCGCCGTCGATGTGGAAAAGATTTATGCACTTTTTCAGGGGCACACCTACTATATCCAAAAGACCTTCAACGAATCGTTTGCCGATACGCCCGAAGGCGACGAATGTACGTTGGAGATGATCCGGGCTGCCATCGATAATATGATTGCTTCGAACGATACGATTTTCCGAGAGATTCTGTCGAACGTTCCCGAAAAGCAGAAGGAGTTGCTTTATGCCATCGCCAGGGAGGGCGAAGCCGAGCGTATTACATCTGCCGATTTCATCAAACGGCACAGTCTTACTTCGGCCAGTTCGGTACAGTCGGCCGCAAAGAAATTGCTCGAAAAGGATCTTATCACCGAGATTAACAAGGTTTTTTCTGTAACCGACCGATTATTTGCCATGTGGATAAATAAATTATATGGGAAAAATCTGGATTTTTAATGTCGCAGCTCGGTATAATGTGATTTTTATAGATTGGCATTTGGCCGTAAATCGGCTGAAATAGTTACCTTTGTTATGAAATATGCCGAAACTCTATATCATAGCGGGTTGCAACGGTGCAGGGAAAACGACTGCATCCTATACTGTGCTGCCCGAAATGTTGGGATGCCGGGAGTTCGTCAATGCCGACGAAATAGCAAAAGGACTGTCGCCGTTCAATCCCGAAAGCGTGGCGATCGAGGCAGGACGGCTGATGTTGCAACGAATGGGCGATCTTTTGTCCGAAGGCGAGGATTTTGCGTTTGAAACGACGTTGGCGACCCGTTCCTATGTGAAATTCGTGGAGCGGGCGCAGGCGAAAGGCTATTTTGTGTCGTTGCTCTTCTTTTGGTTGCCGACACCCGAACTGGCCGTCGAGCGTGTTGCGACACGAGTAAGCGAGGGTGGGCACAACATTCCGTCGGATGTGATTCGGCGGCGTTATGCGAACGGCATCAAGAATTTAACGACCCTCTATACCCCGATTTGTGATTTCTGGACAATCTACGACAACAGCTCGGCAGACGAAGAGATTAAAATAGTTGCGTCGGGTGAGAAAAACATAACAATTCATGTTGAAGACGCGTTATCCTATAAACTGATTACGAATTATGAGCGAGATTGAAATCAAACAAATGCAAGAAAAAATCAACGCAGGTATTTTGCTCGCCCGTAAGCGTCTGATTGAAAAGACGAAGAAGGAGGACGGAGAACTGGTTGTCGTGCGCGACGGAAAGGTCGTGCGCATCAAGGCCCGCGATCTGAAATAGGAATTTTGGGTCGGTTGTCCGAATGAATAACCCCCGGCATTTTCGGATGCCGGGGATTCACTTTTCAATTTTGATCGGGAGGGGAACGATACGTGGAACACAGGTGGAACACGCGAAATCGCAACAACTCCCGATAATGGCAAACTGCAACTCTTTGAATGTGTGTGAAATCCGCTGGAATATAGTTCGTTAAATTTATTGGAAAAAGTAAAATTTAATTCTGGGGGGCGTGTGGTCGCTGGTTCGAATCCAGTCACCCCAACTGATGAAAGGCTTGGTAATCTGATGATTGCTGAGCCTTTTTCGTTTGTGGGCTTTGAGAACGCGGGTAGGGCGCTTTAAGCGGATGAATCGGCCGTAAAGTCAACCGAATCCGAATCCGTGGCTGGTGGAGCATTGTCCCTTTCCTCTGCATCGGAAAGCTCTGCTTTTTGTGTCTGTCATGGAAATTTCATCGGCTTCGGTTTGTCCGGTCCCATTTTTTTCATACCTTTATTCTCGCTTTTTCGCAACAATGGACGCAACGAAGATACATGCATTGGGGACCGAAGACCGGGAGCTTTTCGACAGCCTGATACAGGAGTATTATCCCCGGCTGATGGGGTATGCCTGTATTCTGCTCGATGACGAAGCTGCCCGCGATGTCGTGCAGGATGTCTTTCTCTACGTTTGGGAACATCGTTCCCGGCTGACTTTTTCATCCGGGATTCAGACCTATCTTTTCCGGGCATGCCATTCCCGCATGCTGAACAGCCTCAAGCGCAGCAAAAATTTCGCGGGAGGCGATTCGCTGGATGCGCTTGCGCAGAGCGAGGCCGAGTGGCTCCGGGCCAATAACGACGATATAGTCCGTACGCTCTGCAACAAGGAGCTGCTCGAACGGGTGCTCGGCATCATCGAGGAGCTGCCGGACAAGCGGCGAGAGGTTTTCCGGCTCTCATTTTTGCACGACATGTCGAACGCCGAGATCGCCGAACTGCTCGGGATGCCGCGCCGTACGGTCGAAGGGCATCTTTACCTGGCATTGAAATTCCTGCGGGGCCGGATTTCCGCCGAAGAATTGTTCGCTTTGATGTTGGCGTCGATTCCCATGATCTGAGTTTTTTCAACGGATTTTCAAATAAATCCAGGATCGGCTGCGTAAATTCCGGTTCTGGATTGTTTATTCAGTAAAACGGCAACGATGAAAACGATCAGCCCTCAGAAAATCGTCGATTATCTCGACCGCCGCTGTGACGGACAGACCCGCAGTATGGTCGAGGAGTGGATGGCGCGAAGCGAGGAGAACCGGGACGAGTTCTTTCGGATCAAACAGCTTTGGGCTTTGAAGAACACCTATAAACATGCTTCGGCTCCCGAGGTCGAAGGGGCTGTCCGCAGGATAAACCAGCAGTTGGACCAGCGCCGGCGTATCCGGCGGTTGCAGTATCTGGCCCGCACGGCGGTCGCCGCGGCGCTGCTTTTCGGGGCGGTACTGGCCGGGATCGGGGTTGACAGATACCGGGAGCGTTTCGAGTGGCATACGATCGCCAATACGGTTCCGGGCGAAGTGCTCGACTTCGTGCTGGACGACGGCACCCGGGTTTATCTGAACCGGGGCGGGGAGCTCTCGTTCCGGGAGGATTTCGGCACGCGCCGACGTCGAGTGAAACTCTCCGGAGAGGCTTTTTTCGATGTCAAGTCCGATCCGGTCCATCCTTTCGTGGTCGAGACCCGGGGTGTGCATATCCGGGTGCTGGGCACTTCGTTCAATGTCAAGGCGGGCGAGCGGGTCGAAGCGACGCTCGAAAAGGGGCGCATCGCGCTCGAAAGCGCCTCGGGCGAGGAGTTGGCCACGCTGCGCCCGGGACAGCAGGCCGTGGTGGACGCCCGGAGCCGGCGTCTGCTGTCGGTCAGCGAGGTGCAGACGGGGAAATACACGGCCTGGCACTACAACCACAAGGTCTACGAATGTATCTCTTTCAGCGAGATCGTTGGCCTGATCGAGGAGCGTTACGACGTGTCGGTCATCTATGACCCCTCGTCGTTCGACGATACGGCCTACCGCCTGGTCGTGGGTAACAACGAACCGCTCGGACAGATGCTCGATATACTGAATCTGATCGTACCGATCGAATACACCGTTCAGGACCGGCGCGTCCTGATCAAACGCAAACGCTGACCCGGAAGAAATCGCGCGATCGATGATAATTTTTGAAGAATCCCAAACGGAAATGCCTATGACGACAGCCTGACTTGTACCGCGGGAGAGATCCCGACCGTCTCATCCGAAATCCAATCTTAAACCTTAAAATCTCACTATATGAATTACATTCCGAACGTCGCCCGCAAGGGCGCGGCGGGTACGCTGTTGCCTGTTCGAAACGGTGTCGGGAGGCTGCGGACAGTGCTGGCGGCGGCGTTGCTCCTGCTCGTGATCCTCCCGGCGTCGGCTCAGCGGATCGTCGTGAACGTCACGGCGAAAAAGCAGACGCTCGCCGACATCCTGCCGCAAATCTCGAAACAAACCGGCATTGAATTTTCGTATGCGCTCGAATTGGTCAAAACGCGCTCGAACGCTGCCGGGCGACTCGAAGGAGACGTCAAGGACGTTCTCGGCCGGATTCTCGCCGGCACCGGCATCGACTACCGGATGCAGGGTTCCAACCGGATCTTTCTGAGCCGCAAGGCCGGCCCCGGGCCCGAATCCCCGGCGGCTCCCGGGAAATACCGCCTGACCGGAACCGTCCGCGACGGGCAGGGACAGCCGCTCGTCGGCGTGACCGTCATCGTGGGCGGCACGGACGGCACGGCCACCGGTTCCGACGGCTCCTATTCGCTGATGGTCGCTCCCGATGCGACGCTCACGTTCCGCTATATCGGTTACGGGAGTGTCACGGAGGCTGTCAACAACCGTTCGCAGATCGACGTGGTGATGAAAGACCAGTCCACCGAACTGGAGGAGCTGGTCGTCGTGGGGTATCGTACCGTGAAAAAGCTCTCGCTCACCGGATCGGTGGCCTCCGTGGACATCAAGCGCAAGGAGAACCAGCCCATCACCAATTCTACGCAGATGCTCTACAACACGCCGGGTATCTGGGTCAACCAGGGCGGTTCGCAGCCCGGCCGCGACAACGCCACGATCTCGATCCGAGGCGTCAACTCGCTGAACTCCACGGGCGGCGCACCGCTGGTGCTGCTGGACGGCGTGGAATACGACTTCTCGGAGATAGACCCTTCGACCATCGAGTCGATCTCGGTGCTGAAAGACGTGTCGGCCGCCATCTACGGCCTGAAAGCGGCCAACGGCGTGATCCTCGTGACCTCGAAGAAGGGTTCCAAAGGGCGTCCCCGCATCGAGTACAAGGGCAAGTACGGCGTGCAGCGGGCCACCTATCTTCCGGACGTGGTCACCGATCCGATCCTCTACATGCGGCTGCGCAATCTGGCCGAGATCAATTCCGGCATCAGTTCCGGCGCCGTGTCGTACAGCAACGGCCAGATACTCGAATATATGGAGGGCATGAAGACGGACCGGTCGGTCTATCCCGCGTCGGACTGGTTCGACATCTGCCTCGAAGACGGCTACGTGCAGCAGCACAGCGTGCGCCTTTCGGGCGGCACCGACGCCGTGACCTATTCGATGGGCTTCGGCTACACCGACCAGAAGGGCGTCTTCATCGACAACGACGACGCCCAGCGTTATGCTTTCGACCTGAAGCTCAACGCGCGGGTGTGCGACGCGCTCAACGTCAGCGGAACGTTCCAGGGCAACCTGCGGACCTTCGACGAGGTGGGGTATTCGACGGGGACCGTGCTGAATACCATCATGCGCGGTCTGCCGATCTTCTCGGACTACCACCGCAACGGCCTTTACGGTTCGACGTGGCTCTTCACCCCGGGACGCAACAACATCGAGAATCCGCGCATGGAGGTCGAGCAGGGCTTCGTCTACCGGAATTACCAGGAGCTGCTCGCCACGATCAATGCCGACCTGCGGCTGGCCCCGCATCTGAAATATTATGCGACGGTCGGATTCCGCAAGACGGACCATTACAGCAAGAACTTCATTCCGCAGATGTACACGGTCAATCCCAAGACGGGCGATACGAAGAAGTTCAACTCGGCGGCCCCGCGCTTGAAGGACTGGGATGCCGTCGCTGCGCAGTACACCGTCTCCCACCGCCTCGTCTGGGAGAACGATTACGACCGTCACAACATCCATGTCATGCTGGGGCAGGACTGGCAGCACAACGACAGCCGGAATTTCCAAGCCTACAACTACGGGTTCAACGACAATACGCTGACCGAATTCGAGGCGCTCACGAACCAGACCAACGCACAGGCTACCGGCAGTTCGTGGATGAAGCGCATGATCTCGGTCTACGGGCGTCTGGCCTACACCTACGACGACCGCTACATGATCGAGGGCACGCTCCGCTATGACGGTTCGAGCAACCTTTCGCGGGACAACCGCTGGCACATGTTCCCGTCGGTCATGGTGGCGTGGAACCTCAGCCGGGAGAAATTCTTCGCGGTGAAGCAGATCGACCTGCTCAAACTGCGCGCCTCCTACGGCGTGATGGGCAGCGAGTCCGTGAGTCCGTACAGCTATCAGATGACCTACGACGCCATCGACCAGAACTATTCGTTCGGGGGAACTCCCGCGGCCGGATTCGCCGTGACGCAGCTCACCGACCGCATGCTGGGGTGGGAGAAGACCCGTTCGTACAACGTGGGTCTGGATTTCGCGGCCTTCAACAGCCGGCTGACTCTCGACGCGGACTATTTCCACAAGGAGACCTTCGACATCATCATGACCCGCACGATCCCGTCGCACGTCGGCGGCCTCAGCGGTCCCAAGAGCAATGTCGGCACGGTGCTCAACAAGGGTTTCGAGCTTTCGGGCGCCTGGCGCGACCGGGTCAAGAACTTCTCTTACGGGGTGAACGGTTCGGTGAGTTTCGTCCGCAACCGCGTGAAGTCGCTCGACGGCGGGCAGATTCTGGCCAACAGCAATACGCTCATCACCCGCGAGGGCTATCCGATCCGCTCGTTCTATGTCTATGAGGCCGACGGTTACTACCAGTCGCAGGAGGAGATCGACAATGCGGCGGTCGTTTACGGCGACCGTACGAAACTCCGGCCGGGGTATCTCAAGTACAAGAATAATTGCGACGACGACGTGATCGACGACAAGGACAAGATCGTCGTCGGCAACACCATCCCCGAGGTGACCTATTCGTTCGGCGTGCACATGGGCTGGAAGGGGCTTTCGCTCGAAGCGCAGTTTCAGGGCGTGGGCGAGGTGTATACCTATCCGAGGGCGAATCTCGCGGTGCCGTTCAACAACGGCGCCGGCGTGACCCGGGACTGGGCCACCGATTCGTGGACCGAGAGCAACCGCCATTCGAAACTGCCGCTGCTGACCACCTACACCGACGCTCCGGAGAACTTCATCCCCTCGACCAAATGGCTCCGCAACGCCTCCTACCTGCGGATGAAGAACATCCAGCTGACCTACGACTTCCCCAAACGGCTGCTGAGGCCGCTGCGGATCGAGGCGTTGCAGATCTATGTCAGCGGCCAGAACCTCTGGACGATCTCCGATTTCGATCTTTGGGACCCGGAGATCACCACCACCCGTACGGACCTCTACGAATACCCCAATCTGAAGACCGTTTCGATCGGTCTGAACCTGAGTTTCTAACGACAAAAAGCTGGAAAATGAAAAAGATCATATACTTCGGGCTGAGCCTGCTGCTGTCCGCTGCGGCCGTCTCGTGTTCGATGGACTTCGAGCCGACGGGCGCTTACAGCGACAAGACTTTCTGGTACAGCGCCAAAAACGCGGAGAGCGGACTGACGGGCTGCTATCTCCCGCTGCGCAACGGCAGCATGTTCGGCGGGATGGCCATCGTCATGGAGGAGTGCGCGACGCCCAATGCCTACAACTATGCCAATACGCTCAACTGGAACGATCTCGCCAAGGGCAGCCACACGGCCGACGGAAGCATCTTTGCCGGCCGCTGGAAGGATGCCTACACCGGCATAGGCCGTTGCAACATGTTGCTTCAGCATATCGGCCTCAACAAGGAGCTTTCGGCCGAAGCCGTCACCCAGATGAAGGCGCAGGCGCGTTTCCTCCGCGCCCTTTACTATTCGGTGCTTACGACCTATTACTACAAGGCGCCGCTGATCGTCGATTCTCCCGACATCTCGCAGGTCGGACGCACGCGCACCGACCGGGCGGAGATGATCCGCTTCATCGTCGATGAACTGGGGGACATTGCGAAGATTCTGCCCCGCACGTACACGGCCAAGAGCGATCAGGGACGTCCCACCGCAGGCGCCGCATTGGCGCTTCGCGCCCGGGTGCTCAATTTCGAGGCCAGCGCCTTGTGCAATCCCGGGCACGAGACGAAGCCCTGGGAGGAGGCCGCCGATGCCGCGTGGGAAGTCATGGAACTGGGCGTCTATTCGCTTTATCAGGACGGCTATGCGAAACTTTTCACCGAGGCGGCCGAGCACTCTTCGGAGTCGATCTTCAACGTCGAGGCCGTCGCCAATCCCCTCGGGCTGGGACACAGCACGGACATCGTGATGCGCCAGTACAACAGCGCGGCCCCGCTCCGGAACTTCATCGACAGCTATTGGATGAAGGACGGCAAGCCCCGCGAAGAGTCCGCCTATGCCGATTCCGAAGGGTATGCCGACCTCGATCCGCGATTTGCGCAGACGATCGTCTATCCCGGATCGACCTGGATGGGCGAGACCGTGAAAACGGACAATACCAACGTCCGCTTTACCAACAAGCAAACCGGGTTCATCTATAAGAAATACACGGTGTACACCGAAAAGGTCCCGGGCGATCAGGAACTGAACCTGGGCGAGAACTGCTCGCCGACGAACATCATGTTGCTGCGCTATGCCGACATACTGCTGATGTACGCCGAGGCCAAGAACGAGCTGGGCGAGATGACCGAGGAGATCTGGAACCGGACGGTGAAGGCCATCCGCCAGCGTGCGGGATTCACCACCTCCTCCGCATGGGCCTATCCGGGCGGCGATGCCGACGAGATACGCCGTCAGATACGCTATGAACGCCGCGTCGAGCTGGCGGGCGAGGGCACCTATTACAACGACCTGCGCCGTTGGCGCGAAGCCGAGAACGCGATGAACAACCTCAGTATCTACAAGAGCGACGGCACGCTGATCGGTACGCGCAATTTCAACAAGGAACGGGATTACTGGTGGCCCGTACCGTCGAGCCAGCTCGAAATAGCCCCGACGCTGCGGCCCAACAATCCCGGCTGGTAGTCGAGTAATTCCTAAAAACGTACAACCATGACATACAATCACAGATTTTCGAAATTCTTCATCGGCGTGTGCGCGGCCGTCGCGTTATGTGCGGCCTGCGAGGGCGACGACCGGCCGATCATTCCCCTGCCGCCGCTCGATCCGCCCGCATCGGCCGGCGATAAGGTGATCGCACTCGTCGAACAGAACCCGAGCCGTGTCGCTCTCGTCGATCGTGCGAGCGGCGAAATGCTCTGGTCGTGGACTCCCGCCGATTCGGACCTGACGGCCGCCGAGCAGGCTTGGTTCGAGCTGCCCGACGAGGTCAAGCCGATCTATGACTGCGAGTATCTGCTCGTCACGGCGACCCGGGGCGGTGTGGCGATCATCCGCATCGAGGACAAACGGGTGATGTTCTACGCCTGTCCGAAGGGCCAGCCCCATTCGGCCGAACTGCTGCCCGACGGCAATGTCGTCGTGGCCTCCTCGACCGACGGCACGGCCGACGGCGACAAGCTGCGCCTTTATGAGGTCGATTTCACGAAGCGGTTCGCCTCCGAACCTGCGGCGGTCTATCCGCTGAATTTCGGCCATAACGCCGTCTGGGACCGCACGAACGAACTGCTGTGGGCCACGGCCGGCGATGTGCTCCATGCTTACCGTTACATCCGGACCGACGGCAGGCCGGCGCTGGCGTTGCAGGAGACCTATCCGCTTCCCGACGGGCAGAAGGACGCCCACGACCTCTTTCCGGTGCACGGGCTCAACCAGCTTTGGCTCACTACGCCCAATGCGATCTGGAAATTCAATGTCTCCACCAAGGAGTTCGCCCGTTTCAATGCCAGCGCGACGGTCAACGTCAAGTGCGTGTCGTCGGGCCCGGCCGACTACGAGACGATCTTGCTTTATCCGACGCAAAGCTACTGGTCGGACAAGCTGATCGACACCGGCGGCCGCAGCGTTTACCAGCGCGACGGCGCCCAGATCTACAAGGGCCGCTGGATGCTTGCCAATACGTTCAGCTATCCCGAAAATCACCGACCCGAAATCTGACAGACTTATGAAAAACATCGTAAAATGGATCGTACCCCTGCTCCTGGCCGCCGTGGCGGCGGGATGCGGAACGGAGCGCCGCAGTGCGCTCGAAGCCTATCGCAGCTGGCCCAAGGGGCTGTCGGTATCGCTGACCATGCCGGCTGACAAATTGCAGCAGGCCAAAGAGGCCGGGTTCGGCCATGTGGAGGTGACGCTCAATTCGCTGCGCGGGAAATCCACGGAGGAGCGGCTCGCGGCCATCGAGCGTTTCCGCGTCGATGCCGGGCGGGTCGGACTGACCGTCTGGTCCGTGCATCTTCCGTTCGGCCGCGCCTGGGACATCAGTTCGCCGAACGATTCGCTGCGCACGGCGGTCGTGGAGCAGATCGCCTGGTTCATCGACGCCGTACAGGCGCTCGGACCCCGGAAAATGGTTCTGCATCCCAGCGCGGAACCGATCGCCGACTCGCTGCGCGCCGTTCATTTCGAGAACAGCGTGAATTCGATCAACACGCTGGCCGAGGCGGCCCGCGGTACCGGCGCCCAGCTGCTGGTCGAGGACCTGCCGCGGACCTGTCTCTGCAACACCTCGGACGAGATGCTGGCCTTGTTCGGGCGGTTGGACCCTTCGGTCGGCATCTGTTTCGACACCAATCATTTGTTGCAGGAGACTCCCGAGGCTTTCGCCCGGGCCGTGGGCGGCCGCATCGCCAGCCTCCACGTGTCGGACTACGATGCCGTGGATGAAAAGCACTGGGTCATGGGCAAGGGCGTGATCGACTGGCCCGCCGTGATCGGGGCCATCGCCTCGACGGGCTACGACGGCGTATTCATGTTCGAAGTCGGAGGTTACGACAGCTTCGGACAGGTGGCCGACACCTGGCGGGCCGTGGAGCGGCGCCTCGAAGAGATTGAAAACCGAAAATAAAAACCTGCGATACGATGAAACGATTTATTGGATATGCGGCCCGGGCTCTTGCGGGCGCACTTCTTATGGCCGCGTGCGGCGACGACGAACCTGCGGTCCCGGGACAACCCGACTTTATCGCCGTGGGGCTCGAAGCCCCCTATACCGTCCGGATGGGCGATTCGTTCGAACTTTCGGTTCCCGAAGAGTCCGGAGCGGAGGATTATTTCTGGAGCCTGCCCGAGATGCTCAATGTCATCGAGGGCGAAAACACCTCGCGTCTGCTGGTGGCCGGGCTGGTCGAGGGCGTCATTCCGGCCGGCGTCATCACCGTCGAGGCTCGCAACGCTGCGGGAGCCAGTGCGCCCCGCACCCTGTGGAAAGAGATCACGGTGACGGGGCTGCCGCCGCGTCCGGCCTACGTGCAGACTTCGATCGTCGGTTCGCTGACGGTGGATCTGGACGAGGAGTTCGCGGTCTACGTGCCCGAAGACGATCAGGTGGCGACCTATGCGTGGAGCGTCCCTGAGGCGCTGACCGTCGTGAGCGGAGGCGATACGGAGCGCGTCGTGCTCAAAGCCAACCGCAAGTCGGTGAACATTCCGGCGAACGGTATCTCGGTGACTACGGTCAGCAGGACGGGGCTTTCGGAAACCCACCGTTTCGGGAAGATGATCTGCGTGCTTCCGACCGACGGGTATCCGGCCAAGCGATACGGCTCGAAGACCTGGATGACCGTGAACCTCAACTACGCCGGCGAAGACGGTTCGGTCGGCCGGACGGCTCCCGACGATCCCGACGGTTCGAAATACGGACGTTACTACACGTGGGCGGAGGCTATGACCGGACTTTCCGCCGGGGAGAATCCCTATGTCTACGGGGCGTCGGGAACCGACGACATGGGCAACTCCTATACGCTCAATAACGGCGTCGCCTCCTACAACATCCAGGTCCGCGGAATCTGTCCCGAGGGATGGCACGTTCCCAACGCCTATGATTTCTACGATCTGGCTGCGGGCGTCGCCGACGATTACGGGCTTCGCATGAGTTCCATTCAGGCCGTAGTGGATGCGGGGGCGGGAATCTATATGCCCGACAACCGCGAGACGAACCCGATGGCCGCCATGAATATGGTCGATCACGGATTCATCGCCTCCTACCTGCGCGGCAGCCGCCCGGCGGCCGAAGGCGGGCTGTGGGCGGCGAATGCCAATGCCGTGGACGGCGGCACGATGTTCAATCTGGCGAAACCCAGCGGCATCTTCCCGGCGGGAAAATACCCGATGTATTTCCCCGATGCAATCGAGCGGATCGGGTTCAATATCCTGCCCTGCGGCAAATATACGGGCGATAAATTCGGCAACTTCGGGACCTATTCGTTCCATTGGACTGCCACCGTGACCAGCGATAACAAGAATTACCGCATTACGATCGGCAACAACAGCTGCAATTTCTCGACCTATGCCGAGACGGGTTCTTCGAACAACGTCCGGTGCGTGGCCAACTATTAGCCGATCTGCAACGGATTTCGGCAGGATTCGCCGCTGTTTGCATCGGATGTCTGCACGGAAATCCCTCCCGCAGCGGTGAATCGCGGCCCGAATGGAAAGAGGCTGTCTGCGACTTGTCAGACAGCCTCTTGTTTTTTGTGTGTTTCGTGCGAATGCGGAAGATTTGCACGAAATATGCTTGAATATATTAAAAATTTTTACTATATTGTTCCCGCAAAATGCAATCCGGAGGTGATGCTCCGGTGCGAATCGGCAATTTTGCGCCTGCCTTAACCTTATAAATAAAAATGCTTATGAAACAAAAGAAAATGCTTGCACTGACCCTTTCCCAGCTCGGACTGCTCTATCGCCAGGAGTTACCCGATCTTGCGGCCCTCGCCGACGCCTGCTGCGACGGTGCGGAGTTCCGCATGCGCCTCGGGGAGTTCGTGGACCGGCATGCCGCTGCGGAGAGCGAAGCTGCGGAGCAGATTCGACTGTTGATCGGTTACGACGGACAAGAAGTCCACGAATTATCCACGGACTGCCGATTGGAAATACAGACCCTGACGCTGTTGTGGCAGTTCCTGACCGGACGGCTCGATAATTCCGAAATGCCTTCCGATCTGTTTGTCGATCTGTTCCATCTGTTCCGCCTGCTCGACGGGGCGGAAATTCTGCTGCCCTCGCCGCAGCGCGTGCGCAGCCGCACCGAACGCTGGCCTTCGGGGCTGGACGAGGCGGTGCGGGCGATCCGCGCTGACAACCGCGAGCGGATGCTGCACCTGCTGGTGCAGAAGATCGAAAACCGCAAGTCGAAAACCCCGTCGCGCTACCGGTTCGCCGAGGGGATGACTTACGACGAAAAATACCGGCAGGTGGCCGCCTGGTGGGACGATTTTCGCTTCCAGCTGGCTATGGCCGTGAAAAGCCCTTCGGAGCTGAACCGCTTTCTGGCCGGGTCGCTCTCGTCGGAGACGATGTACCTGCTTTCGAAGGCCCGCAAGAAGGGGATGCCCTTCTTCGCCACGCCCTATTACCTCTCGCTGCTCGACGTTACGGGCGACGGCTACGACGATGCCGCCATCCGCAGTTACATCCTCTATTCGCCGCAGCTGGTCGAGACCTACGGACGGATTCGCGCCTGGGAGCGCGAGGATGTCGTCGAGGCGGGCAAGCCCAATGCCGCCGGGTGGCTGCTGCCCGACGAACACAACATCCACCGCCGCTATCCGGAGGTGGCGATCCTGATTCCCGACACGATGGGCCGCGCCTGCGGCGGGCTGTGCGCTTCGTGCCAGCGGATGTACGATTTCCAGAGCGAACGCCTCAATTTCGAATTCGAGGCGCTGCGCCCCAAAGAGTCGTGGGACCACAAACTGCGCCGGCTGATGAACTATTTCGAGGAGGACACCCAGCTGCGCGACATCCTCATCACGGGCGGCGACGCGCTGATGAGTCAGAACAAGACCCTGCGAAATATGCTCGAAGCGGTTTACCGCATGGCCTGCCGCAAGCGCCGGGCCAACGCTGGGCGTCCCGACGGCGAGAAATACGCCGAATTGCAGCGCGTGCGCCTCGGTTCGCGCCTGCCTGCCTACCTGCCGATGCGCGTGAACGACGAACTGGTGGAGATTCTGCGCGAATTCCGCGAGAAAGCCTCGGCCGTCGGCGTGAAGCAGTTCATCGTCCAGACCCATTTCCAGACGCCCTTGGAGGTGACGCCCGAGGCCGAAGAGGCCATCCGGAAGATCCTTTCGGCGGGATGGCTCATCACCAACCAGCTGGTTTACACCGTGGCAGCTTCGCGCCGCGGACATACCGCGCGCCTGCGGCAGGTGCTCAATTCGCTGGGCGTGGTGTGCTATTACACCTTCTCGGTCAAGGGCTTCGAGGAGAACCGCGCGGTTTTCACGCCCAACAGCCGTTCGATGCAGGAGCAGGTCGAGGAGAAGGTTTACGGACGCCTGACCGCCGGGCAGGCGTCGGAGCTCGACGCGCTGCTGGCCGACGGACGCGACACGGCGGCCAAACTCCTCCGCTTCATGCGCAAATACCGTCTGCCGTTCCTCGCCACGGACCGCAGCGTGCTGAATCTTCCGGCCATCGGCAAGAGCATGACCTTCCGGCTGGTGGGCCTCACGCCCGAGGGGCGTCGCATTCTGCGCTTCGACCACGACCGTACGCGCCGCCACAGCCCGATCATCGACCGCATGGGCGAGATATTCATCGTCGAGAGCAAGTCGGTGGCCGCCTACCTGCGGCAGATCGGCAAGATGGGTGAGGACCCCGAGGATTATGCCTCGATCTGGGCCTATACCCGGGGTGAGACCGAACCCCGGTTCGGGCTTTACGAATACCCCGGATTCGATTTCGGGGTGACCGACCGGATGAGCAATCTGGAATTGTAGCGGAGAAGGGAGTGATGAAAAAGAGAACCCGCCGGACCGTGGTCCGACGGGTGAGCCTATACAGCCGCCGGAGTGCAGACTCCGGCGGATTTTTCGTGCTTCAGAACTCCGAGGTGAAGTGGAAACGAATGTCCTTGAAATTCTCCTGCGCGAGGGCGAGCCCGTAGCTCGTGTCGGCGAGGAATACGTCGCGGCCGTGTTTATCGACGGCCATGTTGGTGTGCTTGCGGCGTTTGAAGTCGGCCAGCTGCGCGGCGTTGTCGCTGTCGATCCAGCAGGCTTTGTAGATCGAGATCGGCTCCCAGCGGCATGCAGCGCTGTACTCGTGCTCCAGCCGGTATTGGATGACCTCGAATTGCAGCGCGCCTACCGTGCCGATGATCTTGCGGCCGTTGAGCGACGAAGTGAACAACTGCGCCACACCCTCGTCCATCAGTTGGTCGATTCCTTTGGCCAGTTGTTTGAATTTCAGCGGGTCGGCATTCTCGATGTACCGGAACTGCTCGGGGGCGAACGACGGGATGCCCGTGAAACGGAGCTTCTCGCCCTCGGTGAAGGTGTCGCCGATTTTGAAGTTGCCCGTGTCGTGCAGGCCCACGATGTCGCCCGGATAGGCGAAATCGATCACCGACTTCTTCTCGGCCATGAAGGCCGTCGGCGACGAGAACTTCAACTGCTTGCCGCTGCGCACGTGCAGGTAGTTCCTGTTGCGCTCGAACGTGCCCGAACAGATCTTCAGGAATGCGATGCGGTCGCGGTGGTTGGGGTCCATGTTGGCGTGGATCTTGAAGATGAAGCCGGTCATCTTCGGCTCCGAAGGCTCCACCGGCCGGGTCTCGGTCGGGGCCGGGCGCGGCGAGGGGGCGATGCGTACGAAACACTCCAACAACTCGCGCACGCCGAAATTGTTGACCGCCGAGCCGAAGAAGACCGGAGCCAGTTCGCCGCGGAGGTAGGCTTCGCGGTCGAATTCGTCGTAAACGCCCTCGACCAGTTCGACATCCTGCCGCAGCTGGTCGGCGAATTTCGCGCCGATATAGCTCTCCAGCTCCGGCGACGCGAGGTCCGAAATCTCGGCCGTCGAAGCGTCGGCCGTCAGTTTCTCGTCCGACGTGAAGAGCGACAGGTTCTTTTCGTAGAGGTTGTAGACGCCCTTGAACGTCGGGCCGTTCGAGATCGGGAATGCCAGCGGCCGCACGCGGATGCGCAATTCCTTCTCCACCTCGTCCAGCAGGTCGAACGGCTCCTTCGAGGGGCGGTCCAGCTTGTTGATGAAGACGATCACCGGGGTTTTGCGCATGCGGCAGACCTCCATCAGTTTGCGGGTCTGGGTCTCGACGCCCTTGGCGCCGTCGATGACGATGATGACCGAGTCCACGGCCGTCAGCGTGCGGTAGGTGTCCTCGGCGAAATCCTCGTGGCCCGGGGTGTCGAGGATGTTGATCTTGCAGCCCCGGTATTCGAAGCCCATGACGGCCGTGGCCACCGAGATGCCGCGCTGGCGCTCGATCTCCATGAAGTCGGACGTTGCGCCTTTCTTGATCTTGTTGCTCTTGACGGCTCCGGCCACGTGGATGGCGCCGCCGAAGAGCAGCAGTTTCTCGGTGAGGGTGGTCTTGCCCGCGTCGGGGTGGGCGATGACGGCGAAGGTCCGCCGCCGGGTTATCTCTTCCTGTTGTGTCATGCGTTATTCTTTCGGATAATCGGCGTTGTAGTGGCATCCCACGGACTCCTTGATCTCGCGGCCCTGTTTGATGACCAGGTAGGCGATGGCGATCATGTTCCGCAGTTCGCACAGTTCGCGGTTGGGCTTGGTCTTGTTGTAGAGTTCCTCGGTCTCCTGCCAGAGTATCTCCAGCCGGCGCATGGCGCGCTTCAGCGAGAGGTTCGACCGCACAATGCCCACGTAGTTGGACATGATGGTCTGCATCTCGCGCTTCGACTGGATGATCATCAGCATCTCTTCGGTATGCTGCGTGCCTTCGAAATCCCAGTCGGGGATGCCCTCCTGGAAATCGACCTTGTCCAGCAGCGGCGCGGTGTGGCGTGCGGCCTGGTCGGCGTAGACGACCGCTTCGATCAGCGAGTTCGAGGCCAGGCGGTTGGCGCCGTGCAGCCCCGTGCACGAGGTCTCACCCAGCGCGTAGAGCCGCTTGATCGACGTTTCGCCGTTGAGATCGACCTTCACGCCGCCGCAGCAGTAGTGTGCCGCGGGGGTCACGGGAATCCAGTCCTTCGTGATGTCGATGCCGATCGAGCGGCATTTCTCGTAGATGTTCGGGAAGTGGCTCCGGACGGCGTCGGGGTCCTTGTGCGTCACGTCGAGGTAGACGAAATCCGAACCCCGCTTGGTCATCTCGCGGTAGATGGCCCGGGCCACGACATCGCGCGGCGCGAGGGACTTCATCGGGTGGTATTTGTCCATGAACTCCTGGCCGTCGGGCAGCCGCAGGATGGCCCCGAAACCGCGCATGGCCTCGGTGATGAGGAAATTGGGCTTCTCGCCGGGGTTGTAGAGCGTCGTCGGGTGGAACTGGATGAACTCCATGTTCTCGGTGATGGCCTTGGCGCGGTGGCACATGGCGATGCCGTCGCCCGTGGCGACGACGGGGTTCGAGGTGGCGGAATAGACGTTGCCGCAGCCGCCCGTGGCGACGACGGTGAATTTCGAAAGCATGGTCTCGATCTCGTTCGTTTCGAGATTCAGCACATAGGCTCCGAAACAGGCCAGTCCGCGCGTGTGGCGCGTGACGAACTCGCCCAGATGGTGCTGCGTCAGCAGGTCGATGGCGAAACGGTGTTCGAGGACCGTGATGTTCGGGTGCTTTTTCACCGACTCCACGAGAGCCCGTTCGATCTCGGCTCCCGTGAGGTCCTCGTGGTGGAGGATGCGGTGTTCCGAGTGGCCGCCCTCGCGGTTGAGTTCGAAACGCCCGTCGGGGGTCTTGTCGAAGCGCGTGCCCCAGGCGATCAGGTCCCGGATCAGCTCCGGAGCCCTCCGCACGACCAGCTCCACGGCCTTTTCGTCGCACTTGCCCGCTCCGCAGACCAGCGTGTCGCGGATGTGTTTTTCGAATGTGTCGGGGGCGTATGTCACCGAGCAGATACCGCCCTGGGCATAGTTGGTGTTGCACTCTTCGATCTCGCCTTTGGTGACGATCGTAACGTGTCCGTGAGCCGCGGCTTTCAGCGCGAACGAGAGCCCCGCAGCGCCGGAACCGATAACCAGAAAGTCGGTTTTCATGGGTTTTTCCTTTTTCTGCTGCCTTGCAGCGCCGCAAAGTTACAAAAAATAGTAACTTTGCCGCATAATTTCCGGCAAAATATGGAACGACATATCGACATAAACCGCTACGACTACGACCTTCCGGAGGAGCGGATCGCCAAATTCCCCCTCGCCGAGCGCAGCGCCTCGAAACTGCTCGTCTGGCGCGGCGGCGGGATTTCCGAACGGCATTTCGCCGACATCGGCGACGTGCTGCCCGCGGGCGAACTGCTGGTCTTCAACAACACGAAGGTCATCCGGGCGCGGATCATCATGCACAAGCCTTCGGGGGCGCGAATCGAGGTCTTCTGCCTCGAGCCGCACGACCCGGCCGATTACGAACGGGCGTTCGCCGTCACGGGCGGCTGCACGTGGTCGTGCATCGTGGGCAACCGCAAGAAGTGGAAAGAGGGGTATGTGGAGATCAATTTCGACGGCGAACACCTCCGGGCGTGGATCGTCGAGGACCACGGCCGCGAATGCGTCGTGCGCTTCGAGTGGAGCGCCCCGATGAGCTTCGGGCAGCTGCTGGAGCACCTCGGGCGGATTCCGATTCCGCCCTACCTGAACCGCGAGAGCGAGGAGATCGACAACACGCGCTACCAGACGGTCTATTCGAAATTCGAGGGGTCGGTGGCGGCGCCGACCGCCGGCCTGCACTTCACGCCCGAGCTGATCGACGCCATGAAGTCCCGCGGGTTCGGGTTCGAGGAGGTGACGCTCCACGTCGGAGCGGGGACTTTCCTGCCCGTGAAGGACGACGATGCCGCGAAGCATCCGATGCACACCGAGCATTTCGAGGTGCGCCGTGCGACGGTGGCCCGCCTGCTGGAGAAGTGGGGGCACATCACCGCCGTGGGGACCACCTCGGTCCGCACGCTCGAATCGCTCGCGGCCCTTGCGTGGCGCATCCGTACCGCCGGGACGCCGGACGCTGGACGGGTGGTCGGACAGTGGGAGCTGTACGACATTCCGGCTGACTATTCGGGGCGCGACGCCTTGGAGGAGCTGTTGGGGTGGATGGATGCGAACGGGGTCGAACGGCTGAAAGCCGCGACGCAGATCATGATCACGCCGCTGGGTTACGAGTTCCGCATCGTGCGCAACATCGTCACCAATTTCCACCAGCCCAAATCGACTCTGCTACTGCTGGTCTCGGCCTTCGCGGGCGACGACTGGCATCGGATCTACGACTACGCCCTCGGGCACGATTTCCGCTTCCTGAGCTACGGCGACTCGTCGGTGCTGATGCGGGAGTGACCGTTTTGCAGAAAAAGAACAGGGACGCTGAAAAACAGCGTCCCTGTTTTATTTGGTGCAGGCCGGATTAGAAATTATATCCGACGCTGATCGAGAAGCAGTTGTTGCGTATCGTGCCGTCGCCGTTGACAAGATCTTTCTGAATCAGGTTCAGACAGCCGATGTCGTAGCCCAGTCCGAAGTAGATGCGGTTCCAGACGACGCCTGCGCCCAGACGCACTCCGAGGTCGGAGCGCTTGAGCATGCCGTCGTCGCCGAAGATGTCGTCTTTCTCGCCGTTTGCTTTCATCTTGCCGCCGATGCCGAGACCGTAGTAAAGACCTGCGAACGGCTGGATCGTAACGATGTCTTTGATGTTGAAGTGGTAGTTTACCAGCACGGGAATTTGCAGGTAGGAGGGGCGGAAGCTCACTCCGGATAATTTGCCGCCGCGGCTCGAAAAGGCGAGTCCGGTTTCGAGGTAGAAAGGCAGGCTGTCGCAGAGCAGGATTTGGTCCGAAACGGCGACATGGAATGCGGCCCGCGAGTCGGTGCTTACCGATACGCCGCTCTCTGAAATCGAGTAGCTCGACAGGTTGAGACCGGCGCGGACGCCAAGGATGTTCTTTTCGTGATTCTGTGCCGAAACGGCGTTCGCCAGCAGGATGGCGGCCACGATGAGTAATACTTTTTTCATAGCTGTAAAGTTTGAGGTGTTTGCGTGGCAAATATAGGATAATTTTTTTCGAAAAATCCCCCCCCCGATTTTTTTTACGGGCAATCGGCGGTATCGTTCGTAAATTCCTTTGTATTAATAAGATCGCTTCTGATGTCAGAAATTGTATCCGATCGTCACGGACAGGCAGTCGTTGCGGATTTCGATCGCCCGGGTCCGGGACTCGTAACTGAAGAGCGATCCGCCCTTGAACTGGTTCATGCAGCCGATGTCGTAGCTTACGCCCAGATAGATGCGTTTCACGACGAATCCGACGCCTGTCCGGACCCCGAAGTCCAGCCGGTGAAGCACTCCCCGGTCGCCGAACAGCTCCTCTGTCCCGAGGTAGTCGAACTCCATGCGGCCCCTCAGTCCCACGCCGCCGTAAATGCCGGCGAAAGGCTGTATCGTGAGGAGGTCGCGGACGTTGAAATGGCAGTTGATGAGCAGGGGAACTTGCAGGTAGAATGGCCGCGGAGTCGTCCGGTAGACTTCGCCGTATTGCGCAAGGGCGATTTTGCCGCCGCGGCTCGAAAAATCGACCCCCGTTTCGAGGTAGAGGGGGAGCTTCCGGGTCAGCAGCACCTGATCCGAGACGGCGAAACGGAATCCCGTGCGCCAGCCGATGCTGATCGGCATATCTTCGGCCGAAACCGCGAGTTTCGAGACGTTGAGGCCGGCGCGGACGCCCAAGATGTTCTTTTCGCGCTGCTGGGCCCGGACGCTTCCCGCCAGCAGCAGGACGAGCAGGATCAATGCGTATCTTTTCATGCGTGCAAGAGGTTATTCTTCGGGGGCGGCGCTTCGGAGCGCCAGCCGTTTGACCCAGACGACGAAGCCGCCCGTGAGGATGAGGTTCAGTACCAGCGTCAGCACCGAGATGATGAGCGCCGGGCCGCCGAGGCTGTACCCGAGGGCGATGAAGATCACCCCGGCTCCCACCTCGCCGCGGGTGAACATGCCCACCGAGAGGGCCAGCCGTTCGCTCAGCTGCCGGTCGCGGTAGAAGAAGACCGGGACGAGCTTTCCGAGGTTGGAAAGTGCCGATACGGCTATGACGTGCAGTAGCAGGACGCCCCACGGCATCATCGGCTGCGCGGCGGTGACCGATCCGGCTGCCGCGGCAGCGTCGGACGCCGCGGAGCCCGTCACCAGCGGCATGCTCATTCCCACCAGCAGCATGAACAGGAACGAGATGCCCGTCGAGGCGCGGCGTTCGGCGGGGGTGTCGTGGTCGCGGTGCTTCATCAGCATGCCGATCACGAAGGCCGGGAGCAGCACCTCGATGTGGATGCTGTTTTCGGGGCCGTACCAGTGGGCCGTCGCCAGATAGAGCAGCTGCGTCAGGGCGCAGACCGCGACGGAGAGGCCCAGGATGCGTTTCCAGTCCTGCTTCACGTTCCAAGCCGCCTGCCACCGCCACCCGACGGCGAGCAGGACGCTCACCGTGCCCACGATGGCGAACATCTGCCATTTGAGGCCGATCATCAGGATTTGCAGCGGGATCATCAGCAGGATGGTGTCCAGATCGTCGAAGATCGCCAGCACTTGTATTTTACGGTATATCCAGCTCTGTTTCAGGTGCAGCGCCGCGAGCATCGTGAAGAGGATGCCCGCCGAGGTCGGGGCCGCGAAACGGCTCAGCAGCAGGTTCTCCTTCCACGCCGCGGGGCTTCCCCACAGGTCGGAGGGCAGCAGCACGAAGACGTAATAGAGGGCGATCAGCAGCCACGGAAGCGCCGCGGTGGCCATAGCGATGAAGTAATCGGCGGTGTAGGAGCGCCAGCGGGACTTGTCGATCTCGAATTCCCGGCCGACGTTGATCATAATGAACCCCAGACAGACGTAGAGCAGCGTGTCGGTCGCGGCCTTGAAGCCCGCATAGGATGCGCCCAGTGCGCCGGGAAGCAGCTGCGAGGCGACGAGGCCCAGCATCAGGAAGAGCGAGAACGAAAGAACTTTTCGCATTGAATGACGGTCGTTTACGTGGTTTTGCGCGTAGGCAGCGGCGCAAAGATACGATATTTGCGCCGGAAACGGAAAAAGGCGTGCCGCAATCGTGAAAAAATTAACAATAAAGAAACCGCAATTCGCAATTATTTTGTACCTTTGCCGCGACGTTTAGGAAGTTAGTATTTCAAACACATATTATTCAAACCATTACAACTATGCAGATTGTAGAGATTCATGCAAGGGAGATCCTCGACTCACGAGGCAATCCGACCGTCGAGGTCGAAGTACGGACTGTATCGGGCGCATTCGGCCGCGCTGCCGTTCCGAGCGGCGCATCGACCGGCGAGAACGAGGCGCTCGAACTTCGTGACGGCGACAAGAGCCGTTACCTGGGCAAAGGCGTGCTCAACGCCGTGAAGAACGTCAACGAGGTGATCGCCCCGGCCATCATCGGCATGAACGTCGCCGATCAGGTGGGCATCGACAAGGCCATGATCGCCCTCGACGGCACCCCGACCAAGTCGAAGCTGGGCGCCAACGCCATCCTCGGTGTGTCGCTGGCCGTGGCCCGCGCCGCCGCCGACTACTTCGGCATGCCCCTCTATCGTTATATCGGCGGTTCGAACGCCAAGACGCTGCCCGTTCCGATGATGAACATCATCAACGGCGGTTCGCACTCGGACGCCCCGATCGCATTCCAGGAGTTCATGATCCGTCCCGTAGGCGCCGCTTCGTTCCACGAGGGCATCCGCATGGGCGCCGAGGTGTTCCACAACCTTAAGAAGGTGCTCCACAACCGCAACCTCTCGACGGCCGTAGGCGACGAGGGCGGTTTCGCTCCCGCGCTCAACGGCACGGAGGACGCCATCGAGTCGATCATCGAGGCTATCAAGATGGCCGGCTACAAGCCCGGCCGCAAGTGCGAGGGCGGCGACGTGTCGATCGGCATGGACTGCGCTTCGTCGGAGTTCTTCGAGAACGGCGTTTACGACTACACCAAGTTCGAGGGTGCGAAGGGCGCCAAGCGTTCGTCGAAGGAGCAGGTCGAGTACCTGAAGGGCCTCGTTGCCAAATACCCCATCGACTCGATCGAGGACGGTATGTCGGAGAACGACTGGGAAGGCTGGCAGATGCTCACCAAGGAGATCGGCGACAAGTGCCAGCTCGTGGGCGACGACCTCTTCGTCACGAACGTGGACTTCCTGAAGAAGGGCATCGAGATGGGCTGCGCCAACTCGATCCTCATCAAGGTAAACCAGATCGGTACGCTGACCGAGACGCTCGACGCCATCGAGATGGCTCACCGCGCCGGCTACACGTCGGTGACGTCGCACCGTTCGGGCGAGACCGAGGATTCGACGATCGCCGACATCGCCGTGGCTACGAACTCGGGCCAGATCAAGACCGGTTCGGCTTCGCGTTCGGACCGTATGGCCAAGTACAACCAGTTGCTCCGCATCGAGGAGGAGCTCGGCGACGAGGCTATCTACGGCTACACGAAGGTATACCGCAAGTAATCTGCGGACCGATCAGAGAGAACCGGATGTCCCGACGGGGCATCCGGTTTTTGTTTTCGCCGGGCTGGCCGGCGTTTTCGGCGTGCGGCCGCTTCCGCGGGCGTTCCGCACGGCTCCGTCCGTTCTCCGCCGGCGGACGGCGCCGGGTGAAAAGTTTCGGCCGGGAGCTTTCTACGGGTCGCATCCGGCAAACTATTTGTTTCAAAATGCCATCTTTGCGGTTACAGCGAAACCAGTTAAAAGAAGGCATTATGAACATAGGAAACGATCCGAAAAAACGATTGAACATGAGTATCAAGCCGATGCTCAACATTCGCCCCGGCAGCCCCGACGGACGCTATACGCTCGTCATTCAGCTCATACTCGAAAGACGCCGCGGCGTGCTCTTCACGCCGTACCGCCTGCTGCCGGAGGAATTCGATCTCCGGAAACGCAAGGCGGTCGCCGTCAACCAGCGCAAGACGCACATGGCGCATATCAGGGATGTCAACGCCTTTCTGGAGAAACAGCGGGAGGAGATCGCGCGCATCCTCGCCGAATTCGAACGGGACGGAAAACCCTTCACCGTCCACGATATTACTTCGGCTTACCGCCGGCGATACGACAACCGCTACGTGCACACCTTTTTCCAGCATCAGATCGCGGAGCTGATCAAGGAGGGTTCGCAGGGTACGGCGAACAAATACAATGCGACGCTGGTGGCTTTCGAGAAGTTCGCCGGCAGCCGCCGGGTCCACTTCGACGACATCGACGAGAACCTGTTGTTGGATTTCGAACGGTATCTGCATCAGATTCCGCTGCAACCCAACACGGTATCCTTCTACCTGAGCAATTTCCGGGCGCTGTATAACAAAGCCCAGAAACGCGGGTATGTGACCCGCAGCCGGTCGCCTTTCGATGCCGTGCCCATCCGCATCGGGAAGACCCGCAAGCTGGCCGTCAGCGAGGAGATGCTCCGCAAGGTCGCCGACGCCCGGTTCCCGGATTCCGAGAAGCTGACCTGCGCCCGGGATCTGTTCATGTTCAGCTTCTACTGCCGGGGAATGTCGTTCGTGGATATGGCCTATCTGCGGCAGGAGGATATTCACGGAGGGATGATCTACTACCGCCGCCGCAAGACGGGGCAGACCTATACGGTCAAGATCATTCCGGAGGTGCAGGAGATTCTCGACCGCTATCGGGATCGCTGCTTTCCGTGGGCGCTGCCCGTGATGCTCGACTTCGACGGAGAGGGCCGTTTGCGGCCTCTCGTATACGAGGGCGCGACGGCGGAGGACCGCAAGCGCTTCGAAGCGCGGTTGTATCTGCGCTATAAATACAACCTGTCGCATTATCTGCGCTTTTACCGGGATATGAGCAAAAAACTGGAACTGCCCGTCAAACTGTCGTTCAACGTCGCCCGCCACAGTTGGGCCAGTCTCGCGCGCAAGCACGGCGTCTCCGTTTCCGTGATCAGCGCGGGACTGGGGCACACTTCCGAAAAGACCACGCAAATTTACCTCGACGAACTGGACAACAGCACCGTGGACGCTGCGAACGCTATGGTGGCGGGACTGCTGAAAGCTCCGGCTCCGGATCGGGGAAAAAGGGCGGAGAAAAAGTTGAAATCAGCGAAAAAATAGTATTTTTGCTATCGGACCGCAGCTCTTGTGTTTCACGGGGATGCGGAAAAAAATACGGTCTTTTCGGAAAAGACTGTGGGGGCTTCTTTTTCTTGCGGCTTTGAGCTGAATCCGTCTCGAATTCCCGGTGCAAAGATACGGGAAAAATATGAATGTGAATTTACCCCCCCCCTGACCGGAATCGGACATTCTTATATCCCGTTTATGCCAAAAGCGCATTTCTAACCCGTTATCGGTCAGAGATGTGCTTCGTTCTTAATTCGGCGGGCGTGCAATTCAGGTGGCGCTGGCAGAATCGGTAAAAAGCAAGATAACTGCTGAAGTCGAATATGTGCATCAGCTCTTCGTTGCTTGTGATTCCGTTGCGGACCGCCTGTTCTATTTCCGAGGCTTTTTGTTTCATCCTCCATTTGTGATAGGACTCGTGGAATGCCTCCCGGAACTTGCGGGTAAAGGTCCTTCCGCTCATGTGTCCCATTGCCGCCATGTCCTCGACGGTTTTGGCCTGGCGGTAGGAACTCAGGACGAAGAGCGTGAAATCGTCTTTGGGTTTCAGGACATCGCGGAAGAAACAGCCCAGACGTTTGTCGCCGTATAGACATATCATCATCAGGTACAGTTCATGTTCCTTGACGATGTGATAGCAGGGAATGTGCAGCCGGTGCGGGTCGAATGCCGGTTCCAGCCCGCGAAGAAACGACAGCAGCTCCGGGACGATCTCCAGCACGGGAGAGAACGACTCCATGCCGCCGCTCTTCACGGCAACGTGGGCCAGAATGTCGTTGTGGCAAAATATGATCCGGTTATTGAAGTCGAGGGCGATGACCTCGCTCTCGGTTTGTGCCATTACCGTCGCAGTCCTGCTTTTTGCGAGGAATATGCACTGGCCCCCGGAAAGGTAATGGTTGTCGCGGCTGTCCATGCAGACGTGGATATGCCCCGAAAGCAGAAACAAAATCCGATGCGAACGATGGGCTGCGCCGGGCAGCCAATGGCGCTCTTGGAGCCTCGTCTTCGAAAACCTGGCGGAAAAACGGTCGTTGTCATAGGAGCATTCCGCGCAACCGACAGGGCAGTTGACCGTGCGGAGCGCTTCGCATGCGTCGTGGGCCGCGTTTGATGGCTGTTTCATCGTTATCCTTTTTGGTCTGACTTCTATTTCGCTGAATTATAGCATTTTGTATTTATGGTTTCATCCCGTGTGACAATATTCGCAATGATTAAGCGATTCCTTGCGGAATGTATCGCTTAATAATTTGATTCTTAGTAGTATATATCGGAGCCCCTGCATCCGACAGTCTTTTCCGAAAAGACTGTCGGACATGATCTGTTCGTCCGGCGCGTTTTGTGGCATTCGGCTGGTTTGTCTTTTCCCGGCGTTACCGGGCGGAAAGGTGTCGTCTGTTGTCGTATGATGCAAATAAATTCATCTATGAGGAAACTTCTTATCCTATTGTTTCTATCGTGCTGTTCGGCAGGTCCGGCTGCTGCGCAGCGGTTCGGAGTCAAGACCAATGCGCTGCATTGGGCGACGGCCGGAACGCTCAATGCGGGCCTCGAAGCCGGCCTGGGCAAGCGGACCTCGCTCGAACTGACCGGCGATTACAATCCCTGGACGCTCGACAGGGACGAGAACCGGAAACTCAAATTCTGGTCGGTGATGCCGGAGTTCCGCTATTGGCTCTGCGAACGCTTCAACGGCCATTTTTTCGGCCTGCACTCCGGCTACGGCGAATACAATATCAGCGGTGTGCGCATCCCTTTCCTGAAAAAGTCCGTGAAGGACCACCGCTACCAGGGCTGGGCGACCGGACTGGGCATCTCTTACGGTTACTCGTGGCTGCTGGGCCGGCGCTGGAATCTGGAGGCGACCGTCGGTGCGGGATACGTCTATACGAATTACGACCGCTACGAATGTGCGACCTGCGGCAAATTCCGCGGGACGGGCGACCGGCATTATTTCGGACCGACGAAAGCCGGCATTTCCATCATATACATCATAGATTAGGAGGGACGACGCGATGAAGCATATCTTTTACATATTGTTGGTTGTGCTGGCATACGGCCCGGTCCGGGCGTATGCCGGAAAAACCGGAAAGACGGTGAGCTATCTTCCGGTGATCGGGATGAAGGATCAGGAGGTGCGGAAGAACGGACGCAGCGTGGAGCTGACGATGGTCGTCGATCTGAGCGGTGCGCGTATCCGGACCCAGCATACGGTGTCGCTGACCCCTGTGCTGGTCTCCCGCGACGGACGGCGCGAGGCGGCGTTTCCGCCGGTCGTGGTGGACGGCGGCACGCGCAGCAAGGTCTACCTGCGCGCACAGCGTCTGAAGAGCGTGGAGCTGCCGCCCTGCCATGACGGGTGGGCGGAGGTCGTCATCCGCCGCAGGAACGGCACGGAGCAGACCTACGACTATGCGGCCGCGCTGCCTTACGAGCGGTGGATGCTCGACGGACGGGTGGAGCTGCGCGAGGAGGTTCACGGATGCGTGAACTGCGCTTCCGGCGAGTCGGAGCAGGAGCTCATGTCGGACGTATTGCCCGGATTCGTGCCCGAATACCGCTTCGCGGCGATTCTTCCCGAGCCCGAACCGGTGAAAGCCCGTGCCGAAACCCGTACCGCCCGGCTGCAATTCCGCCAGGACAGCTATACGATCCTGCCGGAGTTCAGGAACAACCGGGCCGAGCTGGACACGGTGTCGAACTCGATCCTGCTCGTGAAGCGAAACGGCGACGTGGAGATCACGGGAATCTACATCACCGGTTATGCCTCGCCCGAGGGGTCGGAGGCGCATAACCTCGTGCTTTCGGAGAACCGCGCCAAGGCGCTCGCCGGGTATATCCGTCGTCACGACGGCATCGCCCCCGAACTGCTGCATGTCGAATGGCGCGGCGAGGACTGGGACGGGTTCGTCGAGGCATTGGACGACTATCCGCAGCTGCTGGGGCTCGACCGCATCCGCGAACTGATTGCGAAATACCCCGGCAACCGGGACTATTGCGAGCTGGCATTCCGCCGGCTGGAGCCCCCGGCGATCTACCGGCGGCTGTTGAACGAGGTCTATCCCCCGCTGCGGCGCAACGAGTACAGGATCGAATACAACGTGCGCAATTTCGATCTGGAAGAGGCGCGGCGGATGATCGGCGAGCGGCCCGACCTGCTGAGTCTGGAGGAGATGTACAAGGTCGCCGGGTCCTATGAAAAGGGATCGGCCGGGTACGAGCGGGCGATGGAAACCGCCGCACGCTGCTACCCCGATCGGCCGGCCGTGCTGAACGACCGGGCGCTCGCGGCGCTCGGGCGGGGCGATGCCGCCGCTGCGATAGGCATGCTGGAGGAGTGCGGCTTGTCGGAGAAACACCCCTCGCTGCTCAATACGCTCGGCGTGGCCTACGCCCGCAGCGGCGAGGTGCGGAAGGCCGAGGAGGCGTTCCGGCGCGCCGCGGGGCAGGGGTCGGACGAGGCGCGTCACAATCTGGAACAGCTCCGGCTGGTCATCGACCAGCTGTGATCCGCGACCGGAAATCGGAGATAACGGACATTTCAATATTCACATTCATTAATTCCATTCGTATTATGAAAATCAAAAACTATCTGGCTCTGACCCTTATGGCGGCGGTGTCGTTCGCGGCCTGCGATAAGGGGGAGAACGGCGCGGACGGCGACAAGTCGCCGAAAAGCGTGACCCTTACTTTGTCCAATGTCGTGCCCGGAACCCGCGCTGCCGATGATCCCGTGGCCGGCGACAGCAAAGTGACGCTCAACGATTTCCAGGTGTTCTTCGCCGAGAGCGACGGGACGCTGGTGAAAGGCAAGACGTTGCAGAACACGGATGCGGAGCACTATTTCGCGGTCGCCGATTTCAAAGACGAGAACAAAGTGTTCCATTTCCTGCCCGCCGAGGTGACCAAGGTGATCGTCGTGGGCAATCTTTCCGAAGATTTGAAGACGGCCCTGGCTTCCGCCGGGAGCACCGACGACCTGAAACGTACGCTGACGGTCGCTGCCGAGCAGGACGATGCGAATCTCGCCCTGTACGACGAAGTGGAGCTGACTACGGTCGTGGGCGAGGACTCCGCCGGACACCCGCTTTACAAGGCTGCGATGGTGCTCGAACCCCGCGTCGCACGTATCGAGGTGGTCGGCTTCGAGTACAAGGCCGAGGTGGACGATGCCACGCAGGCGGAGAAAGAGCGTCTTTACGAGAGCATTCAGGTCGAGCAGATCGTGCTGAACAACTACTACGGCCAGGCCGAGTTCGTGACGGGCGCCGTTTCGGGGGCTAAGACGAATACGACGATCGACGCCGGTTCGGTGTTCGGATTCTTCGCAAATGCCGCGAGCGACTGGACGAACGATAAGCTGGACGGCACGAACCTGCCGGCAGTCAATCTGGACGAGGCGGCGGGCTACAAGATGGCGTACGGGGCTGCCGCCAAACGTCCGGCCTACCATTTCTTCCCCGACGCTGCCAAAATCGCCGGAGACGACCATCCGCAGCTCGTGGTGAAGCTGACCGGGACGAAGGCCAACGGCGACAAGGCCGCGCTCTATCTGGCTACGAAGGGTTTCTCGCCTGCCGTGACCTCCGACGTTGCCAAGATCTATCAGGTGAAATTCGAATTCGACGACGGCGATCTGGCGAATCCGCAGAAATGCGTCGAGGTCAGCGTGGATGTCGTTGCCTGGGATGTCGTACCGGTCATCGCCCAGCTCTGAGATTTTTCCATCGGCATTTTCACGGGGGAGGGCCGGGGCCGCTCCGCCTCCTCCCCCGTACTTTTTACGGACGAAAAACATACGGACTATGAGATTCAGAATTTTCGCTTTGGGCCTGTTGCTCGCAGGGGCGGCTGCGTCGTGTATCCGGGAGGACATGAGCCAGTGCCGCAATGCGCACGAACTGGTGCTGAGCTACCTGGGGGACGGGAAGACCGAGATATTCGGCGATAAGATCTGCCGGGTCGAGATGTATGTTTTCGATGCGATGAACAGCTGCGTGGCCGATTTCGTCGTTCCCGCCGGCCAGGTCGCGGCCCGCACCGCGGAGCTGCCGCCCCTCGCGCCCGGCGATTACCGGGTGGTGTGTCTGGGCAACACGCACCACACGAAGACCGTGAATCTTTCGGCCGGAAGTTTCGATGCGATCCGCTTCGCCGACGCGGATTATGTGGACACGGGCGCTGCGTCGGGCAACGACTCGCTCTACTATGCGTCGGTGCCTGTCACGGTGACCGGATTCACCGGAAAAGAGGGGGATCGGACCACCCTCGTGCCCTTCGTCTGCTCCCACTACGATCTGTCGGTCGAAGTGGCCGGCATTCCCCGGTCCGATGTCAGAGCCGGCCTGCTGCCGAAGCTCGAAATCTGCGGTGTCGCGCCTTGCACCGACTTTGAGAACCGCGTATGCGGAGAGGCGGCCGACTATACGCTCGAAACCAGGTACGATGCCGACAAGATGCTGTTGACCTCCGAGACCAATATCATGCGGCATACGAATCACGAGGCGGTGAGCGTCTGCCTGCGCACCGCTTCGGGCGAAAGCACTTTCGTCGAGGTCAATCTCGCGGAGTTCCTGGCCGAGCATCCGGCCATAGATTGTTCGAAACAGGAGGTGCTGATTCCGATCCGCATCGAATTCACCTCGGCGGGTGTCGAGGTTTCGGTGCCGGACTGGTTCGTTCAGGAGGTGAAACCCGAATTTTAAGCGATTACGACCATGCGTAAAGTCAGATATCTGTTGCTTGCGGCGTTCGTCGCCGCCTGTTGCGGCGGGGCGGTGTCCGGCTGCGGAAAAGAGGACGCGGACTCCGATTCTGCCGGGAAAAAGAGAGTCTCGGTGCTGATGAAGGTCGGCACCCGCAGCGTCGATGCGGCGGACGGAACGCCGACGGACGCGGAGGCGGCTCTGCACACGCTTCGCGTCTATGCCTTCATCGGCGACGAGCGCGTCGGTTATTATTACAGCGACGGCGGCCTTGAGGCATCCGCTGCGTTCCTGATGGATATGACCCTGAAATCGACATCCGGTCAGAAGGTGGATTTCTATGTCGTGGCCAACGAGGCGGCGATGGTGACCCTCGGCGTCAGCGGCGGCCTGTCGGAGACGACGACTCCCGCGCAGCTCAGGCAGTTCCGCTTCACGCAGCTCGACCTTTCGAAGGGGCTGCCGATGTACTGCATGACGACGGAGACGATCGACGTTGCCACGGACGACCCGAACAATCCTCCCGCCGAACCGGGGCACGAAGGCCATACGCTGCTGGCGCAGAAGCTCGAATTCGAACTCCGGCGGCCCGTGGCGAAGCTGGGGGTTTTCGCCGCCAAGCGTCCGGGCGAGGCGGCCGAACTGCGCATCACCGGACTGACGATGCTGGAGCAGGGCACGCGCATGCACAACTACCTGATGCCGCAGGATCGTGCGGTGCTGGAGCAGGTGCAGTCGATGTCGGCGCCCTTGGAACTGGACCCGGTCACGGCGGCGGTCGGCGAACTGACGGTTCCCGCGACCGCGACCGAGGAGGAGGCCCGCCGGAATCCGGCCAACTACACGCCGGTGCTCGACACGCCGTTCTACCCCTTCGAGAACCCGTGGGGCAACGGCGGAAGCTGGGACATCCCGGGCGACGAACAGGGCAATGTGCTGAAGATCGACTACGAGTTCGGGGGCGAGAGCCGCACGGGGCTGATCTTCCTGCCGGCGATGGAGCGCAACCGCTACTATACGGTGTGCTGCCTGATCAGCAACACGGGCAAATTCACCGTGGAGTACATGGTGGCCGACTGGGAGGAGGGCGATTCGTGGGACGACCTGATCTTCGATTACCCCTCCTACACCAATCCGCTTTCGGCCGAACCGACCGCCTCGACGGTGCCCGCAGAGGCCCCGACGATCTTCTATAATCCCGATTACGACCCTTCGGATGACGACACGTTCGTCGAGGGGGCGCTTGAGGCGCAGGGGAGCTGTTCGTTCTTTTTCCAGCTGTCGGCCCCTTCGGGGCAGGTCTGGACGGCGACGCTGCTCGATGTCTCGGCGGCCGACTATTCGGTGACGGTCTATGACGCCGCCGGCCGGAAGACGGATATTCCGGAGGCGTCGGACGAGTTCTACCGGATCGTCGTGCGCGCGCTGAACGACGATCCCGCCTATGTGGGCCGAATCATCCGGCTGGGGATCGCCTACACGCCGACATGGGAGGGCATGGGCACGGGCAGTTTCCTGCTTATCAACGGCTCGGACGGCGACATCAAATGGCCTTGCCACTCCGACGGCCGGCAGGTCCCCGAATTGATCGAGATCAAACAAGTTGCTAATTGACCGGGTAGCGAACCGGATACCCGGGACTAAACAATTCAACGACGATGAAACGTATTTTATCCTATTGGGCGATCTTCTGCTGCGCGGCGTGCGGCCTCGCGGCCTGCGTGCAGGACGACGATCCGGCGGATGCGGCGGGCGGCGACAGCATCCGCCTCGGCGTTTCGGGGATCGAACGGATGACGCGCGCCGAATCCACCGCCGTCGAGTCGCGCGTCGATCGGCTCGACGTGCTGATATTCGATGCGGCGGGCGTGAAACGGCACTACGAGCGGGTTTCGGCCGGCGGCGTGAGTCAGGGCGTGGTGACGCTCCGGGCCAGGCGGACCGATTTCGAGGCGAATGCGGACTACTGGGTCTACCTGATCGCCAACACGTCGCACCCCGAAGCGGATTTCGAGGCGCTGACTACGCGCGAGGGGTTGCAGACGATGACGCAGCGGGATGCGAACATCCACATGACGGGGCTCCCGGAGGTGCAGAATGCCCCCAAAGCGTTTCTGATGGACGGCATCGCCTATCCGAAGGGCGCTTCGGCCGAACCCGCGGCGCCGGCGCCCGTGAAGCTGTACGACGGAGTCCGTTCGAACGACACCGAACTGATGGTGACGCTGCGGCGGGCCGCCGCCAAGATCGTGGTGCGCATCAGGAAGGGCGCGAGCATCACGTTCGACGACTATGAGGCCGCGGCGGGACACGGCTGCGGCTACTACCTGCGCAACATGCCGATCTCGACCTCGCTCGTCGCCGAAGCGCAGCAGAATGCCGAGGTGGCTACGCCCGGCAAGAACAGCGCCGGCTATTTCCAGTGGGGCATCGACGACGACAAGAGCTTCATCGGGGAGGTGCGCGTCACGGCCTATGCTTACAGCCACGACTGGGACGGCCGGAGCGCCCTCGACTGGGAACCCCGTCTGGTCGTCAACCTGCCGATGTGGTACCACGGCAGGGAGGGAGAGCCCGGGTACAATCCCGATAGGGAGGATGACAATTTCCATGCGAACAGCTACTACCAGATTCCGATCTGCCGTCCGTCGGTGAAACGGCTCGAACGCAACCGCTGCTACGAGGTGACCGTCGAGGTGAATGCCGCGGGGGCCACCGATGCGTCGGAACCGGTCGAGCTGGGCCCGATCCGCTATTCGGTCCGGGATTGGGAGGAGCAGACGATCGGCATCGGCGGCGAAACCGAACGTCCGCACTACCTGATGGTGAATACCGATTCGATGGAGATGCACAACATGGCCGACGATGATACGACGCTCGAATTCGCATCGTCGTCGAAGGTGACCGTGACGCCTGTCGAAGCCTGGTATTTCGACAAGAACGACGACCGGCAGTCCGTCGATGTCGGCAGCGCCGGAATCACGGCGACTCCGGACGAGGGGCTGTCCGGGCATATCAAAGTGCACAGCCCGGTGCCGACGAACAATGCGCCGCGCTATGTCAAATTGAAAGTGGAAAACGAGGACGGCTCCCAGCCGCGCGAGATCGTCATCGTCCAGTATCCGCTGGAATACATCACCAATATCCACGGCTGGTATTCGTACCGCGACGATTTCAACGGCGGCAGGACGAACTGGGAGTATCTGGACGGCATTCCGGCGGAGGAGGTGGAGGGGCAGTCCTACGATTCGCAGCAGTTCTCATCCGAGAAGCGGACGACTTCCAACAGCCTTTTCAAATCGAAAGCCGTCGATAACAGCGGAGGAATCAGCCGCTATGCCTGGGAGCAAAACAGGTCGGGATGGTGGAATCCTTCCTACACCTATCGCCGGACGTTCGACAATGTCGATAACAACGATAATTTCCGCATGTACCATGTCCGGATCACGGCTTCGTCGGGCGAATATACGCTGGGGCGTCCGCGGCTGAATGACGAGGGCAATACGGACCGGAGCTCCGAGAATTCGGTGATCGTATCTCCCTCGTTCCTGATTGCTTCGCAGCTGGGAACTACCTCTGCGACCAGTGCGAGAGCGACCGCCGAAGAGCATTGCAAACAGTATGTCGAGGTCTATAAGACCAGGGACGCATCGGGGAAGGAGGTCACGAGGAGACTGACCGACTGGCGTCTGCCGACGCACTACGAGGTGGGGATCATCCTCAGATTCCAGAACTCTTCCGCAGCTATGGACGAAGTGATGTCCGGCGATTATTATTGGTCGGCGAGCGGCCGGGTGGCCCGGGCTGACTGGGAAAATCTGCCGGAAAGCGGTTCCGCTAACATCCGCTGCATTCACGATGCGTATGACATCGAATAGGAATCATAAAAGTCAACTGACATGATGAAAGGAATCATATACGCTGCGGCCGTGTCGTCGTTCGTGCTGGCCGCATGCACCTCCTGCACGCACGACGGCCTGCCCGGCGCGGAGGTTCCGGACGACGGCTGCATCGAAATCCGTTTCGACGCCGATATTCCGCCGATGCCCGTGGTCGCCACCCGCTCGGTCGATCCCGACGGCACGGGCGTGCAGAACATGACGCTCTTCTGTTTCGACAGCTACGGACTTTTCGTCGCAACGACGCAGGCGACGCTGGCGCCGACATCGGACGACCTGCATGAAGGCACGTTCACGGCCCGCGTGCCGCAGAATACGCGCCTGATCCATTTCCTGGGCAACCAGAACATGCTGGGATTTCAGGAACGCGATTTCTACAACAAGTCGGAGGCGCAGGTGATGGCCGCGCTCGAAGGCTCCTCGGGCATGATGATCTACTGGGCCCGTTTCGCCTGTGCCGAGGACGATCCGCGCTCCGTCGCCGAGCAGCTGAAAGCGCAGGGCGGGATAGAGCTCGTCCGCAACCATGCGCTGATCTCGGTGGACAACCCCGCGGGCAACGGCAGTCTGGACGTGACCGGGTTCGTCGTCTGCAATACCAGCGCGTTCGGCACCGTGGCGCCCTATCACCCCGAGCAGGGATTCGTATGGCCGGGGACGGAGCCTTTCGTGACGCTGCCGAAAAATACGTCGGTGATGAGCGACATCCTCGACGTGACGACCGACATGCGGCAATATGTCTTCGAGTGCGAGAATACGGCCGACAAACCCGTCAGCGTGATCCTGCGCGGACACCGCCCCGGTGAAACCGAGGCCGACGACCTTTATTACCGCGTGATGCTGATCGATGCGCAGGGCGAACAGCTGCTCATCCGCCGCAACCACCATTACATTCTCCATATCGAGGGCGAACTTTCCTACGGGCAGCGTTCGTTCGGCGAAGCGCTCGATGCCGCCGCGACGAACAACGTCTGGATCTCGATCCGGGACAATATCGACGAGGTTTCGGACGGCACCTTTACCCTGAAAGTCGATCGGACGAGCTATGTGCTGGACCAGAGCAACGAGGGGCGGCAGTATTCGCTTCGCTACACGCTCCGGAGGAACGACGGATCGGCGGTCTCGGAGGCCGACAAACCGTCGGTGACGTGGCTCGACGGCAACAACGTGGCGGGGCAGAATGTCGGCAATTCGTTCGTCGTCGGAAGCGACGGCGTGGGGAACGGCGAACTCACCGTGGTGCTGCGCGAAATGGGCGGCAACGAAAAACTCGAAGGGACGCTGCTGGTCAAAAAGGGGCTTTTGCAGCGCAAGATCAAGATCATCCTCATCAAAACGCAGTCGTTCCGGCCCGCATGGGTGGCGTCGCAGGTGTTCGGCACACCCTCTGCCGGAGAGAGCGGAGGCACGTACGGCGAACATGTGACGTTGATGTTCACCGTTCCGGAGACATGTCCGGCGGAGCTGTTTCCGCTGCGGGTGCTGATCGGCGTCGAGGATCTCGATGTCCGCGCGGCGGCCGGTATGTCGCTGCCGGTGATCCGCCGCGGCGAGGATGGCTTCGGAGAGAATATCCTCGACGAAAAGGGGGAGCCGATCGAATACAAGTTCGTCTATACGGCCGTACAGCCAGGCGTGCAGCGGGTGTATTTCCGCACGATCCTGCCGCAGAGCGGTTCCGGAGCGAAGACCAAGGTTTCGGTCGAAGCCGGATACTTCGCCACGCAGGAGAAGGAGGTGACCTATACCGGCCTCCGATATGTGATCGAGGTCGCCGGATTGAACGAATATACGGCCAGACCCGACGACGATTTCGCCGACGACGAGAAGATCTTCTACCGGCTGGTGCCGCAGAAGAAGGGCGCTTTCGTCCAGTTCACCATGCATCTGCACGATAATTCGGCGGAAACGTCGTCCGGCGGCGATTACGGCGAATTCGTCAACGCCACGGCCGACGACGAGTTTCTGATCTATTCGCAGTATCTCGACCACATTCCCGACGGAGAGGAGCCCGACGGCGTTACGTTCGACTGCACGTTCTCGCCCGTCAACGAGGATATGTGGACGGAGAATGGCCGCATGTATCTCTTTTACCCGCGCGCGGGCGGCGATACGCCGCAGTCGGGGACGGGCGTCTATTCGATTTACCTGCGAACCAACCGTCCGCAGAGTGCCGAGGTCGTCCGCATAGCCTCCAATATTTCGGGCGAGAAGTCATTGAAAGATGTCGCCCGGGACTATGCCGGCCGCGGTTATCGTTCGACTTCGTTCGAGCTGGCCAACTACAACCCCTTCCGTTTTGCGGCACGCATAGACGGCGCGGGCGGGGATGCCTCCGGAAGCGACGCGGAGCCGGTGACGGAATTGACGTGGAACTATGAGAATCCGGCCGAAACGAACATCGACATCGAATTCGACGTGACCAGTTTCCGGGGTTCGGACGACCGGTCGGCCGATCCTTTCGGCGAGACGTTCGAGGTCTATATCGATGCGCCGATGCTGACCGTGGACGAATCGCGGCTGGCCGAGTGCAATCTGACGCCCGATAAACTCAAAGCGGACCCTGAGGTCGAGGGGCGTTTCGTTTATACGGTCGATGCCTCGCGCGAGGAGGAGCGCAAATTCGGTGTCGCAGACGCGCTGATCCCCGATACGACGCCGGCCGCCGCCGGAAGCCCTGCGCCTTCGCAGTCGGGAGAGCGCAAGCGGCTGCCGTTCAAGACGAACTGTGTGGTGAGCGCCGGCGACATCACCCTTTCGTCGAACGAGGAGAAAGTCGTCTTCTTCCGGAAGACCTTCCGTGTGGCGAACGAGTCGGTCACGGGGCGGATCACCTACGATCCGGGCACCGGGGCGATTCCCGTGCCGCGCAATGCGTTCGTGTCGTTCATACAGTCGGGAACGGGGAGCCGCATCGGGTCGATGACCGTGACGGCGGACGGCCGCTACGAGTTGCGGTTGCGCAAGGAGTATGACCCCGGGTGGTTCGATCGCATCGAACTCCGCTATACGAAGGACGGCGCGGTTTACCGGAACCGGATCGACGAGAACAATCCGCTGACGCTGGCCCGTCTGGTGCAGTCGCCCGATATAACATTGGTGAATGCGGCCGCTGATTGACTGAACCCATGACACGGGCCGACAAATTGCTGCTGTTGCTGCTCTGCGGAGCGTGCATGCTGGCCGGATGTCCGGAGATCCGCACCGCCGAGCGCCCCGAAACCGCGGAGTGCCCCGAAACCGCGGAGCCCGCCGCAGACACGGCGGATTCCGAGAGCGCGGACGGGACTCCCGGGCGGCGGGCTTTCCGGCTGCCCGATGTGCCGGAGGCCCTGCGCGATCCGGCCGACCGGGCGGACTATCTGGCCCTGCACTATTGGGACTGTTTCGACTTCGCCGATACGGTCCTGCTTTCGTGTCCGGAGATCACCGAACAGGCTTTCGTCGATTTTTTGAGCGTGCTGCCCCATGCCCGCGAGGCGGCCGCGGCGGTCGATACGCTCTATTCGCGGGCGGCCGTGCGGAGCGAGACGCTCTATTGTTTCATCGGGCTGGGCGACAAGTATCTTTACGAACCCAACTCCCCGATGTGCGACGAGGAGCTTTACATCCTGGTGCTGCGGGCGCTGACGGCCAATCCCCGGATCGGTGAGGCCGACAAACTGCGGCCGCGCCGTCTGCTGGAGACGGTGTCGAAGAATCGCCCGGGAGACAAGGCGGCCGATTTCGAGTTTCTGGGCCGCGACGGAGTGAAACGGCGCATGTCGCATCTGAAGGCGGAATATACGCTGCTGTGCTTTTACGATCCCTCCTGCGACGAATGCGGGCGGGTGAAAGGGCGGCTGGCGGCATCGCCGGCCGTTTGCGGGATGGTCGGGGAAGGGCGGCTGGCCGTGCTGTCGGTGAACGTCGCCGGCGACAGCGGGGCGTGGCGCGATGCGGCTGTCCCGGAGGGTTGGACGGACGGCTGCGATGTCGGGGAGCGGCTGGTGCGCGGGGCGGTTTACGACCTGAAAGCCATGCCGACGCTCTATTTGCTGGATCGAGAAAAGCGGGTGCTTCTCAAAGACACTTCTGTCGGGCGGCTCGAAGCGAAGCTCGCCGGAGCGGACTTTTAGGGCCGCATGGCGTGAAACCGCGACTCATATATTGCCGGGGCGGAAAAAGCGTCCCGGCTCCGCAAAATCGGCTTTATTGAGCCGATGATTCCCGGGGCCGGGAACGTAGGCTGCCGCTCCCTGCGTACGGGCTCATATCCCATGACATGAAAAAGAGGAGGGGCTTACCGTCGCGGCGCCCCTCCGGATGAACATTTCTGCAAATTTGAACTTTTTATTTGATTGCTTATGGTAAGAAATGTTCAGTTCGTTCTAAAAGTTCGCATCGATGAAATCGCTGTAATCTTTCATATCCTCTTCCCAGCCGGTGTTTTTCATGCCTTTGACGGTATAGCTGACCGTCGAGCCGTCCGGATTCGTGCGCGTGTAACCGAACTCGATCGCATCGGCTTTGTAACCGGTCTTGGTGTCCACGCCGTTTTTCGTCACCTTGCCCCCGGTCACCGTTACGGTATAGCCCTGGGAGGCGACGGCCCCGGCGTATCCGGCCGTGTAGTAGCCCTGTCCGAGATAGATGTTGTGGCAGGTCCGGGGCTGAACGGCCTCTGCCGAAGTGCAGGAGAAGGTCAGCGCGCTGTTGTCGCAACTCAGTTTGAATTGCAGGGCGTCGAGATAGCGAGGGTTTCCGCTTGCCGAATAATCGCAGTCGGCGATGGTCATCCACATGGCATCCGCCGCGTTGTCGGTCGTATTGGTCACCAGAATGTCGAATACGGTAACGGGGGTGTCCGGAGCGGACGATTCGTAGGCGAAGCAGATCCACTGGCCGTCCAGATCGGCAACGGCCGTCATGTCGGGATCATCCACGTCGTAGGTTTCGCAGGATGCGCATCCCATTGCGACGAGAGCGCCTGCAAACAGCATTTTCAGTATTTTGTTCATAATCCTTGCATTTTTGATATTAATCTTCGTCGCTGCTATTTATGCCACCACATCTTGGCCGTCAGCGGTTCGACCTGCGGGGCGTTGGGGTTGTAGTCCGTCGAATTGTAGGGATAGAGGAAGCGGCAGGGGAATCCGCCCAGCACGCCTTCCGAAGCGGTGATCGTCGTGCCGCGCGTCGGATAGCCCGTGCGGTTCATGTCGAACCACGATTCGATGGGCATGCAGCGTACGTTCGAGGCCCATTTGTGATTGATGATCTGCTCCACCATCTGCTCGGCCGTTCCGTCCGTGAATGCGTAGTCGCCGGCGATCAGCTCGTCGGCTCCCGTGCAGCCGCAGCGCGCGAAGGCAGCCCGGATGGCCTCTTCGTAATTACTCTTGGCATTGGCCGCGTCGTTCAGGCGGGCATACGCTTCGGCCTTGAGGAAACAAGCCTCGTCGATCGTGGCGAAATAGACCGGATCGGTGGCGCCGAGTTGCAGCCGGTTCGCTTCGGCAGGCGTCGGGGTCGTTCCGTAGGCGACGCCCGTTGCACCGCCCTCGTAGTAGTAGGACAACCGCGAATCGGTTGCGCTCAGTACGCCGAGTATGTCCGAGCAGCAGCGGATGTTCTGATCCGTATTGAGCTGGCGGCGGTCGCTCTCGTAGAGCGGGTTCGACTTGTCGGCTTCATTGGAGAAGTTGTCGAAGGCCGCATCCTGCGTGTCGAGCAGGTTGTTTTCCGCCAGCAGGGACTGGATCTTGCTGCGGTTGGTGTCGAAATCGCGCAGCAGAACCCGCAGGTAGAGCGTATTGGCGAATTTCACCCACTGTTCGACATCGCCTCCGAAGATCATGTCCGCCTTCACGGACGTATTGGCCTGTTCGTCGGCTGCGAGCTGCCCGGCGTTCATGGACCGGATCTCTTCGAGGATGCCGGTGATGATGCCCTGCATCTGTTCGCCGCTGTCGAATCCGGGGGTTGTGTTCTCCGGGTTCAGATAGCCGTCCGTATAGGCGACCTTGTCGTACAGACTGGTCAGCAGATAGAGATTGTAGGCCAGCATCGTCTTGGCTTCGAGCACGAAATTGGAAACGCCCGACTCGCCCTCGCACTGTTCGAGGATCGTCCTGACGGAAGGCAGTACGCGGACGTAGAGATACGACCACGGGCTGGTGAAATAGGCCGACTGCGTGTTCAGGTCGTAGTTCATGACGGTGGTGTACTGGCTGGTGTTCCTGTTCTGAACGGTGTACTGCGCCCAGAAATAGCCCGTCAGCGTCAGTTCATAGCCCACTTTGTCGGCGGTCATGAGCGCTACGGTCGGTAACAGCGTCGTCTTGTCCGCCTTGCTGACATAGTTCGGGTTTTCGTTGATGTCCAACCAATCCCGGCAACCGCTCAGAGTCAACGAAACGAAGACGAGCAATGTGAAGATATTCTTTTTCATGATTGAGTCTCCTTGAATTTAGACGTTAGAATACGATTTTGATGCTGCCTCCGAACGTGCGGGTCGTGGGTGCGGAGTAATACTCGCCGAACTGCGATTCGAGGTCATTGCCATAGTTGGTCATGTCGGGATCGACCAGCCCCTGCGACGGCGTCCACATCAGCAGGTTGCGTCCCACGAACGATATGTCGATGCCCGACAGCCATTTCACGCCGGCGAACCATTTGCGGGGCAGGCGGTAGGTGAGGTTCACTTCGCGGAGTTTCAGATAGGTTTTGTCGATCAGATCGTCGCGGTAACGCTCGCTGTTGGTGTTCGAATACCAATAGTAGTTCATGTTGTAGTAGGCGGTGACCGGGATGTTGTTTTCGTGGTACTCTCCGTCCGATCCCATATATACGGCATTGGGCACGACGAACGGATCGCGCATGTTGTACATGGTCTCTTCCGCATTGCCGTTGAAGTAGATGACGCTCTTGGTCGCGGAATACATCTTGCCGCCGTAGCGCCAGTCGAACGAGAATCCCAGCGAAAGGTCTTTCCAGCGGACGGTGTTGTTGAAGCCCATCGTGAATTTGGGATCGGCATGGCCGATGATCTCCGTCTCGGTGGTGGAGACGACCGGATAGCCGCTCGTGGCGTTGACGATCGTCTTGCCGTAATGGGGGCTCGACTCGTCCTGCACGGTCTCGGTCTTGTAGAAAGTCCAGGTGCCGAGCGACTCGCCGACGATCGCTTTCAGCTGCGGACCGGAGGTGAGGCCGTAGATGGTCGTTTCGGTGACATCGTCCCACAGCTCCTTCACCTCGTTGTTGTTCTTGGAGAACGTGTAGGTGAAATTCCACTCCCAGTCCTTGGTGCGCACGGGAACCAGCCCCAGCGTCAGTTCGACACCGCGGTTCTGGATCTTGCCCACGTTGCGGACGCGGGTCGTGTAGCCCGCTTCGGGAGCCAGCGTCGCCGAGATGATCTGGTTCTTCGTCTCCTTGTTGTAGTAGGCGACGTCGAGGTTGATGCGGTTCTGGAACAGACGTACGTCCGCGCCGATCTCCCATTCGGTCGAGATTTCCGGTTTGAGGTCCGATGCCGGCATGCGGGTGGAGCGCAGCAGGCCGGAGTAGCCGTTCAGCGGGAAGGTGAGGTCGCCGAAGCCGCCCGTGGCGCTCCCCAGCACATAGTAACCCGACGTATAATAGGGGGACGCGTCGTTACCGGTTTTTCCGTAACCGCCGCGGAGTTTGAGGAAACTCAAAACGTCGCTGCGCATCGAAGGAAACAGGTCGGTGAGGACCACCGAGGCATTGACGCCCCAGTAGAAGAACGAATTGCTGTCGATAGGAAGCGTGGACGACCAGTCGTTGCGGGCCGAGAGGGTCAGGTAGATGCCGTCGCGCCAGCCCAGATCGGCTTGTCCGTAAAGACCGATCAGACGGCGGCGCTGGTAGAGCGAGGCGGAGGTCGGAGTGGCTCCGCTCGTATTGCCGAAGCTCGGCCAGTTCTCGACGGCCAGTCCCGTCAGCGAGCCGTCGAGGTAGGAAGCCGTGCGCTGGTTGAGGTTCCAGCCGGCTGCGGCGTGGAGCGACCAGTCCCTGCCGAAGCGGTAATCGGCGTTGAGCAGCACGTTGGCGTCGATCTGATTGCTCTTGCGCGAGATCTCCTCGTAGGAGCCCTGTTCGGCGCTGCCGCCCTCGGTCTCCGTATACGACCCGGGCGAGAAGACCCAGATGTCGTTATAGTACTTCTCCAGCGAGTTGCTGAAATCGCCGCCCAAACGTCCGATCAGCGACAGCCCTTTGTAGAGCTGGAAGCCGACCTCGATATTGCCGTATACGCGGTCGTCCTGGAAGGTCGAGTAGTTGTGGTCGAGCGTCCACCAGGGGTTCTGGGCATAGGGCGAATAATAGTTGTCGGCGTTGTTGTAGATGCTGTTGTAGTCTTTCAGATCGCCGTAGTCGATGTCAACCGGATACTGGAGAATGTTCTGATAGATCGTCGAACCGTTCTGCCCCTGACCCGTCATGGCGTTGCGCACATCCTTGCGGACGTAGGTCACGCCGTAGTTCAGCCATGCGAGACCTCCCTTGATCTTCGTGTTGCCGCGGAACGAGAAGGTGTTGCGCTTGAAGTAGTCGTCGTTGCCCGGAAGAATGCCGTTCGAATAGGTGTTGCCGTAGGATGCCACGAATCCGCTGTTGGCCGTGCCGCCCTGCACGGTGATCGTGTTGTTCGTTTCGAAGCCCGTGTCGTAGAAGTTTTTCAGCGAATTTTTGGCATAGGAAAAAGGTTTGTAGGACATCTCGGCCCCGTTGTTCCACGTCGCTCCCGGACGCCAGTAGTTTTCGCGCCCGTCGAGGATGTTGCCCCAGGAGCCGTTTTCCGTGGGCGAGAAGTTGCCGAAATGACCGCCGTCGTAATCGTAGTACCACCCCTGGCCGAACTTGTTCTGCAACTGCGGGATGCGCAGCGCGGTGCTGGCCATGAACGAGCCGTCGTAGGTGACGGTGACATCCTCGTTCTGGCGTCCCCGCTTGGTGGTGATGATGATTACGCCGTTGCCGGCGCGCGAGCCGTAGAGCGCCGTCGCCGAGGCTCCCTTCAGGACTGTGATCGACTCGATGTCCTCCGGATTGACATCGGCCGCCTGGTTGCCGAAGTCGATCGAGTTGTTCAGATCCTGCGTTCCCATCGTGGAGTTGGATACGGGAACGCCGTCGATGACATAGAGCGGCTGGTTGCTGCCGGCCAGCGACGAATAGCCGCGGACGATGACCTTCTGCGAGGTGCCCGTGCCGCCCGACGAGGAGATTTGCATGCCGGCGACCTTGCCGATCAGACCGGTCATGGCGTCGGCGGCGTGTCCCTTGGCGATCTCATCTGCCTTGATCGTGGTCGAGGCGTAGCCGAGCGTGCGTTCCTGCCGCGTGATGCCCAAAGCCGTGATGACGACGTTGTCCAGTCCTATCGCATCGTCCTGCATGGTGACATCGACGGTCGTTTTGCCGTTGACCGGAATGCGCTGAGTCTGCATGCCGATAAATGAAACTTGCAGAACATCGCCGGGGCGGACATTCAGCGTATATTTGCCGTCCGCATTCGTACTGGTGCCGACATGGGAACCTTCGATGACGACCGTAGCGCCTGCGATCGGCTTGCCGTCGGCTGAGGTGACCGTACCGGAAACTTTGCCGTTCTGGGCGAGAGCGCAGACGCAACATCCGAAAACGGCCATGAAGAATAGTACAAATTTTCTCATAAACCTGAAGTTTGAGTTAATAAACCTTTAATATCTCCTTCTAAGAGATATGATTACGGATTGTAAGCGCTGAACGGACGGCTGTTAATGATTCCAGAGGCCGATTTTGGGCCAACAATCGCCCTTTAATGCGAACATTTCTGCAACCGGAACTTCAAAATTATAAGTCCGAATATTGATCGTAACGATTTTTTGCCTATTTTTGCCCGTGAAATCATATCTCTTAGAAGGAGATTCGATCTCTTATCTCAGGCCCTTTTCCCGGAACGAATTTATAACCGGCCGCTTTGTCCGGTCCGCGGCGGGGCGGATACGGCGCAAAAAAAACGTCCGACCGCCAAGTCGGCCGGACTTGTGCGATCGAACGCTATGCACCGTTCTACGGTTGCGAAACAGATGACCTTCCCCCGGGACGGGTATTTTAGAGGTGCCGGGAGGTCAGTTTTCCGGCGCCGAGTAGTCCCACCGGCGCGAACAGAGATAAAGCCCCAGGCAGATGACCGAGCAGAGCAGAACGAGCGTGGTCATCGAGCGGATCATATCGCCGAGTCCGGTGAGCGGCGCCACGATGCCGCCGAACAGGAACGGCAGGGCCCCCAGCAGAGCGGAGGCGATGCCCCGGTGCTCCGTCACGGAGTTCAGCGCCAATGTGATGCCCACCGGCGTAATCATGCCGACGCAAAACAGCATCGGAACGAGAACCAGCTCGAAGAGAACGAACGGCCACTCCAGCCACAGGGCGACCGACATCAGCAGTCCCGTGACGAACAACCCGACGGAGCACCACGGCGTAGCCGATGCCAAACGTCGGATTTTCATCACGACGCTGCTGCCGACCACCAGTCCCAGCGCATTGCCGGCGAAGCAGATGCTGTACTGCAAGGGCGTCAGTCCGAAATGTTGCTGGAAGATGAAAGGCGAGGCGGAGATGTAGGCGATCAGCGCGGCCGCCGAAAAACTTTGCAGCAGGTTCATCACCAGATATTTGCCGTTCGTTACCACGGGTACGTAGCATCGGAAGGTTTTCCAGACGGGCATTTGCAGGCGGTCTTTTTCAGCCAGCGACTCCGGCATGCGGCGGCATACGGCGAGCAGCCCCAGGGCCCAAATTCCCAGCACGGCGAACGTCCCCTGCCAGGAGGTCAGGCTGAATGCCACGCCCCCGACGACCGGTGCCACGATGGGCGCCACGCCCTGCACGGCGGCGAGCACGGCGAAGTAGCGGGCCACGTCCTGCCCGGTGAACGAATCGGCGATGATCGCTTTCGAGATGACCAGTCCGGCGGCTCCCGTCAGTCCCTGCAACAGCCGGAAGAGGATAAAGGCCGAAATCCGGGTGGAGAGCATGCAGCCCGCCGTGGCCAGTACGAAAAGCAGCAGGCACCACAGCAGCGGGCGCCGGCGGCCGTATTTGTCCGTAACGGGGCCGACGAGAAGCTGTCCGGCGGCCAGCCCCAGCATGCCGGCTGTCAGGCTCAGCTGGATCAGGGAGGCCGAACCTCCGAAATAAGCGGTCAGTTCGGGCAGGCACGGGAGGTAGAAATCGGTGATGAATGGCCCGAAAGCCGTCAGGTTGCCCAAAATGAAAACGAGTCTCTTTTTGTTCATCCGATCAGTGTTTTCCATATTCGGCGAGAATGCTGCCCTGTTCGTCCAATTTCACCTTGACGGTCTGTTTCGTCTGAACGGACTTCAGACCGGCTTCGTAATAGTTGTCGGCCGATGCCGGTTCGACATATTTGAGGAAGTTGAGCCGATAATCGGCGTAAGAGGCATCGAGCGTCGCCCGGACGGATGCGGGAACGGCCGATGTATCGCGGATATCCAGATCCCATTCGCTCTCCGTCCAAAGATAACCCTGCGGACGGAAGTCGAAGCGAACCTTAATTTTGGCTCCGGGGCAGGACAACTCTGCTTCCGCTCCCTTGTCATCGTGTGTCAGCGCGACGATCGTCGCTTCGGGATAGCGTTGCCGGACGAACGCCCCGATCTCCGTTTTCGAAAGATAACCGGTGCTTCCGGCCTGCCCGTCGTCATCGGGTTGCACGGGATCATTCAGGTCTCCCCGGTTACTCAACGTACCGTCCTCGTCGATGCGGATCTCCTGCTTGCCGAAGCGATCCTTGACCGTCAGCACATAGTAGTGCTCGTCGTCGGCCGTGAAGTATTCCTCGGCACCGTCGATCCGCCGATCGGCATAATCCGAAAAGCGGAAAGCGGCGAGCACAGCCTCCGGCAATTCGTCGGTATGAAGTTGCGTCTGGGTAGAGAGCCAGTTCCCTTCGGCGTCGAACAGCAGCATGCGGGCTTTTCGTCCGTCGAGTATTTTCACTTTGGTCAGCTCCCTGCCCTCGTAGATATAGAGGTATTCCGCCTGCGGATAGTTGCGGCTCACGAATTCAGCCACATAGTCGGGCGAAGTCCGAGGCAGCCAGTCGCGGTGGTTCGGACCCATGTCGCCGTAGCTGCTGTCGTAAACGACCTCGGAAGTCAGCTTCACCAGAACGCCGTCGGCTGTATAATACAGTGTCGTTTCCGCCGTCTCGGCTCCGTCGGTCGTCGTCGTCACCCGCAGGAAGTAAACGGTCTCCACCGTCCCGGCCGCGTAACGCGTCAGCATGCCGGCCGTCGCATCCTCCGCATCCGCACCGTATTCGCTTCCGGCGAAAGCGGCCCTGACCGCTTCGGGCAGAGTCTCGAACGCAATCGTCCGACACTGCATCTTCTTCTGCGCATCTTTCAGTTCGTACCATACGGACGTTTTGCCGGTGGCGCTCCGGGTCTCGGAGAGTGTAAAAGTAGCCACGGCATAGCCGTCGGCCACGGACCAGCTGACATCCGCAGCGTCCGGGAAGCTGGCCCGGAAATCTTCATAAACGGATGCGGGAACATTCTCGGGCAGAATCCCGTTCTCCACGATCGGTTGCTCGTCGCTGCTGCACGACGACATCGCAAGGAGGCATGTCAACGACATGGCTCCTAAAATCTTTACAATCCAAGATTTCATGTTCGTTGTTTATTTGGGTTTATCAAAAGGTTCCGACAAAAAAAGAGTGTCCGAACACATAAAAGCCAATTAGACTTACGTGTTCGGACACTACATATTGCTTTGCGGCACAAAAGTAACGAAAAATATTCGACCCGCCAAGCATCAGGGTCTGAAAAATCACTTTTCCCGGCTCAAGACGGCCATTGCCGCTTCCGAATAGGTTTTGCCCACCGGCAGCCGTTTGCCGCATTTCGACAGCACGACTTCGGTGCTCGAGAACTTCGCAATACGCTTCTCGGGCACGACGAACGAGCGGTGGATGCGGATGAACTCCCCGTCCGGAAGCTGCTCCTCGACGGCGCGCAGGGAGATTTTCGACGTAACGGTCGCGCCGTCGATGGTGTGTACCCGGACGTAGTTGTCCAGCGATTCGATGTAGAGAATCGTATCGACAGCGACCGATACGTTCTTGTAATCCGCTTTCAGAACCAGACTGCGGGAGGCCGACTCCGCGATCCGCAGCAGGTCGTGCATCCGCAGCCACTCTTCCGCTTTCTGCATGGCCCGCTCGAAGCGTTCGTAGAAATAGGGCTTGTGCAGGAAATCGACGGCATCGACCTCGAAGCCGTCGAGTGCGTAATGGGCGTATGCGGTGGTGAAGACGAGGCAGCAGGCGGGCGGCAGTTCGCGGGCGAGTTCGATGCCCGACGTGCCGTTCATTTCGATGTCGAGGAAAACCACGTCGGGCCGCCACTCTTTCACGCGGGCCATGCCGGCCCGCGGCGAGCTGTAAGTTTCCAGCTCGATGCCGCCCCGGCGTTCGCAGTACTGGCGGACGATGCTCAGGGCGATGGGTTCGTCGTCGATGGCGATACAGCGGATCATAGGGCGGGGGATTGAATTTCGAGCCGGACGCGAAACAGACCGTCGGCATCCGTGCCGGTTTCCAGCCGGTGCCGGTCGGGATAGAGCAGCGCGAGGCGTTTACGGCAGTTGGCGATGCCCATGCGTTTCGAGTTTTGCGACTCCCGCCCGAAAACGGAGTTTTCCACTTCGAAACGGAGCGTGGAGCCCTGCTGGCGGAGTCGGATACGGACGAAGCAAGGTTCGTTGGACGAAATGCCGTACTTGAACGCATTTTCCACGAACGTAATCAGCAGCATGGGCGGCACTGACATCGCGTCGTGCTCGACCGTGCGGTCGAAGCGGACCTCGGCGAATCCGTTCAGCCGCAAGGTTTGCAAGGCGATATACTGGTCGATGTACTCCACCTCCTCGCCGAGCGGTATGAAATCTCGATTGGCGTTGTTGTACATATATTTCGTCAGGTTGATGAAGCGTTCCAGCGTCGCTTCGGTCTTGTCGGAACGGGTGATGAGCAATCCGTAGAGTGCGTTGAGCGTGTTGAACAGAAAATGCGGGTTGATCTGCGCCTTGTAGAGCGCCAGTTCGGCCTTGTTGCGTTCGTACTCCACCTCCTCGCGGGCCAGCCGCTGGCGGTAGGCTTCCGTCAGCATGCCGACGGCGAAGCAGAAGATCACGACGATGATATAATGCAGCCAGATGGCCTGCTGATTCTGCCGCGCGCCCCAGCTCGGAACGGGAATCGCCGCCAGCTGCTGCCGGACATGGTAGAACGGCGACGATATTTCGTAGGACGAGAAGAGGAACGTGACCAGCAGGGAGACGGCAATCGCCGTCAGGGCGTACATGCGCGGTCTGCCTTTGTGGAACAGCCGCGGAACGATGAAGTATTTGTAGGAGAAATAGGTGGCATAGAGCCAGCCGACGAACGAGCAGAAAAACACGGGATAGGTTCCCCACCACCGCTCCACCGGAAAGGCGAAGATCATCAGCGGCAGGAACCCGAGGCAAAAAGCGAGGTCGATATACAGAGAGGCGTTTTTCATCGTCCGGAGAAAGCTATTTGTGCTGCTCGAAAAGCCACTCCTGCACTCCTTCGATGCCGTAGGCCACGAACCACGTGGCGCGGTGGCTGCCGCCCGTGAGGTGGGTGAAAAGCAGGTGGTCGCCCCCGGCGCGCATCTTGTCGGCTTCGGCGGAGAGCTCTTCGGGCGAGGCTGTCAGGTCCCACGTGGCCTCTGAGACGCTATGGCCCTGCCCGCGCCACTTCTCGACGGCCCGGCTTTGCAGGGTGTTCGACGATGCGTCGCCCTCGCATGAAATGATCCAGATGTTTTGGTCGGCGAGCGGGCCCATCTGTTCGGGATTCCATTTGCCGGCCACGAGCAGCGCTCCGGCGAAGAGGTCGGGCTCCTTGAGCATCATCACGATCGACGACATGCAGCCCATTGACTGTCCGGTGGCGTAGATCCGGTCGGGATCGACGGAATAGCGCGTTTGCAGGTCTTTCAGCAATTCGATCGTGGTGTCGAGGTGGTGGCTGTAATTCCAGTTGTCGTCAACGGTAATGACCGGATATTCGGGAGCTACGACGATGCACTTATGTCGGGCCTGCGCCTCGGGCTCGGCCCACGAGGTTGCGCCGTTGCCCTGGTAGAGCGTCTGCGTGACGGGGCCGCTCGCCGCCCCGGCGTCGTGGATGAAGAGCACCAGCGGATATTTTTCCGCCGGGTCGTAGTCTTCGGGCAGGTAGATGTTGTAGGGCAGCGTCTGACCCGTATAGGGGCTCACGAACTCCTCCTGCCGGAAGTCGTCGGCCACCAGGCAGATCTCTTCGGTGGTCTTGATGGGGGCGTCGCTCGCCGCATAGGTCTTGCCCTTCGCCGTCTTGATGTCCGCAACCTGATACGCCGTGGCGTCGCCCGGATATTCGTCGTCGCCGCCCGTGCTCCAGCCGGCCCGCAGTCCGGGGCCTCCCTGCATCCGGTCGCGCTCCCGCTTCTTTTCCATGTCGGCTTCGGTGGGCTGCTCGGGCTGTGCATTCAGATCGACTTCCGTCTTCAGTTCGATAACGACATAGCGTCCGTCCGTCCCCTTTTTGGCCCGTTCGGGGACTGTGTTGGCGTAAATGCGCGTCACCTCCCGGCCCTCGACCGCATAGCTTTCGGCCGTCAGGCTCTTGTCGCGGACGGGGGCGTCGTACTCCAGCACGACGGTTTCCACCTTGCGGCCGTCGCCCAGTACGCGGCTGACGGCCGTGGCGGATTGTACGTGTCCGGTCGGGGCGGCGGCTTGCGCCAAACCTGCGGCTCCTGTCAGGAGCAGCGTGAAAATAGTTCTCTTTTTCATGGTTCCGTAATTTTGAATGACGCATCCTGTGATGCAAAGATACTTCCTTTTTTCAGGAAAGCCGGCAAAAGCGTCCGGCCGTTCACCCCCGGATCGGGCCGCTTTACCCCCGGATCGCGGGATCGATGGCCGGGAGGTGACGCTTATGACTATTTTTGTCATACGACAAAAAATGCAATCATGGACGTTCGCACATTCATAAACCGTCCGATCCTTTCGGGCGTCATCTCCGTGGCCATTGTCATCGTCGGGCTGATCGGCCTGAGCCGTCTGCCCGTCGAACAGTTTCCCGACATCGCCCCTCCCACCGTGCGCGTCAGCGCCACCTACACCGGAGCCAACGCCGAGACGGTGATGAAGAGCGTCGTCACGCCCCTCGAAGAGCAGCTCAACGGCGTGGAGAACATGATCTATATGACCTCGACGGCCACCAACACCGGTGCGGCCACCATCAACGTCTACTTCCGGCAGGGCACCGACCCCGACATGTCGGTGGTCAACGTGCAGAACCGCGTGGCTTCGGCGCAGGGACTGCTTCCGGCCGAAGTCACGAAGGCGGGCGTGATGGTGCGCAAGCGTCAGAACAATTCGCTGAAGGCCATATCGCTCTATTCGCCCGACGACCGTTACGATGCCAACTTCTTGACCAACTACATGAAGATCAACATCGAGCCTCGGATGTCGCGTATCGCGGGCGTGGGCGAGGTGAATATCTGGGGCGCCAGCTATTCGCTGCGCATCTGGCTCGATCCGTCGAAGATGGCGCAGTACGGACTGATGCCCTCGGACATCGCCGCGGTGCTGGCCGAGCAGAATGTGGAATCCCCGACGGGGACGCTGGGGGCCGAATCGGCAAATACGTTTCAGTATGTGCTGAAATACCGCGGCCGTTACGAGGAGGAGGCCGACTACGAGAACATGGTCATACGCTCGCTGCCCGACGGCAGCGTGCTGAGGCTGAAAGACGTGGCCCGCATCGAACTCGGTGCCGAGAACTATACGATGCTCAGTCAGACGAGCGGACACCCCGGCGCCAACTGCATGATGGCCCAGACCTCCGGCTCGAACGCCAACGAGATCATCGAAGAGATCGACGAAGTGTCGGCCGACATCGCCTCGTCGCTCCCCAAAGGCATGGTGCTGACCGACATCACCAGCACGAAGGATTTCCTCGACGCCTCGATTGCCAATGTGGTCGAGACGCTCCTTATCGCCATCGTTCTGGTGGTCCTGGTGGTCTATCTCTTCCTCCACGACCTGCGGGCCACGCTCATTCCGTCGCTGGCCATCGTCGTGTCGCTGATCGGGACGTTCGCATTCCTTTACGTCGTCGGATTCAGCCTGAACCTGCTGACGCTTTTCGCCTTGGTGCTGGTCATCGGCACCGTGGTGGACGACAGCATCGTGGTCGTAGAGGCCGTGCAGGCGAAGTTCGACGAAGGATACGTCTCCGCCTATCGGGCCACGGAGGATGCGATGGGCGGGCTGACCTCGGCGCTGATGACCACGACGATCGTTTTCATGGCCGTGTTCATCCCCGTCAGCTTCATGGGCGGTACGACCGGAACGTTCTACACGCAATTCGGACTGACGATGGCCGTCGCCGTCGCCATCTCGCTGCTCAATGCCATGACGCTCAGCCCGGCGCTCTGCGCGCTCATCCTGCGGCCCCGCGCCGATGCCGCGAGCGGGGAGATGCCGGGTTTCTCCGACCGATTCCATGCGGCTTTCGACCGTTCGTTCCGCCGCGTACAGCAGAAATACCTGCGGGGCGTGTCCTTTTTGTTCCGCCGCAAGGCAATCGCCGTCGGGAGCATCGTCGCGGCGTGCGGCGTACTGGTCTGGCTGATGAGCATTACCAAAACGGGCCTCGTGCCGCAGGAGGACATGGGCACGATCAACGTGGGCGTGCAGACATCGCCCGGCAGCAGTCTGGAAGAGACCGACCGCATCATGGACGAAATCGAAGCGGCCATCCGCGACATTCCGCAAATCCAGATCTATTCGCGCGTTACGGGCAAGGACACCCGGCACAACCAGTCGTCGTCGGCCGGATCGTTTTCCGTCCGGCTGAAAAATTGGAGCGAGCGCACGAAGAAGGGCGATGACATAGCCTCGGTCATGGCGGAGATCTACCGCCGCACCGACGGCATCAAGACGGCGCAGATACGTGTCTCCACCACTCCGATGATCTCCGGATACGGCCAAAGCGACGGTTTCGAACTTTACGTGCAGGACCGCAAGGGCGGCAGCGTGGAAGATCTGCTGCGATATACCCGCGCATTTATCGACGCCCTGAACGCACGACCGGAAATATCGCGCGCCTACACGACGTTCGATACCAAATTCCCGCAGTACCGGGTCGAGGTGGATGCGGCCTTGTGCAAGCGCAACGGCGTGTCGCCCGCCGATGTCCTCAGCACCCTTGCGGGGTATGTGGGCGGCAGCTATTCGTCGAATCTGAACCGCTTCACCAAACTCTACCGCGTCATGGTGCAGGCTTCGCCCGAATACCGGCTCGACACCGAGGCGCTGAACGATCTGTTCGTGCGCAATGCCGCGGGCGGGATGTCGCCCCTGTCGCAATACCTGACGCTCACGAAGGTCTACGGCTCGGAGAGCCTTTCGCGATTCAATCTCTTTTCGGCTGTCGCCGTCTACGGCGCACCGGCCGAAGGGTACAGTTCGGGACAGGCCATTCGGGCGATCGGGGAGGTGTCGAAGAGCGCCTTGCCCGAAGGATACGGCTACGAGTTCGGCGGCATGTCGCGTGAGGAGGCTTCGACGAGCAACGCCACCACGATGGTCTTCATCGTCTGCATCCTCTTCATTTATCTGATTCTCTGCGCACTTTACGAAAGCCTCTTCATCCCGTTCGCCGTCATCCTCGCCGTGCCGTTCGGTTTGGCCGGCAGCTTCGTCTTCGCGCAGTTGTGGGGGCTTGAAAACAATATCTATATGCAGACGGGGCTGATCATGCTGATCGGCCTGCTCGCCAAAACGGCCATTCTGCTTACGGAGTACGCCTCCGACCGCCGACAGCAGGGCATGGGTATCGCGGCTGCGGCCATGTCGGCGGCCAAAGCCCGGCTGCGTCCTATCTTGATGACCTCGCTCACGATGATTTTCGGCATGTTGCCGCTGATGTTCGCTCAGGGTGTCGGCGCCAACGGCAACATTTCGGTCGGCGTGGGTACGGTCGGCGGCATGCTGACCGGCACGCTGGCACTGCTCTTTATCGTGCCGGCGTTGTTCATCATCTTCCGGTATTTGCAGGAGCGGTTCCTGCCCGGGCGTTTCCGGGCGTCCGAATAACGCCGTACGATTGTTTCCGGATCTCCGCCGCATCGTCCCGGGCTTCTTTGCGACATCTTGCTGGTCGAGTTTACGACGCAGCGAGACCGCTGCATAGCGGGCTGGACTCCGGGAATGTTTCGTATCCGGGGTTCGGCCCGTTTTCAGGGCGTGTTCTCCCCGACGTACATGTCGAATATCTCGTGCCGGTCGAAGTCGAGCCAGTATTGCAGCGCCAGGGCCCGCACGTATTGCCAGTAGGGCTCTGTCAGATTGCCGTAAAGTTCGATTCCCCGTTTCACGTCCCGGCGGATACGGTCGGCGTACCCGGGTTTCAGCACCAGTCGTACCGTCTTGTTCTTGAAGGTGAAACGGGCTTCGGGACGCGGCGTGACGTTTTCCGCGACGGTAATCAGCCCGTGTCCCACGGAGGCTCCCGTACCTACCTGCAAGCCGTCGTTCATGCAGCTTATCGGCGGGTTATGCCCCGCATAAGTCGTCACCAGAATATCGTCCACTCCGATATTGAAATATTCACGGGCGCGGATTCCCATCTTGACGCCGATCGTGGCGTATATTCCCAGATGACCGTGCAGTTCGTTGGTCAGCACGCCCGCACGCCATTCGCTCACTCCGTGGCGGGCGATCGCCGAGTCGATGATCGGAACGACATCCGCCGCATACAGCGCATGCCGTACCGGAAAGCCGTAGAACACCCGGCTCTCGCTGTCGGGTTTTCCCCGGAGGATCGCCGTCAGCCGGGTCTGCACCTCCTCCGCCGGGACTTTGTCCGACAGTTCGCACGCCTGAACCGTTCCGCTCAGCTTCCGGGAAGAGAACAGCTCCGGGGCGAACAGCCAGAGCGCGACCAGATCGTCCCAGGCTTCCAGATGACGTTCGCCGACCAGCTTCGCCAGCGGGGGCGTGCGGTGCGTCGCGGCGATTTTCCGGGCGTAGACGTTCGGCACGGCCGCCACCGAGTCGATCAGGGCGGGCGTAACGACGACCGGGCAGGCCGGATTCGCCGATACGACCGTTACGGGCACGCCGCTCGCCAGCACATAACGGGCGGCGGCGCTGTCCGTTTCGAAATTGGCTCCGGAGAGCGGTCCGGTCCGGCTGTTGTACCAGACGACCCGGTCGATCCGCGCGCCGGAAGCGGGATTTTCCCGCAGAACGTCGCATAGATTCGTCAAAGCCCCGAGGGCGATGAAAACGACCTTCTCCTCCTCTTCTCCGAGGGTTTCGGCGATCAATGCCGGCGCCGCAGGGAAGCCGGCTCCAGCGGTTGCAGCGGCTGCGGCATCGCCCCAGTCCACGGCTTCGGAGTGGGCACGCCATATCGGTGCGGGGGCATTCGCCGCACGTCCCGCGCCGACCGGAACGCCTTCGTGGTGGAAGGAGTCGAGCAGCGCACGCACACGTATGGCGGCGCTGTCGGGAAGCAGCGCGCCTTCCGAAGTCGTGACGGCGAGCACCTCGACTTCGCGGTTGCCCAGCAGCATGCAGAGGGTGCGCAGGTCGTCGGCGGCGCCGTCGGTGTCGATGACGGCGTGGAAACGGGCTTTGCCCGAATGCGCATGGCAGGGGGCGAGGAGGACCGACAGGATGACTGCCAGCAGGCCCCGGCGGAAAAAGTACGGACGGATTGTCATGGTCTCGGATCGTATTCAGAAATTGACATTCATGCCGCCCAGCGCCGTGGCTTTCGGCATGGGGAACCCGGCGTTGATCTCATAACGCTGCGCCAGCAGATTTTCGCCCCGCACGAACAGATCGAGCCAACGGGTCGCGCGGAAAGTGACATTGGCGTTCCATAGCACGAAATTATCCTTGGCCACGGGTTTGACCGAGGTGTAAAGTCCGTGGATATACTGCACGCCCGTCGATGCCTTCCAGCGTCTGCGCGAAAAATCGACCCCGGCGTAGAGTTTGTGTTCGGGGGCTGCGACCACCGGATAGGCCATGTGGAGGTAGCTGTAATTGACCGAAACGGCCCACGCGGGGTTTATGCGGCAGGCCGCGTCGCCCTCGGCGCCCCAGTTCTCGATCCGGCCCGTATTGATGTTTTTCGGGCGTCCGTCCACCGGAACGGTCTGGATCATGTTGTCGCCGTCGATGTAGTAGACGCTGATCGCGTACGAAAGCGCCCCGTCCGACACGCGCTGTGTGAATGAAAGTTCGTAGTTCATCAGTTTTTCGGGTTTCAGATCGGGATTCTGCGGCGGGAACATATACATTTCGCGGATCGTCGGGAAACGGAATCCTTTGCTGACCATCGCCTTGATCTGGGCATTGTGCGGCAGCAGGAACGACAGCCCGCCCTGCGGCACCCACTCCGTGCCCGCGTGCGAGTGGTGGTCGAGGCGCAGCCCGGCGTCGAGCGTCAGCCAGTGCGTCAGGCTTTGGCGGAAATCGACGTATACGGCCGCTTCGTCCATCGTTTTGTCGGCCGTGGTTTTGTCCGGAGCGCCGTCGGTGAAGGTGTTCCACGCCTTGCCGCCGAAATGCTGCCAGTCTGCACCCACGGTCAGGCGGTTGCCGCTGAAAAGCGTGACGCTCTGATACCACGATACGCCCAGCATCCTGTCGCGGGAGTTGAAGCGGTAGTTCAGCGGCTCTTCGCCGGGCGAGTATCCGTCGTTGATTCTGTGCCGGCCCCAGTTGTAGAAGAAACTCAGGGTTCCGGAGGTCTTGCCGTAGTCGTTGCGCAGAGCGAACGATGTCATGCCGCGGGTGATGCGCTGGCGGTTGTCGAGAATGGGCGCCGAGACGGCGCCCGGGTTCTGGGCATTGAAATGCGTGAGGTTCACGTCGGCGTAAACGTCCCACCGTTCCGTGATCCGGTATCCCAGTTTGGCGTAACCGCCGTACTGCTCGAATCCCATGTTCCTGCGATGGCCGTCGGTGCGGTTGTAAGAGCCGGTCACCGTACTGGTGAAACGTCCGGCCCGAATCTGGTTCGTGACCTCGGTTTCCAACGTGTTGTAGGAGCCGTAACCGGCATGGAGGTCGGTTTTGACCCCGTCTTCGTGCATCTTGCGCGTCACGATATTGATGACGCCGCCCATGGCGTTCGAGCCGTACAGCACCGAAGCGGGGCCGCGCACGACCTCGACCCGGTCGGCCAGCATCGACTGATAGGCGTCGGCGATCGGATGCCCCATCAGCCCCATGTACTGGGGATGCCCGTCGATCAGCACCAGCAGCCCCGTCGTGGGGCCTCCGCCGACGCCGCGCAGCGTCATCTGCCCGGCGGCCCCGCCCGAAACGCCGTATCCCATGATGCCGCGTCCCGTGACGAACAGTCCCGGAATCTGCTCGGTCAGCGTCGGCAGCAGCGACGGCCGGAATCCCTCGGCGATCTTCTGCCGTCCGACGACGGAGATGGTCATCGGCAAGTGCCGGATGTCGGTTTCATGCCGGGTTCCCGTGACCACGACCTCCCCGATCGGATAGGTTTTCGCATTGCGCAGGCTGTCGGCAGTCTCCGACCGCAGGGCGCATACAGGGACGATGCTGCCCGACAGCAGCAGGACAAATAGTTTGGACTTCATCTTCTCGCATTATGTTTTACTTGGACATTCGTCACTCTCTTTTTGCAGCGTATTCTCGTCCTTCACCAATTCTTGTTCCAAAATCCGCCGCCGGAGCGGGAAAGTGCGAATCCCGGAAATGCTCCGGACCGGACGGACGGTTTTTCTTTCGGCGCGTTTCTTGTTCTGAGCCGCATAAACCGCTCATTATGGAAAACACCCGGCAACCGATCCTGTTACGGGTCCGGCAGCACCTGCGCGATGCCGTCGGACGCATGCACCCTTCCGTCTCGTTCGTCTCCTGCATCGGTGTTCTGCTGGCTTATCTGACGGGTGTCTACATAACGGGATCGCTTCACGAGGCGTCGCGCTGGATGGGGGCCATGCTGGCCTGCACGTCGCTGGTGGTCGTCTTGCAGTCGAACAGCTACAAGGCTTCGCTGCGCACCGGATGGACCCGGGTGCTGGGGACCTTCCTCGGGGCGCTCGTCGCCTACATATATCTCAAAATGTGGCCCTTCTCGATCGTGGGGATGCTCGCTTCGGTCTTCGTGCTGGAGATGCTCTGCATGCTGGTCGGAATCTACCGGAACGGCCGTATCGCCACCATTACGCTGCTCATCATCCTGCTCGTCTCGCAGATGACGCCCCACGTCTCGCCGGCCGTGAACTGCCTGCTGCGCTTTACCGAATCGGTCGTCGGCGTCGTGGTGGGCATTGCGCTGCTGTGGCTGCTCGAACGGTGGAACAGATGGCTCTACCCGCAGGAATACGCAAACACGGTTACCGATAAAAATATGAACATGGACACGATGCCCCTGCGTTGGGGCCATTTCAGAGTGCTTGTCGTCGCCTCGCTCGGACAGATCACCGGAGCCGGGCTGGCGACGCTGGTCGGCGTCATACTGCCGATGATTCAGATTTTCCGGCATCCCGGACTTACCTCCCTGCAACAGGGGCTCGTGGCGGCGACCAGCCTCGTCGGGATCATGGTCGGTTCGGTGCTGTTCGGAGCGTGGAGCGATAAAAAGGGATACCTGTTTTTCTTCCGCTTCTGCCCCGCGCTCATCCTCGCGGCCTCGCTGTTCACCTTTTTCACGGCCGATCTCTTCGGACTGGTCACGGGGCTGTTTTTCATGGGACTGGGCATCGGAGGAGGTTACAGCCTCGATTCGGACTATATCTCCGAAATCATGCCCCGGCGGTGGAGACTGCTGATGGTCGGCGTGGCGAAAGCCGCGTCGTCGCTGGGCAGCATCGCGGCGGCGGCTGTCTGCTTCTTCCTGTTGCGGGAGTGGGGCGATCCGCACCTTTGGAACCGGCTGCTGCTGCTCGTCGCATTCATGGCGGTCGTCATGCTGCTCTGCCGCATCCGTTTCGAACAGAGTCCCGGATGGCTCATCGCCCACGGGCGAATATCCGAAGCCGAAGAGGCCGTGCGCTATTTTCTGGGACCCGACGTGGAGATCGGCGAGATCCGCAACCGCCCGAACAAAACGCAGATGCCGAAGGCGGCTTGGAGCGACCTCTTCAAATCGGGCCAGGTGAAGAAAGTGATTTTCAGCGGCATTCCGTGGGCCTGCGAGGGATTGGGCGTCTACGGCATCGGGGTTTTCCTGCCCGTGCTGGTCATGGCGCTGGGGCTGGAAAAGGGGGCCGAGTCGGCCTTTGCTCGAATCACCGATTCGGTATTGCTGACCACATGGATCAACCTCTGCATCCTGCCGGGATTCGTACTGGGCCTGCTGCTCGTGAACCGCTGCTACCACGTGCGGACCCAGACGTGGGGCTTTGTCCTCTGCGCCGCGGGCATGGCCATCCTGCTGGCGGCCTACGAATTCCGCTGGCCGGTCTGGACCGCCGTGTCCGGGTTCATGCTCTTCGAACTGTTCCTCAATGCGGGCCCCCACCTGATGACGTTCATCATTCCGCCCCAAATCTACTCCGTCGCCGAGCGCGGCGCAGGCGCGGGGCTGGCCGCGGCCTTCGGCAAACTGGGCGCCGTCGCCGGCGTCGTCTTCATCCCGATGCTGCTCAAGTGGGGCGGGGCTTCGCTGGTGCTTTGGGTGACGATCGGCGTACTGCTCGCCGGGGCGTTGGTTACGGCGGTCGTCGGCCGGGAGGTGCTTCCCGACCGGGGGCGGTCCGTTCGTCCCGAGATCCGGCGCGACTGACCGTCAGGGGGCGTACTCCTTTTTCAGCGCGCGTTTCATCCGCAGTTCGCAGGGCTGTTCCAGTCCGCACTCCTCGAGCAGGGCCAGATCGCCGAATACGTGCCGCGTACTGCCGTCGGCCACGATCCGCCCCTCCTTCATCACGATCGTCCGGTCGCAAAGGTCGAGCACCATCTCCATATCATGCGTGGCGATCAGCGTCGTGTGGCTGAAACGGCGTATCAGGTCGATGATCTGCCGCCGGGCGCGGGGATCGAGATTCGAGGTCGGCTCGTCCATGACGAGCACCGACGGCTCCATCGCAAGGACCGTCGCTATCGCAACGCGCTTCTTCTGTCCGCCCGAAAGCCGGAAGGGCGACTCCCCGCGCAGATCGAGCGCACCGACGGCGTCGAGGGCTTCCGTGACGCGGCGGCGGATCTCTTCGGGTTCGAGACGCATGTTCGAGGGCCCGAAGGCCACGTCTTCTTCGACCGTGGGCATGAAGAGCTGATTGTCCGAATCCTGAAACACCAGCCCTACGGACTGCCGCACCAGCGGCAGCGTCCTGCGCGTGAGCGCGATCCCGCCCAAGACCACTCCGCCCTGCGAGGGCATCAGCAATCCGTTGGTGTGCAGCAGCAGAGTCGATTTCCCGGCTCCGTTGGCCCCGACCAGGGCGACTTTCTCCCCGTGCGTGATGCGGAACGAGACACCGCAGAGCGCTTCGTAACCGTTGGGATAACGGTAATGCACATCGTCGAACCGGAGGTAGTGGTGGCTCATGTCAGAAGTTGTTTATCAGCATCGAAAAGTTTTCGGCCGGACGGCACAGGCGCAGCAGGACGAGTGCCGAGCACCATGCGGCGAGAAACAGGGTATCGCGCATTTTCCATGCCGGACGTTCGGACATCCCCTCCGAGATGCGTCCCGTGAATCCGCGGGCGAGCATCGCCCGGCTGATCCGTTCGGCCCGGTCGAAGGTGCGGATCAGCAGCTGCCCGACGAGCGTTCCCCAGACTTTGAGCGGGTAGGATTTGCGGCCGAAACTCCTCGCGTCGCGGGCCTGCTGCATGGCCGCGGCCTCTTCGATCAGGACGAAAAGGTAACGGTAGACGAAAAGCAGCTGCGTGGTGAAAACGGCCGGCACGCCGAGCTGCTGCAAACTCCGGCAAAGGCGGTAGTACCCGGTGCTGCCGATCAGCACCAGCAGCGCCTGCACCGACAGCAGGCCGCGCAGGATGATCGAGAGGAACGATATCCAGCCGGCGGTGACGACCAGCGCACCCATCCGGAAAACCGGCTCGCGGTCGTAGAAAAGGTTGAAAACGCCGATGAAGGCGACGAACGGCAGCACGACGAGCGACCGCCGGAAAATCGGTCCGTAACGCAGGCCGCCCATCGCGCAGGTGAAGATCGGGAAGACGAAAAACAGCAGCAGTTCCGAAAGCCGGTATGGCGGTACGGAGAGCATCGTCACGAGAAAAACCACCGTGACGAGCAGTTTGGCCCGGGCATCCGTGCGATGGAGCGGACTTTGCATCCGTGCGGTCCGTTCCATCGCGTCCAACGCACAAAGCACATGTTGCAGTCTGTTTTTCATTCCTGCCTTTGTCCGGCGCGGAACAGGCAGGAGGCGCCGAATACGGCCAGCAAAATGGCCCCGCTTCCTACGATTCCCGCAAACGTCGTGTTGTAGTCGGGTATCACGGCCGTTTTCTCCTGAATGGCGGCGGCTCTCCGGTGCAGGCCGTCGGACGCAGGTTCCAGTTCGGCCCGGCCCGCCGTTTTGGCGATCGACCATTCCAGTCCGTCGGGATCGGACGAGGCGATCCACGAGAACGACCCGCCGATCAGCAGTGCCGCCAGCGCGATTGCCGCAAGGGCTTTTCCGAGTCTCCGTCTTCCGGGGGCGCCCGCTCGGCGGATGCCGTACAACAGTTCGGGCTTATAGCGCTGCACGACGCAGATCACCGCCGCCGTGGCCAGCCCCTCGCCGATGCCGATGAACAGATGGATTGGAAGCATGAACAGCAGAAACTGCCCCATCGGCAGCGCGGTGATGCCCGACGCTTCGGTTTCGATCGTCACGGCCAATGCGCCCAGTTCGAGACCGGCCACCGAGGCGAGCACCGACGCGGCGATGATCCGCCCCGGCGATGCGCCGGGCTTCATCAGCGGTCTGAACAGTAGCGGATAGGCCACCAGACACGACAATGCCGCCATGTTGAGGATATTGGCGCCCAGGGCCATGAAGCCGCCGTCGGCAAAAACGAGGCACTGAATCACCAGCACCGAAGCCAGCGTAATCAGCGCGGCCCAGGGACCCAGTATCGCCGAGAGCAGGATGCCGCCGACCAAATGGCCGCTCGAACCCGTTCCCGGGATGGAGAAATTTATCATCTGGGCGGCGAAGATGAAGGCGCCCATCACGCCCATCAGCGGAACGATGTGCTCGTCCCGCCCGTCGGGTTCGGGACGGTCGTTGCGCGGACGCCTGACTTTCCGGATTGCCGTTCCGAGCAGGACCAGCGATATGGCTCCCGTAACGGCGAATACCGGCGGGGAGACCAGTGCGTCGGACATGTGCATAGTCTGTTGTTTTTCAGGTTTTCAGACCGCCCCGGTCCGGCTGTTGCCGGACGGGCGGACGGTTATTTCGTTTTCGCGCCCGGCTGCTGCGCCGCCAGATGCTTCTTGTTCTCCGGATACCAGTTCGAATGGTCGGGTTTCTCCTCGTCGTCGAACCTGACGAGCGGCAGCAGGAAGAGCCACGTCGTGATGCAGAACGGCCCGGTCAGGGTGGCGATTCCGACGGGCGCCATCAGCACATACATGCCGGCCTGGACGAACACCGTCGTCAAGATCCCCAGCACGGCCCACAACGCCGAACGGAAATTCGGCTTGTAGAACACCGTTGCCAGCGCAATGGCCGTCAGCACGGGGCTGTATCCGTAAAGTCCTTCGGAGATGTCCGGGCCCGACGCTTTCAGCGCGACGACCGTCAGCAGCGCCAGCGCCGAGCCGATTGCGGCCCAGAGCGCCGCCCAGCGGCTGCAAAGGAACAATCCTGCGAGGAAACAGATTCCCGTCACCCACGAATCGATCAGAAAGACCTGTCCGATACCTTTCAGCCAGTAAACCGCCAGATCGCCGAAACGGATGTTCTCCAGCGCCGGAAAGGCCGCCGGAAGCGCCGGATCGGCCATGTGGGTCGTCGGAAGCCCGTGCATGGCGCGCGCCGCGAGCAGAAACATCCATGTGCAGAAAACGAACGGGAAGGTGAACGAATTGACCTTCCAAGGCGCCATCACGTTGTTGAACCCCGTGCGCACCCATGTCGTCAGCGCCGCACAGAGCACCAGCGCCAGCCACATCCAGACGGTGTTGCCCATGAACGTGGGAAACGCGCATCCCACCAGCACGCCGTTGAAGCCCCAGAGTCCCTGTTCGCCGTCCCTGGCCGGAAATCCGAGGATGTAACCCGTTACCGTCGAGACGATCACGCCCAGCAGGGCGCCCCAGGCGACGAGTCCCTGGCCTTCGGCGTACGCACCCCAGAAAATGCCGACCATGAACAGCAGTCCGGTCCATGCGCTGTTTTGAAACATCACCTGCCCGGTTCCGCGCAGCAGAATTTTGATAAAATCGAAGGAACCTCCGCCGGCCCCTTCGGATCGAGCGATCGTATTTGCCATATTTGCATTGTTTAACCGTTAATCCAAGTTTTTATCGCCAAGGAAACTCTTCGGGCAAAGGTTTGCCTTTGATTTCCTGCCGGACCGAGGAGCAGAATTCGCGGACGAGTTTCTTCACGGGCGCCGTCTCCTCGCCCAAAACCTTATAGAGCAGTCCCGCTTCGTTCGGCAGTCGCGTGATACCGGCGGCCAGCCGGCGGCCGCGGTCGATGAATGCCTCCGTCCGTTCGTAGATGCCGTCGGCGTGTTCCGGAGGCGTCAGCACGATCACGTTGGCGAAAACGTCATACCCGTTCATCGCGCCGAGCGTCGAGGGCGGGTGCATTTCGGGCCGGATGATGAATTTTTCGCGGAACAACTGCCTCCCGCCGGGGCGTTCGGCATGGGAGCAGACCGAGAGGATGTCGTACTGGAAAGTCTCGCCCCGGTCGAAATACTTCCGGCCGCTCATGTAAATCTCCGAATAGAACAGCGTGGCCGACGGCGCGATGCGGATCGCCGTGTCGGCGATGAACCGCGTGTGCCGGCACGGGATGGTCGGTTCGGGCAGGTATTCCAGATAGGCGTTCTCTTCGAGTTCGAACACCTGTGTCAGTCCCGAATAGTTGTAGCGCATTTCGGCCAGTTTGGTCGCCGCTCCGGTCGAAATGTGGGCATAGGCGCCTTCGCGGACGACGAAACGCTGTTCGTAGCGATCGCCGTCCACGTTGGGGCCTCCCGAGGACAGGATGTAAACGCACGGCATCTCGGGCATGCCTTCGTCGAAATAGAGCTCCTGCTGGACGATCAGCGGCGCATGCCGGTCCAGGTCGCGCATGATCGACCTGCCGTCGCCGTCGAGCTCGAATCCCAGATAGAGGTATCCCATTTTCCCCGGGGTGCCGACGGGCATCGCCTTCGGCTCTTCGAGGTAGGGGCTCATCTCTTTGGCTGCTGCGAAATTCATCGTGGGGCGCCGGTTAGGGGTTCCGGAACTTTCTCTTTGTCGTTGTCGAGGTCGAAGAGCGCCATCCGGCGGATCAGGGCGACCAGTTCATCGATCCCTTCGCCCGTCATGCAGTTGGTGAATACGAACGGTTTGCCCGGACGCATCAGCTCGGAGTCGCGCCGCATCACTTCGAGGTCGGCATGGACATAGGGGGCCAGGTCGGTCTTGTTGATGACCAGAATGTCGGACTGGGAGATTCCCGGGCCGTCCTTGCGGGGAATCTTGTCGCCTGCGGCCACGTCGATCACATAGATGAAAAAATCCACCAGCGCAGGGCTGAACGTGAGGGTGAGGTTGTCGCCGCCCGACTCGATCAGCACCACGTCGCCGTCGGGAAACCGGGCCTCCATCTCCTCGACCGCCGCGATGTTCATCGAGGGGTCCTCGCGCACGGCCGTGTGGGGACACGCACCGGTCTCGACGCCGATGATCCGCTCCTCGACAAGAATGCCTTTCAGCATTTTACGCACGTGCTTGGCGTCTTCCGTGGTCACTACGTCATTGGTTATCACCAGCACCTTGTAGCCCATGTCCAGAAGCCGCGGGGTGATCGCTTCGATCAGCGCCGTCTTGCCGGAGCCCACGGGGCCGCCGATTCCGATTCTGCAAGTTGTGTTGTCGCTCATAATTTTATCTTTCTGTTTGTGTATAAGTTCATTCTGTTTTCGGGTGGCACCGGATTCGGATTGCCGCGCTCGCATCCGTTCGCTCGCAATGACCGGCTTTCGGAAAGAGTCCGGGCGCACATTGGGAACGGATGCGCTCCGGCCTGCCTTCTCCCCTAAATCGGGCTTTTTAAGTCCGCGCCTGTAAAACCCGCTTCTTAAGCGGGTCAGTTCATGAACATCCGTTTGGTTCCCTTTTCGTGCAGCGAGGCGAGAATGTCGATCTGCGGCACGAAGGTGTACATGTCGTCGAAATCCATGTCGCTCGCCGTGTCATAGAGTTCCCCGAGCTTTTCGGCGGTCCGGAACAGGATGCGCTGCGTGTCGTAGTGCGACACGCGCACGCAGCGGAGGGCCGCGCTCACGACCATGTTGACCACACCGTACTGGTGGGAGCAGAAAAGCTCCTTTTCGGAGATTCCGCAGGCCGCGAATACGATCCCCTGCGCCACGGGATAAGTGCCGGGGGTGCGGTCTCCGGCGATGTCGCCGAGCCACCGCGCTGCGGTTTCATCGGGAAAGATCTGTTTCGACAGCTCGGCCAGCTTCTTGCCCATACGCCGGGTCATCAGCCGCGCCTCGGCGTTCATCTTGCAGAGGAGGGCCTGACGGTCGGCATTGAGGATGCCCTCGTAATAACCGAGGTTATAGCTGCGGAAAGCGTGCAGCGCCGCGACTCCGTCGGTGAAGGCGGCCTGCCGGACGATGTCCTGCGCGTATTGTTCGAGCGTCGCGGCGTCGTACACCAGTCCCTCTTCGGCGGCCGTTTCCAGCCCGTTGGAGAAAGAGAAGGTCCCGACCGGAAAGGCCGAGTCGGTGAATTCGAGCAGCCGCATGACGGTTGTCGCATTGTCGGTCATGGGTGTCGGTTTACTGCGCATGCGCATGTTCGTGATGGTGGTGTACATCGCTGTCGGGGCCCGTGCCGCCGAACAGACGCCGGATTTCGTGGGGCGCCAGGTAGGGAATCACCTCCGAACCGGGCTGGAACGACCAGGCGACGCCTTCGATATGGTGCGTGCGCATCACGCTGTCCATCACTTTCTTGTCCACCGTCAGCGGGATGTAGACCTTCGTTCCCTTGACCACGGCGGGCCAATGCTGGTTGCCGATGGCATGGCCGAGTTCCACCGAGATGTGGATGATCGTTTCCGGCGTTTGGCGTGCCAGATCCGAAAGGTCCGCGACCAGCACGTCGTTGAGCCGGATGCGGATGGCCGCGATGCGGCGCTGTTCGGGCAGGTATTCGATAATGTCGCCGTCGAGCATCTGCGAGTGGCGTTTCAATGCCACGGCGTATTCGTTTGCCCGGTCGCCTTTGACCGCGAAGCGGCTTTTCTGGGCCGTCCACTGGTCGAGATCGATAAATTCGATCTCGGCTCCCCGCGCTCTCTCCGCCCATTCGGGGTCGTGCAGGTTGCCTATGATTTCCGTATAGATTTTCATCGTATGTGTGTTTTGGGAGTTTGCACCGACCCCCGGGAGCGGCCGTGCGGGCCGCCCCCGGAATCGGACGGGTGTCTAACTGAACCAGAGCAGCTGGCTCAGGGGGAATTTGTCGGCCGGCTTGACGTAGGCCCGGATGTCGTTGACCAGCACGTCGAACGTTTCGGGATTCACGTCGATCTTCGGCATTCCTCCGTTGCGCACCATGTCGTATTTGGTGAGCTGGCGGGTGCGGCGCACGGGCTGCACCATGCGGTGCAGGTGGAGACGCTCCTTGATGCCGCTCTGGAATGCGGCGTTCGATACGAACGAGAGGCAGGTTTCGGGCAGCGTGCGGCCGAAAGCGCCGTACATCGGACGGTAGTAGCACGGCTGCGGCGTCGGGAGCGACGCATTGGGATCGCCCATGTTCGACCAGTTGATCAGACCGCCCTTGATGACCATCTTGGGCTTGGCGCCGAAGAACTGCGGCTCCCAGAGGACGAGGTCGGCGACCTTGCCTTTTTCGACCGATCCGAGGTAGTCGGACACGCCGTAGGTGATGGCCGGGTTGATCGTGATCTTGGCGATGTAGCGCAGCACGCGGAAGTTGTCGTTTCCGTCGGCATCCTCGGCGAGCTTGCCGCAGGCGTTTTTCATGAACGACGCCATCTGGAACGTACGCATGAACGATTCGCCGATGCGGCCCATGGCCTGCGAGTCGGACGAGACCATCGACAGCACGCCCAGGTCGTGCAGCACGTTCTCCGCGGCCTGCGTTTCGGGGCGCACGCGGCTCTCGGCGAAGGCCACGTCCGACGGAATCTTCGGATTGAGGTTGTGGCAGACCATAATCATGTCGAACAGCTCGGCCTGGGAATTGACGCCGAACGGCAGGGTGGGATTGGTCGATGAAGGCAGCACGTAGGGCATCGACGCCACTTTCAGCAGGTCGGGGGCGTGTCCGCCGCCGGCGCCTTCGGTGTGGTAGGTGTGGATCGTGCGGCCGTCCATGGCGGCGATCGTGTCCTCGACGTATCCGCTTTCGTTGAGCGTGTCGGAGTGGATGGCCACCTGCACGTCGAAACGGTCGGCGACACCCAGCGCGGCGCGGATCGCAGCGGGGGTCGAACCCCAGTCCTCGTGAATTTTCAGGCCGCAGGCTCCGGCCTCGATCTGCTCTTCGAGCGGCTGGTTCATCGAACAGTTGCCCTTGCCCAGCAGACCGACGTTCACCGGAAGCCCCTCGATTGCCTCCAGCATACGTTCGATGTTCCAGCGGCCGGAAGTGATGGTGGTGCCGTTGCTGCCGTCCGTAGGGCCGATTCCGCCGCCGAACAGTGTCGTAATGCCGTTGCTCAGACAGGCGTAAGCCTGCTGCGGGGAGATCATGTGCACGTGGCCGTCGATGCCGGCCGCCGTCAGGATCAGGTGCTCGCCCGATATTGCGTCGGTCGCGGTGCTGGTCACCAGATCGGGATGCACGCCGTGCATGATATTGGGATTTCCCGCCTTGCCGATACCGGCGATTTTCCCGTCCTTGATACCCACGTCGGCCTTCACGACGCCCAGATTGGCGTCGATGATCGTCACGTTGGTGATCACGAGGTCGAGCGACCCTTCCTTCGAAGTCATCGTATTGGCCAGCCCCATGCCGTCGCGGATGGTTTTGCCGCCGCCGTAGACGACCTCGTCGCCGTATTCGCGCAAGTCTTTTTCGATCTCGACGTAAAGATCGGTGTCGCCCAGCCGGATTTTGTCGCCGACGGTGGGACCGAACAGGTTATTGTATTCCTGACGTGAAATTGTTGCCATATCCTCTATTTTTTAGTGTTGTTGCCTTTTTTCATAGCGGCCTCGGCATCGCTTTCCGAAACGGTCTTGAAGCCTGCGTGCCGGACTTTGCGCGTGGCGTGCATGCGTGCAGGGAAATAGGTGGGCGCATCCTCGTCGCCCGTGTATCCCATCACCAGCCCGTTGAAGCCGATCACGCGGCGTTTGCCCGAATAGGCCACGACCTCGACCTCTTTCTGGTCGCCCGGTTCGAAACGGATGGCGGTCGTTGCGGGAATGTTCAGGTGACAGCCGAAAGCGGCGTCGCGGTCGAATTCCAGGTAACGGTTGACTTCGAAGAAATGGAAATGCGAACCGACCTGAACCGGACGGTCGCCGGTGTTGCGCACGACAAGCTGCACGGTCTTGCGGCCGGTGTTGTACTCGATCGGGGCGTTCATCAGGATCACTCCTCCGACGGCTACGGGCTTTGCGGGCTTGAAGCCGGGTTCATTCGGATAGAGACTCGCCGCCTGTGCCTGATTTTTCGCAGGGGCGGAATTTTTCGTACTCATAATCGGGATTTTTAGAATTACTTGATAGGATGGTGGATGCTCACCAAACGGGAGCCGTCCGTAAATACGGCTTCGACCTGCAACAGGTCGATCATGTCGGCGACGCCCTCCATGACATCGCTTTTTTTCAGTACGCTGGCCGCCCCTTTCATAACCTCTTCCACGGTCTTGCCTTCACGCGCGCCCTCCAATGCCGTGGACGTGATATAGGCTACGGCCTCCGGATAATTCAGTTTCAGCCCTTTTTTCATCCGCCGTTCGGCGATCATGCCGAGCGAAAGCAGCATCAACTTGTCAATCTCTTTCGGTGTCAAGTGCATAGTAAACGATTTTTACGATTAATCCGGCTCCGCATCCCCGAGGCCATACGTATCCCGCCGGGGCAGCAGTCTGCCGGTACTGATCTGCGGAATTCCAAATAGGATGCCAAAAGTCCTCCCGCGGCGATTCGCGGCGAAAAAGCGGAAGTCCCGGTGGCATTGAATTTGTCCGGGAAAGAATCCGAATGATAGAATCAACCAAAAACGTGTGAATTATGTTCAAAGCGATGATGCTTGCAGGACTCGGCGGTTTTATCGGCACATGCCTGCGCTTTCTGACGGGAAAACTGGCCCATGTCATTACGGTTTCTGCTTTTCCGTGGGGTACGTTCGCCGTCAATGTTATCGGCAGTTTCGTGATCGGTATTTTCTTCGGATTGGCCGAAAAGACCCACGTCATCTCACCGTCGATGAACGTCTTCCTGATCACCGGCTTTTGCGGCGGTTTCACCACCTTTTCGTCGTTTGCCGACGACATGTACCTGCTCCTGCAACAGAAACACTGGCTCTATTTCGGTCTTTACGTCGGTCTGAGTTTCGTTCTGGGGCTGGTACTCGTGTGGCTGGGACGCTCGCTGATAAAGACGGTATAGCGGCTGTCGCCGGCACGCCCGTCCCGAAGCGAAACGCACCGAATCGGCCGGAATGCGCCATGTATGCCGGCTGAAAGGGAATGCAGACATCCGTCTGACCGGGCAGGTGCAGGCTATCGACGACATTCTCGCGGTGATGCCGATGATCGAAGCGCTCGGAGGGTCACCTTATTTTTCGGATAGAAGATGTCTCCGGCCAATACGGGTATATCGCCCGACGCCGAAACTTAGGTTATAACTTTCGGCAACAGAATAACAACAAATTTCGGTCAATTCCTGTATGAATGCAGTAAAAGCTGATTTTTGAGGTTCACTTTCCGATATTGATATCTGCTCTTGACCGCTCCAACTCGTTCGGCGGGCTTTTGAGCCTGTGCCCCGGGAGTCTATGCAGTCAGAACCGTTCCTATTCTTTGCATTTCCCGGCTGATATTGGCTTCCGAAATTTTTGCATAGTGCCGAGTCATATTCGGATTTGTATGCCTGAGGATTTTGGCAATGATGTCGATCGGCATGCCATATTCGATAGCCAATGTGGCGAAACTTGGGAACGCAGATGAGATTTATAGGATGAAGGAGAAAAATGCTGATTATTAAAGGATTTACTCTCTGTACGACTTGGTAGACGCACATTCAGAAAGTGCATAGTCGGACATGGTTCCGCCCAATTTCTGTCCCTATCCCGTTACCTTTTTAAGACGGGAATAACCACCGGAAAAGCGGATAAAATCCTTTGCAGAATGTACCATGAACGGTTTTCTTCCCCAAAGGTAACAAACTTTTTTATTCGGGATGCCACAAAGGGATGAAATTATCGGTTTTTATGACTATTATGTTCTGATATGCTGTATTTTACATGGTGTCAAATGGCTTATAACAATTATTTTTGTACCATGAAACATAGTGTTATGAAACCCTCTGTAAAGGTCTCGTTTTACCTAAAAAAGGACGAGCAGAAACCGGACGGCGGCGGATCACGGTCGGCAAGACCTCCGCGAAATTCAGTCTTAAATTCCATGCTCCGCTGTCGCTCTGGGATACGCCTTCCGGCCGTATGCGGAGTAAAAGCAAGGAAGCCTCAGCTATCAACACCCGGCTCGACAAGGTCCGGGCCGCTGTCAATACCCACTATCGGGAATTGTCTGCGACGCGGGAGGATGTTACCGCCAGCCATGTCAAGTGCGCCGTACAGGGCATAGCGGCCAGCCAGGAGACTTTAGCGCATTATTTCGAGGCTCATAATGAGCGGTTTTCCCGGCGCGTAGGAATCGACCGGGAGAAATCCACAAATTTTGAGTATCAGAATTCTTTGCGTCATCTGCGGAATTTCCTCAAACACAAATATCGTGTTTCGGACATTCCTTTTTCTGCGCTGAATATGTCCTTCATTGAGTCCTTCGATTTTTATTTGCGTGTCGAATTGAAGCGTATGCCGAATACGGTTTTAGGCATTATAACCCGTATGCGTAAAATGATAAAATACGCCATCTGCGACGGAATCATTGCGGGCGACCCGTTCGCCGACTACGCGCCTCTGCGTCCCAAGCCACAACAGAAGTATTTGACACGCGGGGAGCTGGACAAGATCATGCACACACCTTTGGACCATCCCAACCGTTATCTCGCGCGGGATATGTTCCTGTTCAGTTGCTTCACGGGACTGGCCTATCGGGATATGGCCAATCTGACCGAGGATAAAATCGCGTACGACGCAGACGGAATGCCGTGGATAAAAACCACACGTCAGAAAACCGGCACTCCCTGCGAAATCCCGCTGCTGGAACTGCCTCGGCAAATTATCGGGAAGTATCGGAGTCTCGCCCCCGAAGGAAAGCTCCTTTTGATGCTCAGTTGCAAGCGCATGAATATCAATCTGCAAAAGATCGGAGAAATCTGCGGGATAAAACGGCGTCTGACCTTCCATTGCGGTCGGCATACCTATGCGAGCGAAATCGCTCTTTCACAAGGTATTCCGATGGAAACCGTCAGCCGGATGCTGGGACATCGCGACCTGCGCTCCACTCGCATCTACGCCAAAGTTACCAATGACAAGATCGACCGTGATATGAGCCTGCTCGAACAAAGACTGGACAAACAATTCAATTTAGCCGAGTAGTCATGAAAAACATCAAAGATATCAGAAAACTTCGCAGTACTTTTTCAGTAATGTTCTATATTAACCGTACCAAGATCAAGAAGAATGGCATGTGTCAGGTGTTGGGGCGCATTACGGTGGATACGGGCATTGCCCAGATCGGCACGAAAGTCGAAATAGCCCCCGAGATGTGGGACGGCAAGACCGGGCGTGCCATCGGACGCAGTAAGCAGGCTCTTTTGGTGAACCGCACTATTGACCGCCTTATGGAGCAGGCTGCAAAATATTACGACGATTTGGTAGATCTGAGGGGATTCGTCACGGCTGAAGGTGTGAAAAACGCTTTGAAAGGAATAGGCCGCAGATCGGAAACCTTGCTTACGCTCTTCGAGGAGCATAACGAGGAATTCGCCAAACGGGTCGGTGTAAACCGCGTCAAGGAGACGCTCGACCATTATAAGCGGACGTCCGTGCTGCTCAAAATGTTTCTCAACGGCAAATACGGTGCGGAAGACATTTTTCTACGCAGCCTGAACCTGGGTTTTATCGAATCCTTCGATATCTATCTGCGTGTAGAAAGGCTGATGTTTCAACATACCCTAGCAGGGCATCTCATCAATCTGAAAAAATAGCCCGCAGGGCGGTGAGACAGGGAACTCTCAAACGCGATCCGTTTATCACATTCATTCCCGAACAGCCGACCAAGAAATGCCGCCATCTGAAAGCCGAGGAGATCGACCGTCTGATGAAGTTGTGCATCGAAAACAAAAGTGTCCGCCATACGCGCAATATGTTTATCTTTTCGACATTCACGGGGTTGGCATATATCGACCTGAAAAAACTTTCGGACGAACATCTTTCAACGGATGAAAACGGCAATACATGGATTAAGATCGAGCGGAGCAAGACCGGTACGGAAAGCAACATCCGTCTGCTCGACATTCCGAAGCGGATTATCGAACGTTATCGCGATGAAAGGACCGATGAACGGATCTTCCATTTGCCGACGCTTACGTGTATGTGCTATCATTTCCGCAAATTGGAAAAGATGTGCGATATTGAACATATCACTTTCCACATGGCACGCCATAATTTCGGAACGCATATCACGCTGTCGCAGGGAGTTCCCATCGAAACGGTCAGCCGCATGATGGGACATAGTTCGATCACCACTACGCAGCTCTACGCCAAGATCACGGATGAGAAACTGAACGAAGACGGACGATTGCTTTCCGGGCGTATTTGCGGCAGATACACGCTGTTCGAAGACCGGCAGATGCCTGTCGGAATCAGGCGTAATCAGAACTTTAAGTTGAACGAATATGTTGAAAATGAGAATCAGTCACTCAAAAGCACAAGATTATGAAACGAGGAACAATTGCCATAGAGAATAATATTGTGTATTATAGTCCGGATTCGGAGGGTGACGTCTGGCTGGCACAATTCGAGATCGCACAGTTGTTCGGGGTATTCGTATCGGCGGTAAGTGCTAATATCCGTGCGATTTACAAATCCGGATCATTGAAAGAGTATGAAACGCAGCGGGTCGAGAAGACCCGAGACGGATGTTATCTCGAATCTTACAATATGGAGATGATCATAGCCTTGGCCTTTCGTTTGCGGTCACGGCAGACCTCCGTATTCCGTCAACCCCGAAGAATCAGCCCCTTCTACCGAGACGACCGCAACCTGTGAGAATATATGAGCCTCGCTCTAAGCCACTACTACGCAATCCTCACGGCCTGCGACGTAACAAAAGCATTCAAGTGCTCGAAAAGCACTCTGCGGATATGATCGTCAACGACGTGATAATACCATACATTATCCTGATAGATAGAGTTCCTGAGAGTTTTTCCAACGGATTGTGTCACCCGTCATTCCCTATGATGTCTTGGTTAAACTAAACCCGAAGGATCAGCCGAGAAGCATTTCCGCTTTTTGTATGGTCTCGCTCAATTTATCCTCAAGGTTTTTATGGAAGCTCTTTGTAAGACGCATATCGGGAAGATAACATCCGATCGAAGCTATCACCTCCCCGTTCTTGAAGACGGGAGCCGCAATGCAGGCGAAGTGCTGGTTGATCACCGTAAAACAGTTTTTAGCCCTGATTTCCGAGAGGCAATTCAGCAAATCTTCTTTTGTCTTGACCTCGGGCCAATCTTTCCCCGGCATACCTGCCAGTTTAAGAAAATTGTTGAGTTTTTCAGAACTGTATTGGGCAATTATGACCTTTGCCGTTGTAGCCTGCCATGCCTTCATCTCGTAGATTATTTTCGCCTCTATCGGATGATTGGCCGTTACACTGTAAAGATTTATACGCTTGTCGTTCTTTATAACCGACAACATGACATTTTCGTTGACCTCTTTGCATAATGAGTCGATAAGAGGTTTTAGCAGCGTCACGATCCGGTCGGGATCATTGTTTACTCCTACAATAGCAAAAAGTTTCTCACCCAGAACATAACCTTTGCGATAGCTTATTTGTTCGATGAAGCCGATCTCTTTGAGAGCCTTGAGAATATTTGCACAGGTAGCTCTGTTCATATTCAGCGTATCAGCTATCTCCGACAAAGGGACCTCTCGTTTTCTGTTCTTTGAAAGATAAACAAGTATTTCTTCGACTCTTCCTATGACCTGTATCATATATCGGTACTTAATTGGCTTATTTTTAACACACAAAGTTAGTTTTATTTTTTTTAATCTCTTTAAGACCCTGTTTGAAATTTTGTCAGTTTTTCTTGAAAACAGGTCGAGACAACTTAAAAATTACAACGGCTGCAACCGGACTCGATTCGCAGCCGCCGTAATTGCCTCGTCAAAAGAGTCGTTTTTAATCTCCGAGTGTTTTGGAGTAGACAACCGTTATGTCGAATACCCTCAATGAAGCTCCTTCGGTAAACTCCATCGTATAGGACTTTCCTTCGATGGTGTTGATAATTTGGGCATCCTGCGTCGCCGTCGTAGGGAAAGATACAGTCTCCGTAACTGGCGCAGTCAGGCTGGGCGCTTTAAGCAACGGCGATGAAAAATATTTTCCGACCGGACTTTGGGGATTTTCTTGTACCCTGAATCTCTTGGCCGTCGTATTGCCGTGGCTCATGGATACGGATTTCAAGTATCTTCCGGGGATTCCGGGAAGTTTGATCCAAGCGTTATTTTTGGCGCCGAAAAGCAATACGTTATGATCCAACCCGGAAGCCTTATAGTGCTGATAGGTCGCGCTGTTTTTGCCCTTGCTTATCGTAAAAATGAAATCCTTGCTGACAGGAGCTCCGTCGAGCATATAATTGTAGGTATAGGAATACTCCTCACCATCGACATTCTGATCAGCAACGGGTACGAAAGCGCCTAAAGGATTCTCGTCATTTTCGTTGTAGAACGAAAGCTCGATCATTATAACATCGGGCAGCGTATCATCCAATGTTCCGTCGAATGCGTTGAAATCGCTGCGGGGGACGATAATGCCATCCGTCTCTCCGAGAGTACGGACAAGAGTATTTCCGTCGCCATAATCGACAGTGATGCGCAGGCCCTTGGCGTAGAATTGAGGCAAGACGGAAATATAATAGGAACCCGTTTTCAGACATCCGTCAAGGGTCTCTGCATCCGATCCGCTCACAGGGACAATCGTAACGGAAGACGACTGCGATTTACCGGGTGTCGCAGTCCAGAACGTCTCATCGGCACTCTCGAGCCGGGCGTAATCCACATCAACATAGCCGGTCATAAACTCACCGCCTATCGCCTCAATAGTTATTGATTTGGCCGTCGAATCGCTCATGGCAACCTTGATAAGCCCCGAGAGATTTTTCATCGGATTAATCTTGTAAGCTGTCTTGTTGCCGTTTATCTTACCCGCAGAGATTATCGCATTCTCTGCGTAGGAATTTACGGTTCTAACCCGTTGAACATTATCCAGCACTACACGCAGGATACCATTCGAAGTGCACGTGATATCGTCGGAGCCGGTGGAAAAAACGGCATACTGCGGCCTATTGCCGCCCCATTTGTGCGAATAGAATATGGCTTTGGTCCCATTATCGGTCGTACCGAGTTTGAACCCTGCATTATTCTCATCGAAAACGAGGAGCGAATCCCTTCTGGACCAACTTATTTGACTGTTGCCGTCTGTGGTCTTCATCGGTTCTGAAGTAACGGTGATACGAACAAAATTCGGATTGTCCCATACTGTACCTTCATCGACATTCTCGTTGCAAGCGGATGCAAACCATGCAATGAGTGGAAGAATCATTGAAAATCCAGTTTTCATAATATCAGTTTTTGGGGAATTCATATATCAAAATCAATTACGTACACGTTCACGGTCTCTCTTATAGCTAACTCTTGCCACCACGAACATCAGTATACCGCAGGCTATCCAAATAATCGCAAGTATAGGGAATGTCGAACTGAGAGAACCCATGCTCTGTTTAATGTAACCAAGAATCAGAGGAGCAAAGGCGCCGACTGCAAAACCGGTCATGCCCATTACGCTCGCGCAGGAGGCATGAAGCCTTTCAGGCGTAACGTCATATAGCACAGAATAGGTGTTTGCATCGAAGAAAGCCCGGAAAAGTCCCCACCCCGCGAAGCAACAATAGACTATCGCAAGGGACGAATCTCCGCCCATGAAACTCAAAAATACCGCGCCGCACAGCAGGCCGAAAGCCTGAAGATACATACGGTATTTACTATCTTTAAGCGCCAACCTGTCGGACAGCGAACCTGCAAGTAGCACACCGATAAAAGCAGCTACATAGGTCCAGAACATTGAATTGAAGCCCGCCTCAGCCTGAGTCTGTCCGAACTCCTCCTGAAGGTAGGCCGGTACCCATGTCATGAATCCCGTGATCACGAAGATCAGCCCGCTGAATCCGATTGTCAGCACCAAAGCGGTGGGAGTGGTGAACACCTCCTTGAAACCATCCAGAAAACCGGGTTTCGATTCCGCAGCAAAGACGGAAGCCTCGACAGGTTTGTTGTCAAGCCGAATGATCATCAGAATACCCCACAGCACACCCATTCCGCCGAAAATGAGGAAAGAATATTGCCATCCCAATTTATCGGCGATCAAACCGGCCAGCCAGCCTGCCAGAATGACGCCGACATAATAAGCAGTCTGATGAATCGACATCGCACGAGCTCGGGTATCGGTATGATACTGAGCAAGTATCGAATAGTTGGAAGGGCCGAAAAGGGCTTCGCCTCCGCCCGTGGCGATAGAACGCAACAGTATCAGCATCACGAAACTGTTGGCATAGCCCGTAAACATAGTTGCAAGGCTGAAAAACAGAACGCTGAACGTAACGACGAATTTGCGCGAGAAGCGGTCGCCCATCCATCCTCCGATCGGCACCACAACCGCAAAGGCAAGATTGAATATAGTGGCGATAAGGCCAACGGATGTATCCGTCAGGTTCAGAGCATCCCGTATGGCGGGTAAAACGGTATTGAATACCTGACGGTCTCCCTGATTCAGCAGGTAAGCCATCCACAGCAGGAATAATACCTCCCACTTATACATTTTGCCTTTATGAAACTTTTTCATAGCGCTCAATGGTATCTCTTCATGTTTTTACCCTCGCGGACAAACCACGACTTATCAAGAGTCAGAATATCCTGAGAGGTAATGAATGCCGGCGAATCATATACGGGAACGGAGTAAGTGGTTCTTCCTTTGGAACGCTCAATATGTGACTCATCTATCTTGTATACATTACCCGTAAGCAAATCGACCCAAACGGGATTTTGAATCGGATTCCCTGTCACCGATACGGTTGCCTGCCTGGTAATATTGTCATTGGAAGGCATGGCGGAAGCATTCCAGAAAACAACGACCGGTGTATCTGTCTCACGATCTTTCCAGTCATAAACGACACAATTTTCCACCCCTTGGAGCGTAGAGCCGACCCGCTCGGGAGAGAGGCATTCCAAAGCATCGTTAAAGACCGACACTGCATTTTGAATTGCATAGTATGCTGTCTTCACTTTGAGCACACGGAAGCCGTCGGCTTGCCCCGCAGTCTTCAAAAGGCCATATCGAAGCAATCCGTAGTGCTGCTTCACGGCTCTGTATTCGAGATCGCAAAGATGGAACACCTCGGTATCGTCACCGTGCCCCAGATCGCCGAGCGATCGGCGCAAATCATACTTGGCTTGAGTTAGCTCGGTCCAAAATACATTCGAAAGAGCACCGTTCCGACACCATTCGCTTTGAGTGCCGCCCTCTCCCTGCATGAGCTTTATATTCGGAGTGTGTCGGGCCACAATCCTGCGGCTTTCCTCGACTTCCTCATATCCCGTATCAGGATTGTGTTTATAGTGATGGTAGGCTATGGTGTTAAAAAGATAGGCTTTACCCCGTTTTTCAAGCTCTTTGACAAAGGGTTCGATCCACTTCGGATCAGCCTCTGTCAAGGCGAATGCCGCAATCCTGGCATTGGGGATGATACTGCGCAGAATTTCGGCTGTGCGGACGGCAAAGTCCGTCGCCTGCTCTATGGTGTTGCCCGAAGTCTTACCGTTGGGTTCGTTCCAAATGCACCAGTCGATTACCACGCCTTTGTAATGTTCTGCTATTGCCTGAACCCATCTGTCCCAGGCGGCAAGGCCCTCTTCGGAAGAGGGGAACCCGGCGTTAAGATGGCGTCCTCCGCCACCCTCATAGGCGGGATTACCGTAGCTGAGTTCCATCCACACGTCCACGCCCATTCTTTTGGCATCCAGCACACACTGATCGAGCCATGCGAAATCATACATTCCGGGGTCTTTTTCGCAGCGGGCCCATCCCGCCTGCTGACGGATACGTGCGATGCCCAGAGGGGCGACATAACCGCGAACAGTCCGCCAATCGGCATGTTCACGATCCATGCCGCCGCAGTCGAGCGTCCAGCGCGACGAGGAGATTTCCGATACGGATTTCGGCCGCAGAGTACCCATGATCTCCATATTGATCTTGATGTCGGTCTGTACTCTGGTAGGGCTGTCGTCAATCACAACGCCCGGAGTATGCATCGTCGCAGCCAACATAGTTGCTAACAGAATGTTCATTTTCAAGGAGTATTAGTAAGTTTTTTGATACATACATAGACGTCCGCCATCGACCACATGATTGGAGCCTGTGATGAACGAAGCGTTTTCGCTGCACATGAAGAGGATTACATCCACAAGTTCGTCAAGCTCGGCGGCACGGCCCAGAAGCGTAGGCATTCCGGACATGGCCGCACGCGAGAGTACGGGGCCGGGAGTGACGCAGAGCGCCCTCACTCCATGAGGGGCCCCTGCGATGGCAAGTCCCTTGACGAAGTTGAAAAGGCCCGATTTGGCGGTGCCGTACATTGCACCTATGCCGTCGCCCTCGAACCCGGTCACGGACCCGAGAATGACGATGACGCCGAACTGCTTCGCAACCATTTGAGGCATCAGCGCTCTCGAAAAATAGACGGGTCCTTTGAGGTTTACGTCGAGTCCCCAGTCGATCACCTCTATTGGCTGTTCGTAAAAGGGAACCATGCTGTTCAGGCAACGGGCCTCGTATCCTCCGGCACACACCACAAGATAATCGGCACCTCCCTGTTTTTCAGCCTCGGCGGCAACCTCCATTGCATAGCCAAAATCGCGGACATCCCCCTTCATGGGGATCGCGGCCCCGCCGATGGCTTTGGCCTCCGTTTTCAGCATCGCTTCGTTGATGTCACACATGATGACCTTTGCGCCGAGCCGTACAAATTCTTTCGACGCATAAAGCCCCATTCCGCTTGCGGCGCCTGTCACTACGACAAGCTTGCCGCCAAATTCAATCTCTTTCATTATCGGTAGTATTTCTTTACGAATTTCATCATATCGTCATAGCATTTGTCGAGTTCAGCTTTCTGAATCCCGGTAAGTTCGATGTCACTAAGCACCCACTTCGATTTATTTTCTTTCGTGTATGTCCCATTCGCACCATCGGGTTCCATCGCATAGGTTCTGGATAACATATTGTTGAACAGTCCGAGGCGCACGAGGTAATAGAGCGAATAGCCGCGAAGACTGTCGTAGGGCAGGAACCTTTGGTCTATCAAAAGACGATAAAGCGCATATGCTTCGGTGAGACGTCCTTTTTTATCCTCCTCTTTCATCGACTTCCAGATCATTGAGACGATCGGAGCATAAGCGACTCTCTCCGAGATGAGGCCGGCCGTACCGATCTGACGCTGCTGGTAAAGCCATTGCCACCCGCCCCATGCCGAGAATACGGTTTTAATCGCATCGCGGGCTTCAAGCTCACTCTGCTGCCGGGCGTTGGCCTCCAATTTGTTGGACTCCTCCTTGATCAAGCCATAGATGTCGGGATACTTTCGGGCAAGTCCTACAAGAAGGTCGACACTCGGCGTCGGACAAGCGTCGTTTACGTATGTCTGGATAATGACAGGTCTCTTGGCCACCTTAGCTAGTGCATCGAAATAGGCCTGCTGGTCTGCTTCGGTGGTGCCATAATAGGGAGGACGAGCCGCAAGGACGATATCGACGCCCGATTCGGCTGCAAGTCTCTCGGCCTCACGGGCAAAGACGAGCATCTCCTCGATATCGTCTCCGTTGACCCCGAGAGCAAGAACGGTCTTCATGGGATTTTTTCGCCACTCCCCGACTAAAGCCGCCATACCGGCAAAACGTTCCTCTTTTGTCAAAAGGTCAATTGAATCATTCGATTGAGGCCATATCACTCCGGCCGTATTCCATTGGGCGGCGAAGCGCGCCTCCTTGATCAAACTCGGATAATCGATTGTCCCGTCGGCATGGTATGGAGTCGAAAGGATGAGGAAAGGCCCCTCGATGTTCGCAGCAATCAGCAGCGGCGAAACTACCAGAAAACAAAAAGCAAAAAATAATTTTTTCATATCATAAACGTTATCTCCAATATACTTCCGCAGGATTCTGTCCGAGATTCGGATCGGACTTATTCACATCCAAACTGGTGTTATATATAAGTTCATCGTAGGGATAAGAACTGATCAATCCTTTGCGTACAAGGGTCCAATCCTCGTCGTACCTGAAATCCCGACCATAATAGATCGTACGATAGCCGCTATAATCGATTCCATCCTTGGTGTAGTCCTCCTGTTCGTTGAGATAAAGGAATGCGTTTTTAGGTTTGGCAATGTTCTCGGCAAGCCATCGCGCTCCCATACGATGGGTATCGAAATATTCATGGTGTTCGAAAGGCATCTCGTAACATCTCTCCCAAAAGATGGCGTTGACGAGTCCTTCTTTAGAGTTGTTGAACTTCGAAGCTGTCCAAGCCTGAGGCTCTGCGGCAGGTTCTCCGTCGACGGAATTGCGGGCACGTTCGAGAATTACGTTCACATAGTCGATGGCCTTCGTTCCGTAAGCATCCGAAGCAGACTCGCATAAATTCGCACAAGATTCAGCGGCAATCAGATAAACCTCCGCCAGACGCATCACGTAGAGATCTGCATTGCCAACGCTGTTGTCGTAGGTCGGATCGTAATATTTCTTGTAATACGGGAGTCCGTAGTGTTTCATCATGGTCTCATTGCCGGGGAAAATCCGATTGTCCGCAGGATAACAGTTGTAGAGAGTCTTGTTTTGTCCGGGATAGGAATTATAGATCAGATTGACACTCAACCGGGGATCGGAACAGCTGACATAGACGTTTTTATTATAGGAGCCGGTACCTTTTTGCCCGCCGTAATCTTCGCACCACCTCTGGAAGAACCAGCGATCGGGGCGACAACGTCCGAAATTATCCACGTTGGAGGTTCCCATATAACGATTGGGCAAAGCCCACATAGTCAGTCCGCTCTCCGCGTCACCCGCTTCCGGAGAGCGAGGCATGACCCAAATGCGCTCTTTGAGCTGCCAATCTCCGGCCTCGGTCCATCGGAACAACTGCCGATAGTCGGGACAAAGTTCGAACGGACCATGATCGATCACATCTTCTGCATCGGAAAGAGCCTTCCGGAAAGCGTCTCCGGCATCGGCAATTTCGATCTCCGAAAAATCAGGAGTACGATTGACCCAAAAATTGTCATCCGGATGGGCAAGGAGAGTTCCGATAGTGAGATAAACAAGGGAACGGCAGGCTATGGCCGCATAGTTGCAAACTCTGCCGGAAGCATTGCCTCCCGCGATTTCGACCATTCTGTTCCAATCGCGCATTTGAGTCACGGCAAGATTGAGATCCTTGATAATCTGGCAATATACGACCCAAAAATCCGCTCTGGGACCATAAACCTCGCTTAACGACGTAGGGGCTTCGGTATGAAGCGTAACATCGCCGTAAAGGCGCACCAAATAGAAATATGCCATCGCTCTCAGGAAATAGACTTCGCCCTCGATCTCTTTCTTGTAAGCGTCATCCACCGGGCTTGACTGCATCGCTGCGAGAAGCGAGTTACAGAGATAGATCGACCTGTAAAAGCTCGTAAAGGAGTCGTAGGCTTCGGGATGCTGCGAGAATCGGGTGAACTTCAGGCAGCATGCCCATCTTTCGAGCGGATTGGTCAGTGCACTGGTATTGCTCCAATGTGCGAGGCCCGAGGCTGGGGCCAGCCACTCGCAGAAAGTACCCGATTTGAACCCGCTGGAGGCGAGCTGTCTGTGGATGCCGAGAACATTGGCTTCAAGCGCCTCCGGCGAGGAAACCATCACGGAACCGTCGTACGAAGTCGTTATTTTCTCTTCGAGAAAATCCACGCAACTCACCAGGAATACGCTCAGAAAGACGGATGTGTATTTTATTATGCTTTTCATAGTTAAAATGTTAGCTTAAGGTCAAACATGTAAGTGCGTGCTGCGGGATAAGCTCCCATGTCGATACCGTATCTGAGAACATTTCCGTAGATATTCACATCGGGATCATAGCCGGAATAGTTGGTCCAGCAAAAGAGGTTCTTTGCTGAAACGCCCACATATATGTTCTTGAGTATAGAGCGTTTGTTTTTGATTTTAATATTGTACGCAAGAGAGAGATTGGCCAGTCGAAGATAGGAACCGTCCTCGACGAAACGATCCGTACACCAACTCATATCGGTCGTTCTATAAGCCGAAACTGCCGGAAATCTGGCATTCGGATTTTCAGGGCTCCATGCCTCGAACACCGCAGCCCGGAGCCTGTTTTGGCTGTTGGTCGACAGGTCGCTGAGGGCGGCCAGCTGCTGGTTGTAGACGTCATTGCCATACGAACCGATGAACGACGCAGAAAGTGAAAAGTTCTTGTAATGAAATGCTGTATTGAAACCGTAGGTGAAATCGGGATTGGGATCGCCTACAACGACTCTGTCATCGGAGGTTATTACCCCGTCCTTGTTTGTGTCGACAAAGTTGACGGAACCCTCACCACGCACCTCACCGTCAGTGAGCGGGACGCCGGTTTTTCCGGCGGGAACAAGCCCGTCGGTCGGCATTGCATAGAAGAGGCACATCGGCTGTCCAACGATAAAAACATTGATGTAATCATGGCAGACGGCTGCTTGCGAGAGCAAGTTTCCCGAGAAATACTCCACCTCCTGTATCGGCTGATCAGGGTAGACGTACATCTTCGCCTTGTTCGTTCCACTCGGATCTATCGAAAGAATCTTGTTGCGGTTTAAGGAAAAGTTTCCACCAATTGTCCATCCAATATTTTTCTTGTCAAGAATCACGGCGTCAAGAGTGACTTCGAAGCCCTTGTTCTCAATGGCCCCCATGTTCACATAAGGATTCGTAACTCCGGCCGATCCCGCAAGTATCTTGGTCTGGAGAAGGTCCTCCGTCTTTTTGTAATATGCGTCGGCAGTAAAAGAGAGACGACCGTCGAAAAGGCTTAAATCCAACCCCACATTATATTGCGAAGTGGTTTCCCATTTCAGATCCCTGGACGGAAGATTGAGCGAAGCGAGCGAAATCAGTTTGTGCGTATCGTTGTCATGTGTCGACACCGCACTGGTAGAATATCTTTTAATCGTTTGATACGACGGAATTCCCTGATTGCCGACCATTCCCCACCCCAGACGAAGTTTTGCCGACGAAACGGCAGGGATATGGAACCATTTCTCTTCGCTCAGACGCCAGGCGAAGGCCAGCGAAGGGAACTGCGCCCACTTGTTTCCGGCGGCAAATTTCGATGAGCCGTCGAAACGATAGGTTGCGGTAAGGATATACCTTTCGTCATAATTGTATACGGCTCGGGCGAAGAAAGACATCAACTGATTGTACGACTCTCCATATCCGAACCATGTATAGGGAGCCGAATTGAGCGTGGAGGACATGCCTTTCCACTGATCGACATTCGTCCCCTCGATGCTTTGCGTTCTGGTAATGGCTTGCGAGGCCGATTGTCCCAAAGTGCCGGAAATGAAATGCTTCCCGAATTTTTTGTTAACGATCAGAAGGTTGTCCCAATTCAAATTAAGGAGATCAACATGGGTGACGGCTCCGTTCGAACCTGTTGCCTGCGTGTTGATTCTGCTTGATTTGAACATCAGGCGTTCGTTGGTTCGGAAGTCAGCGCCGAGGGTGGTTTTGAAAGTAAGCCATGGTAGAATCTCATACTGTCCGTACAGGCTCGGAGTAACACGCATCTCGGTCCTCTCACTCTGGTAATCGCTGAGCCATCTGTCGGGGCCGGTAACAGGGGCTCCGTCATCATTGATCTCCGTACCCTCATCGTCATATTCAACGATATGGCGCAAAGGCCTTGTCATAAGCATGCTCAGCACCATCGAAGAGGCCGGAGTTTGCGCAATGGTCGCACCTGCACCCTGGGTCATATAGGATTTGAGATAGGAGAAAGAGGTTCGGGTTCCGATTTTGAACTTGCCGATAGTCCTGTCGAGATTGAGGCGAAGAGTCAGATTCTCGTATCCCGTACCTTTGATGACACCCTCGTTATCGTAGTAACCGATTGAGAAACGGTAATCCGTATTATGGGGCCGCCCCGCAATTGTAAGATAGTAGCGCTGCGTTATACTCGTGCGAGTCGAGTAATCCTGCCAATCCACCGGAGTATAGGTGCCGTTGTCCACCTTGTCCGTAAAGACAGTATAGAGTGTCGAGCTGGGATCAACACCCTTGAGATCAAGATACTTCACATAATCGTCGGCATCCATCAAGTCGAACTTTTTGTATATATTGCTGATGCTCACGCCGCTGGAGAATGTTATAATCGGTTTTTCCCGGCTGGCCGACTTCGTCGTGATGAGGATCACGCCGTTGGCGCCCTGCGAGCCATAGATCGCAGTCGCAGATGCATCTTTGAGAATCTCCATCGAAGCGATGTCCTGAGGATTGATTCCCATCAAACCGTTATTGGCTTCAGACACGCCGGAATCGCCGCCGCCATGCGAGCCTACGGAGATTGATCCGTTGGTATTCATAATGATGCCGTCCACAACATAAAGAGGCTGCGACGAGGAGTTGAACGAACTTGCGCCGCGGATCGTGACACTTACTCCGCTGTCCGGAGCCGCACTATTCGATACGACCTGCACGCCGGCGGCTTGCCCTTGAAGGAGTTGGTCGATCGAGGAGACTTGCGAAGCCCGGTTCTCGTCGATCTTCACCGAAGTTACCGAACCCGTGATGTCGCTTTTTCGCATAGCTCCGTAACCGACTACGATAACCTCGTCAAGCTGCTTGCTGTCCTCTTCGAGGACGATATTGATGACGGTACGATTTCCCACCTCAACGGATTGAGTGATGTATGAGATACTGGAAAAAACGAGTTTCGAAGTTTTTCCCGCTTTGGGCCTGAAGGTTATGGAATATTTCCCCTCTTTATCGGTTACAACACCCGTATTGCTGCCATCGACCATTACGGTTGAACCGATGATAGGCTCTCCGTTGGAATCCTTGACAGTCCCTTTGACGGTTATGCTGTTCTGGGCGAAGGCTTCTCCTGAAATGAAGAGTAATCCTGTCAGGATGCAGGCATATATATGATGTATTATATTTTTCATGGTCATTGGCTATTAAAATTTGAGGCTTACGCCAAGAGCGACAGAACGGATAAGAGGGAAAGAGCCATAGTCGACGCCGTTGCCCCGTGCCGTCACTCCAAAGCTGTTGACATCGGGATTCCAACCGCTGTATCCGGAAATGGTAAAGAGGTTTCGGATCGCGAGATTTACCTTGAAATCCTTGATCCATTTGGCTCTGACAGGAATGTCGTAAGAGAAACACAGACAGTCGAGCCGGAGGTAATCGCCCTTTTCCAAGTCGTCGGAAGAGATATAATCATGCCCATTTTCAACCAGCTTGTTGGCATTGATGATATTGAATCCGCCGGCGGCAGAGAATCTGGCATCGACGGTAAGACCGTACAAGCGGAGCGTGGTTCCAAGCCCTCCGGCATATTCCGGAAGGGTGTTGCCAAGAATGTCGAGGTCGGCAGATGCCGCTTCTCCTTTCTTGTTCAATTTGTGGCCATATGCCTGGGATACCGATTTCCCTTCCTCGTTTGCAGCTGTATACATGCCATTCGTAAGACCGGGCGTGTGGCGGTCCAGCTCGTGGAGTGAGGCGACGCTGTTGGTGTTGAACGAAGCATTGGCATAGAGTGTCCATACCACGTTTCTGTGCTGGATAATACGGAAATCGACGTCGATTTCGAAGCCCTTGTTCTCAATGGTGGAGCATCTCTCCTCCAAAACAGACCAGTTGGCGGTTTCGACCCACAAACCTGCCAATACTTTCCCGAAATTGCAGATATTGAAGTTGTCGTTGGTCTTCTTGTCGTAATACTTGAGCGCAAGATTGAACCGGTCGTTCATAAATCCGATGTTGAACCCTACGTTATACTCCTTGCTGATAAGACGGTTAATGCCGTCAAAATAGAGTTCCGTACCGGTTTCAACCTCCGGAACATTGGAAATATAGTTTGCAAGGAACTCGTACGGTAAAACCGTTTCATGCCCTGCCTCACCATATCCTCCGATGATCTTCAATGAGGACACGGCTTTGTTGTTCGCGAGCAGAAGTCTCTTGAAATCCACATAAGCATCGACTGCGGGGAAAAATGTCGGATTGCTCTCGAACCGGCCGGTCTTGTCGAAACGCGCCGCAGCGCTGATCCCGGCATAACCGTCAAAGTCGTAACCGACGTATGCGTAGGCGCCCCACTGGCTGTACTTACGGTCGAATCTCCGGATGGCGTGCTGACTCGCCGAAGCCGACAGCCCCTTACCTCTTAAGAAAGGCAGATCGAAATCAGTGCCACACATGGCATTGGTCTTATCCATGTTGCCTTTCAAGTCGAAAGCGAGAGATGCTTTAAGGCGGTGCTTCACGGCAAAATTCCTGTTAAAGTTGAGTTCTCCCTTGGCATTATACGCGAAAAGGAAATTATTGAGAATGCCGGCAGCGCCTGAAAAATCCTTGCCAAAAGAGGTGCCGTCGCCAAACCAGATGTAACGCGACTGATTTTGGTAGTCCATGCCTCCCGTCATTCTGAGATTGAGACCGTGAATGATATCGACCTGCAACCACACGGAGTTGACAACACGGTAATCCAAAACCTCATCGTCATAGGAATCCAACCATCCTGCGACCTTATCGTCGGGAAATAGGTCGGGATAGCGTGCACTTATCATCGTGGAAGGTGCCCCGATATAGTTAGCGCCGCCGGTTGAGAGCAGTTTACCGTAGCTCAAGTTCGTGTTAAGACCGAATTTGAAGACTTTGTTGGCCATCGTCTCAAAATTGGCTGCCAATCCGCCGACAATTGAATTGGTGCATTTTACGGCCGCGTTGTTCTGATGCAAAAAGCCCGATATATTATAGTAGGAATTATTTCCGATCGAGCCGTTGACGCCTAACTTGTGCATATGGTTGACGCCGGTTCTGAAAGCATCCCCCTTTTCGGAGGAGAAATCGACGCCGACATGCGACGAAAGCCAAATGTTACGGGCAATTGAAGAGGTCCGTCTCGTCTTGATAACGATGACGCCATTGGCTCCTGACATACCGTACAACGCGGTTGCCGATAGGTCCTTGATGACCTCTATCGACGCAATGTCACCGGGATTGAGCCACCCGAAGCTACTGACAGGAGAGGTATAGCTCTGTCCGGAATAGTCAGGAAAGACATCCCCTTTTGTGGTAAAACCGCCATTGAGATAGAAAGCATTCAAATTGTGGTTCACAGATGATCCGATTACCGCTCCGTCTACAATCCACAGCGGCTGTGAATCGCCTCGCAGCGTATTGAGGCCTCGGATGTTGACATTGAAGGCTCCATTGGGGTTACCGTCGATAGACGAGACCCTTGCACCGGAAACCTCTCCTCTGATCAGTTCTGCCGGACTCATCGCAACTGTTTTTCCGACACAAAGAGAATCCGTCACTACCACCTTGGCGGAAACCTGTGTGCGTAAACAGATCGACAACAAGCAGATAACTGCAATAGTTTGTTTGTGATTCATGGTTATTGTTTGGTTTGGTTGCGTTCTTCTACTATCACCTCGTACCACAAGGTCTTGTACTTCGGATTGATTTCAAGGACAGCTTCTCCGGATTCGTTTTCAATGACAGAAACCTCTTCGGTACGTTTCCCTTCCGAATCCAAAGCATAACACGTTACCTTTCCGCCGAGACCGGCGAAAGCGAGCCGCGCCTCAATTCCCTCACACAGTACAGGAGCCGTACCCAATCTTCCGCCGTCAGGTTCGGAACAGGAAATTTTGCCCGGAGTGTCAAGTCCGACGATCTTCGCATCGGTGTTGTGGACAAGACCCGTTGCGGCAAGCAGGTAGCATCCAGGCCGCAGCAAATTACCCGGAGCGGATTCGCCTATCGGCGATGCAAGGGTCAACGACAAAGTCAGCCAGTCAAGCCTTGTCCTGCCCGGAATAAGTCGCATCCCCCGATACATGAAGGTGCGCCCCTTTACAAATCCCGAGAAAATTTTGGTATTCCGGGTGTCTACCATGAAGAATCCCGCATCCTTTTCCTGCCAGTTCCACGTAAGCTCACCCGTGCTGCTCTGCATCAATTTATTTGTATAGGCATCTTTTATCGACGACGGCACGTCCTCCTCGCTTCGAATCACGGTACGGCCCTCGCCTGAAAAGAGATCGGGATACTCCTCGATCCGGGTCCCCGACTTTACGGCTAACGGGAGGCTGTTCAGAAGGTCCGAACCATGTCGTCCGGGAGCATCTGCCGCCTGCCTTTTCGCCACTTTCAGTATATCGCTCTCCTCTTTCGACGGAAAAGCGAAAACCAGACGGTCGTCGCCGCTTCTCACGTCGCCCCGCACGAACATAGCCCAACAGGCTGGGAAGTGGACGAGTTTCTGGGGGGCGGAACACATATCGAACATAGGACAAATGTACTCCCTCTCATAGTCCGTATCGAGTATCCATGCGAACTGCATGAGTGCCGACCAGTTCTGGAATGCCCCCATAGCGGCCAGCATCACATTACCTTCGGCGCAATAGAAATTGAGGTTCGGATGGTCATATTCGCTGACTGTAAATGGCTTGCCGAGAATACGCGCTTGCGCCAGTTTGGTAAAGGTATTACCCGGATGTCCGTAGCTGTTGACCACAGAGCCGTTTCTCAGATTCCAATGGGTTGTGTCCCACTTGCCGCCAGGAAACGCAGGATGGCACCAATAACCGTGAATATCGCAATAATCCATTGCGGCCTGAACTCGGTTGAATCCGTATCCCAGCTGCGTACCGGTCACCGGCTGCCGGATTTTCAGATTCGCCTTCATATTGTCGTACAGCCCCGTGAAATATCCGGACTCCAATAGTGCCAAAAACTCGGTGAAATCATTTGCGCGCTGCGGAAACAGAGACCAATTATACTTGTAGGGCCAATCGACATTTCCTTTCTTGAGACTCTTCGACCTGGGCAGAATTTGAGCCACATCGGCTTCGGTTCCTTCTGCCCATGCTTTTTTCAAAGTCTCCGTATCGCCGTACTTATCGAGAAGCCAGCCGTTCCACTTCTCGATCATTTCACTCTTGTAGGGCTCGACGAGAGCCGTGAACTTATGTTTGGGAGAGAACCACGAATAGACGATCGAATTTTCGTTGGCAAGCTCCATCATGCCGATCGATGCATCATCCTTATAGGCAATGCCGGTATAGGGGTTTACATGATTGAGGATCTCGCTGTGGAATCTTTTCTGAAGTTCGATCATCCTCTCATTGACGTTATCAATGCCATTTTTATAATAAGGAAGCAGGTTCGCATTCACAAATCCGTTCAACCATCCGAACTTTCTTGCAATATTCAACTGGAAATAGACGTAGATACCTTTCTCTTTCAGCTTCGCAAAGAGATAGTCAAAACGTTCTAACTGCACTGGTTCAATAAAAGAGTCGAAAACCGGATAGCCTTCTTTTGGCGTTCTGTGGCTGACATAGTGCATACGCACGATGTTTATTCCGTAACGGGTGAGTTCCTCGGCCAATTTATCTGCGGAGGCATGGTCGGGGAAGCATCCCGTCATACCTATGTTAGTGCCGATAAAGCGAATGGGCCAACCGGTTTCGTCGACGAAAAATTCTCCGGCCGGAGCTATGAAACCCTTTGGTCCCACACTCCGGCCCGCAGCGGTCCAAGTTCCGACATTTGTGATATTCTCCGGCGCATTGTGGGTCGGCTGGAATGGAAACATTGGTGCAAAATTACCCGATGCTTCAATCATTGCGAGAAGATCGGGATTGGGTCGCGGCGTTTCTTGGGCATGAAGATTGGCGAGAGCGAGCATTAGCGCATAGAATGTCAAACAGAAAGGTTTTCTCATTTTCTTTGACTATTTAACTTTGAGTTATCGCAAATATAAAAACTATTTTGTATTTTACAAAAAAATAATATAATTTTATATTATAAAATAATGGAAGAAAGGTGGGGCTGATTAGGGGATAATCATACAAACCTCACGATGGCCCCCCCCCTCGGCTTCCAAGGGGATGAGCCTATGGAGGAAAGAACTGTGGATTTTTAGGGCTCTTGCATGATAAAAGACACTTGTCAAAACAAGCGACTTCACTCGTTACCAGTGATATTTACCATATAATCAACTGAAATAAAGCCATTATCAACTTCAATCATAAAATAGGTACTTATTTGATTACCATATAATTCTGAGCGTCGCAAAAGCTGGGACTCCCGAGCCTCGGGTCTTACTACTTTCAATATCAAAATAGAAGATCGATGAACAATAGACAGATTTTAATGATGAAATATATTACATTGATTTTGGGTTCATGATTCTTGTTTTAGCTTAGATTGCCCTATTATTGATAAGATAATTCAAAGATAGTGATAGCAATACGGCAACCGTAAAACCTAAATTCCGGCCCTCGACCGTCGTGGCAAGGAGGGCACCCTGTTCTACTGGATTATCCACAACCGCCGGTCCCACCGCATCCGCACCGGCTACAAACTCTTCCCCTCGGAGTGGGACGAACGCTCGGGGGGGGGCATTCTCATCCCGCCGGGCTCCGATGAAGGGCGTAAAAACTACCTCGCCGTGCTGCAAGACCGCGTCGCCGGGGATACCGACCGGCTGAACCGGATCATCGCTTCTTACGAGCAGGAGCTGAGAACCTATACGTATACCGACATTCTGGTGGATTATTCGGCCCCGGAGGGTGCCGATACACTGTTCGGATTCATGAAGGAGATGATCGGCCGGCTGCGCCTACGATACAACTGCTTGTTTCCAAACTTCAAGGCCGATATAGCAGACTGGACATAATAATTAATGATAACTACATACTATTTTACACCAACTAAAATTTTCAGAGGCTTTACGTATATATAGTTGCATTGGTATGGAGATAAAAATTGGGAGGTGTCTAACTCTCATTAGACGCCTCCCTTTTACGCCGCCCGATTTAGCGGTCTTCCTTTCCGGATTGCCCCGGAGGTGCGAGTTCCTTCTTGTGGAGAATTATTTTCTTACACTTACGAGGTGCTCCGCTAATCGAAGCGATACCGCCCGAGCTGTTGAGTCGGGCCATCGTGAAGATGGTGTAATCTGTTACACCATCTTCGGATGTCAAAATTTGTAACATAAAAATTAGATTTATTATTTTGTTTGATAATCAGACTGTTGATTACTTCAACAACCTCCGTACCAATGCTTTTTTCTGCCATATTGACAGTTTAGTATAATAAAACATGCCAAAAGGCTGACATATACATGTCAGCCTTTCTACTTTACTACGGTTTTTTACTTTTGGATGTATGTTTCTCTGTAGACCTCGAGTAGGTTTTTGTCGTTATACATCCAATACTGGAGTGGTCGGACAATGTATCCTATGAGTTCACGTGTGAGTGCCGATAGTGACCATTCTTTGCCGTTGTAGGTGATATTATTATTCTCGGCCACGGTTGCTTTGATTTCATTGTCTTGTGTAAAAATCAGATCAGCTCCTATAGGGATTTTCATGTCTATGAACTTAAACCGGGGATTTCGCTTTGCTTCAGTTTGGTCAGCGGTTGCTTCCTCGGTTGTGTTCTTCGTTTGGACGAGTTGGAGTACAGCAGTCACCTGTGTTGTTTTGACTTTGAAAAACTCCCGATTTTCATTCACTCTGTACGGTGCAAATGCGGCTTGTAGTGCTTTCTCTACTTTGTAGCAGTCTTCCATCATACATTCATATTCTACTTCAAATGGGGTTGGGATTGCCGTTCCACGGGATAGATTCTTGATTCGTTCTTTTACGTTATTGGTCACGCCGATCTTTACCAGATTTGGCATCGATGGGTTTGATAAAACATATACAAATCCTTGCTTTGTTTTCATATTAATTGTGCTGCGTTCTTTTTCAATCGTTTCGTCGTTACTGTATATGTGGGATTTGTCCTGTTGGTGCACATTTTTCCAAAACATATAATGCTGCGAGGAGGCATACGACTATTCTAATGATCCATTTCAATCTACTCGGTTTACAGCACCATGCTATGATAGCAAATGGGGCTTTTATCAGCCATGCTATATCCGATATGGTTATAGCACTGTTAATTTTTGAATGACAGTATGGGCATACCGATGCTGAGGAGTTGATCTCGCTTTTACAATATGGGCAGAGTTTCATAATTATCACAATTTTATTGATTACAATTACATTTGTTTTCTTTAGGATGTGTAGTGCTGTCTGCATCTCTATGGAGGTCTTGCGTGCTTCGTGACTCGTGTTTCAATGGGTTTTGTTTGCATTGCGGTGTGGGTATAAAAAATGTAGACCTTGTTTCCTTATTTGCTCTTGAGGTCTTGGCCAACCCGCAACACAAACAATTAAACAAAGCCTACATATTGCCACAGCAGCATTGCAGGCATTTGCTTTATTCGTGTGTTGCAAAAAACGGCCAAGTTTCAAGAGCACAAATAAAGTTTAACGCTTTATACTAATATGTTTTGAATCTTTTGGTTTGTTCCTTATTCTTTAGTTTTTATATGTTCGTTGACAAATATAGAGATTTCTCCTCTTTTTTCAAATTATTTTCTTGGGTTGAATTCCAATGCCTTTTTTAGCCGCATGTCGAATTCGCTCATTTGCAACGGTTCTTGCTTAGGTTCTGCCGCCTCGGCCACCTTTTTTAATATAGTTATGGGGTCTGTTTTTTGCTGCGCAATTTCGACTGCGATTTTAGGTGATGCCCATTGTGCCATATTGATTGCAATTATTGGATGTACCCATACGTTCGTTCCTATCTGTCGGATGATCTCTTTATTCTTTACGTGGAACTTGTCCCGTATTTCTTGGAATAGTTTTTTGGATTCTGTGCGTACATAGTACGTTTTGAATTCTTTTTTGAATATTTTACAGATTTTCGTGGCGTTGAAGAAATCGTCCGGTATGTTTGCAGGTTTATCCATAGATGAGTTCTTTGTACCGTAATCGGTTGTTCATGTTTTGCAAAAATAGCTTAAATCTTTCGTATTCGGAAATGTGTCGGGTGTTGTACCTGAACACGAATTCGTTGACATATAGTTGTAGGTGCTTTCGGGATATCGAGTGATATATGCCTACGATTCCCCGTTTTAGCAGGCCCCAGAATCCCTCTATCGTGTTGGTGTATATTTTACCGTTTACGTATTCGCCTTCGTTGTGTTTGACGAATGCATGATCATAGATTCGGCTTACTTGCTTGTACCCGCACCACTCGTCTGTTATTACTTTCGCCTCGTGGTGTACATTCTTTGTGACCTCCGGGGTTATGTGCTCTACGGCGGTCGATGCTATCTTGCGGGCTACGACTCTTCCTTTTCGCTCCAGCATCCCGATTACCGGAGTCTTGTCTTTGAAGCTACGTCCTTGTGAGTTCTTGACCTTTTTATTCGCATGTCGGTTTTTGTTTTTGCCGCTGACGAATGTTTCATCTATTTCTACCTCGTTTTTCAGCTCGCCGTCGTTTTCACTTCCGAAGCACTTACGTATCCGCTGGAGCATGAACCATGCAGTTTTTTGTGTTACGTTGATGTCCCTTGCGAGTTGTAACGACGATATCCCTTTTTTATGCGATGTTTCCAACCATATTGCCATGAACCACTTTCGGAGTTCAATGTTGGTGCTTTCAAACAAGGTCCCTGTTTTTACGTTGAATGTTTTGTGGGTGTTCTTGCATCGGCAACGGTTGTTGGAGCATTTATAGACCACCGACGTTTCGTCGTATGGTGATACGACGTTACCGTTCCATCGGATTTTTTCGAGATGGTCTATGCAGCTCTGCTCCGTTGGGAATGCGCTGACGAGTTCGAAGAGGGATTTGAAATTCGTATCAATCATATCTTTGCCTTCTTGTATTGCAAAGATAATACGAATTTTACACTAAATCAATTTTTAGTGCAAAATAGTATATAGTTGCCTAAATAAAAATTCTATTTGGTGTCCGCTAAAAATCAAAAGAGCGTATAATTCCTATTCGCAATGCCCGCAAACAGGTGTTGGATACGTTTTTTAAAGTAAGCCTCCCTTAATCAAAAAGAGATGTTTCCGGAGTAACAGCTACGATCTTCAATCCGGGAAACTCGCGCGCGAGTTGGTTCAGGATTTTTATTTCAACAATGCAATTACCACACCGCGTGTCCCAAAAACAGAGCAGACAGGGATTTATTCCATCTACGATAACTGAACCGTTCGGATTCTGAGTTATTTTCAGATTGCCGACGGTGTGTTCTTGGGCAAACGATGAGATACTGCATCATAAGAGAATGAATAATGATAATAAGATTGTTGTACTTTTCATGATTTGTTGTTTTTAGCCATTGTCATCTTTTATCAAAAGATGCAAATAGTCCGTTGCGTGTTCTATATTGCCGCGAAATATTAACCGACCATCAGGATCGAATATAATTACCGTGGGAAAACTGTTTATCCTCATTTTTTGTAAAATCGGATTATTTATATCCATCGAAAGAATTGGAAAACTATAACCACGTTGGAACAAAATATCAACTCCGGTTTGTGATGCCTCATTTCTTTTTGCCATCCAACAAAAAACAGAATAGATTTCAAAAGTTTTTGTTTCACTGAGTTTTTCATATAAAACTTGGACATTCGGAAACGCACGAATGCATGCACTGCATGATGAATTCCAAAAATCGAATATGACATATTTACCTTTGAAATCTGATAATGAAATATTATTGCCTGCATTATCTTGAAAGAGTATTGGAATATCAATTATCTGTTCAACCTGCCCGGAAAATGTGCCAAAATTCACATAATGTATCCATAATTCATATTTAGTATAAAACAAAACACATAAAACGACAGAGGGAATAACCATAAAGATTGTTCTGCATTTTTTTACTTTTCCGAACAAATAACCAGTAAATATTCCCAATATATGCATCGATACCGAAGGTAGGCTTATCAATGTCTCGGGCCAATAAAATATTCTGAATGGCAAATTGACAAAGCCCCAGCCTAAAAGCATCGCACATAGTACAACCCATGCCTTCTCTTTTGTGACACAATATAAAAATGAGATGAAATACAGTGTATATGCGACTACACCAGACGCCATGTAACTGACATATCCCCTTAAGGGAATTGTAATAAGTTCAATTATAATAGCGCATGCCAATGCGTATAGGCAATTTTTAATTTTATCCATTTTTAAGGCCTATGTCTGCCATTACAACTAAAAAACGTCAATCCGCCACAACCAGTTGCTGTTTCTCTACAATCAGTTGCCTCACAGTCTGCATACCATATTGAGGTGGTATTACAATTGCAATCAAGACGAGTTTCGCTTCTCGTTGCAATAGTATTGACTCCATTAATTTTAACCTCTAATTCACCTGCTTTATTTTTAAGTGGATGCGCATCAGTAATAATACTCGCCATTAATTCAGTATTCCATCCAAGTTCGTCTTTTCCATACTCATACCATTTGTATAAAAAAGTAGAAACTTTGGTGTAGATGATATCATCATCTACTGCTTTATCTTCAAACATTTCTCTGTTATGCGATATAAAATACTTAACAGATTCAATATGGGTCTGTTCTTTCTCTGTCCAATCAAAGGTTAAAACCTGATTTATTTTTTGATTCCAAATCTCATATCTTGTGTCTGGTTTCAACGCAGCATAAGCCGGTTTAGCGTAATCAATATTCAGATCCAGCCATTCGCCACAAGTCATATTACCAATTTCTTCTAAATTTGCCTTAACCCATTGATCTTTTATGGGATCGCAACTATAATATAGTTGCTCATTTTGACATGCCGATAAAAATAGACACAACGTAATACCGACCTTAAATAAATTCTTTTTCATAAAAATAGGTTTTTGAATGAGTAATTAAACTATTATAAATCCTTTATTAAAGAAGGATATCTATCGCCTGTTTTAAGCCCCAATATTAATTGACAAAGCCGAGAATACGGATCAATTCCACTTCATTTTCCGCATTAGTCTTAACGAATACAGTTTTATTGAATGTTCCATTCTGGGTACGCAAATCCGCATGAATAATTACTTTTCCGTTTTGATTAGGCAATATCGGTTCTTTGGGATACTCAACAGATAGACACCCACATGATACATCTCCTTTTAAGATGAGAAGTGGAGCCTTCCCGATATTGGTAAATTCAACTTCAACTGTAATATTCGGAATTTTTGTTCTGTTGATTTTCCCAAAGTCAAAACGATTGTTGGTCAGTTTGAAATAGGCCCCTGCGATATTTTGAGGAACGGACTCTTCTATCGCACTATTGGTCGCATGGATTCCCACTTGTTCAGAATATGTTGTAACACAATTAGTACAGCCGCAGATTGTCAAGAATAAAAAAATGATTTTTTTCATGCTACTGAATTATTAGAACTTTACCACCACACTTGCCGTTCATTTTCATAGGTAAATATTCGTTCTTCACGTCCTTGCGTGAGGTCGCTGAGCCAAAGTATGGCGTTTGCCGGGACCTTGTCGAAAACCAAATATTTCTCTTTTGCTATTTGTTTTCCCAAAGACACCCAATTTTGTCCGCCCCAATATTTCAACTCGTAAGTATCTCTGGAATGTATTAGGTTGTCATCCGTGCGGGGCGCGCAGCGGAAACGGTCTATGGTTACAGGTTGGTCGAAAGCCATACCGTACCAGTTGCCGTCGGCATCCGGACCGTCATAAGATGTTAGCCAGCTCCCGTCAAAAACATTGTTTATTCCCCATGCTGGACCGTAGCCGGGCGTGCCGATAATCCGACCAGCCGCAGGAATTTCGCTTCCGGACATGAAAAACTGTAATTCTGAAATACTACCGAAAGAGCCGTCTGCTGAAAGCATCCGCCAATACTTGTACGCTTTCGAAGCGTGAAGCGGAACCAAATCCGGAAAGATCGTACTGTCAATAACATATAATGTCTCGGCTACTCGGAAATCTTCGTAATCCGAAGCTTGTATGCGTCCACCGACCAGTCGGCTTTCAAGCCGCGCTACATGTTCTCCTTTGGGCATCTTCCGCGTAATGCATATTCGGTCGAGTTTAGTCGTGTCAGCTTTTCGGAACTGGATCTGACCATTGGTCGCAATTGTAAACGGGTGCGATGCGGGAACTAACTGCCTCCCGTCGAATCCGAAGACTATATATGCCATTTTTCGTCCCATCTTCTGAAAACAAGCCCTGTTATTCTTTTGGCTACCAATGTCTATGGCATTCCATCCGAAATTATTGAATGCTGCGATATACAGATAATCATCTGCCAGATTTACATCCAATAAAGGAATCTGCGGGTCGGTTGTCGAAATATATTGATCGGTCACATCTTGTTGGAATTGGGTAAATTGTGGCAAACGGTATTTTGCTCGACTAATATATTCCTGCCGGAATGGATTGGCGGCATAGCAATATCGATATATCTTCGGAATTGGAGCCCATGGATGGAATACAGTGGCAGGATCGGAATCAATACCCCATGGCGATGACATGAAATTCCCGTTGTCATTTAAGAGTGCGAACCAAGAATGGCCGAGAAATCCCCGTCCCCATTGCGGCAGGTAATCGAAGACAGCAGGTACGGCATGACTGCGCAGTGTGGCGACAGCAAGCGTGGTATAGTCGAAACAATCCCCGAATGGCAACCGATAAATTGATGAAGCTCCGAAGAGTTTATATCCCTTATACTCGGCCAGATTCGGCGGAATATTCGGACGTACGGCCATGCGGGCTTCATAATTTATCCAAAATGCTTTGTAATAAGGGGAGTTGTAGTTTTCGTCATTGGGCGAATCACTTTGCAGGCGTTTTGTGAAATGCTGTGACAGAGTATCACGCCAGTAATCGAGCGGTTGTTGTTCCGCAACCTTATATGGAAGTAGCCATTCGCAGAATTGATCAAAAGTCAGATAGTTGGCCGTATGACTTTCCCATTGTCAGAATGCCTGCTCAATGTTATGGATCAAATAATCCGCAGTGACGACTTCTATATCGTATCGGACAACACTGTCTACGATCGGATACTGCACTGCTATGTGGTTGAGTTTGGCCATGAGTTGTTGAGGATCGCGTTCTTCCCCATGCAGAATCGGATATATCTCACGGTAATATGAATCTACTTCAGGGCCGTGCAAACACTGATGGCCCGGCATATTGACGATCAGATATTCTGCTGCACGAAGTTTCAGACTGTCTGCCTCGGAACGGGAATAATATTTCAAAACGTATTCCAACTCGGAACGATTTGTTCCGGCTTGTTCGAGTGCCGCGTCTACACTTGGAGAAAACGATGTACAGGACGTGAAAGTCCATAGGGTGCTACAAAGAAATGCTAATTTGGAAAGAGACATTAGGTATAGTTTTACGTGGATATACAAAACTAAAAAATAACCCAACGAGCTTCTTGTTGAATATTTGCTGTTTGTTGTGCTTTTTTGCGGGTGTATTTTATCGTTTTTTAATATTTCCACCTTACTCTATACAGTTATGGATATGCTCAAAGGTCATATCACATTATGTTATGTGATGTGATGTAGCGTTAACCTCTGCCATACCAAAGCCAATCACTGCCACGGCTTCTATTTGCCATATTTCAAGTTCTTTCGAAGTATTATTTTCGCTTTACAGAATATAAACAACGAAATGCATGCAGCAGGAAGATGATTTGCGGGGGCTGGCCAAGGTCATGGACTTCATGCGGGCTCTCAGCATTCTGTTCGTCGTGATCCACATCTATTGGTATTGTTACGAACAGATTTTGGAATGGAGCATAAACATCGGCGTCGTGGACCGAATTTTGCTGAATTTCAACCGCACGGCGGAACTTTTCGGCAGCATCCTCTGCACCAAACTTTTCGCCGTCGTTTTCCTCGCCCTTTCATGCCTCGGTACGCAGGGGGTGAAGGACGAGAAGATCTCTTAGCACAAGATTACTGTGACACTCGTGGTAGGCCTCGTGCTTTTCTTTTTCAACTGGTGGCTGCTCGATGCGCCCTTGCCTGCGGCGGCGTGCGCTGGTTTCTACATCCTTACGTTATCGGCCGGATATGTCTGCCTACTGATGGGCGGAGTTTGGATGAGCCGTCTGCTGAAAAACGGCCTTATGGATGACGTGTTCAATAACGAGAACGAGAGCTTCATGCAGGAAACGTGCCTTATTGAGAACGAATACTCCATCAACCTGCCGATACGGTTTTACTACAATAAGCAATGGCACAACGGATTCGCCAACGTCGTAAATCCACAGAGGGCCTGTATCTGTATGGGAAGCCCAGGTAGCGGAAAGAGCTATTGCGTCGTCAACCAGTTCATCAAACAGCAGATCGAGAAAGGTTATACCCAATACGTCTACGATTATAAATTTCCCGACCTGTCGGAGATAGCCTACAACCATCTGCTCAACCATCAGCAGGGTTACAAGAAAGTTCCGACGTTCTACGTTATCAATTTCGATGACCCACGGCGTTCGCACCGCTGCAATCCCATCCATCCGGACTTCATGACCGATATAAGCGACGCCTACGAAAGCGCCTATACCATCATGTTGAACCTTAATAAGACATGGGTGCAGAAGCAAGGCGATTTCTTCGTCGAATCTCCGATCATCCTTTTCGCGGCTGTAATCTGGTTCCTGCGCATCTACGACAAAGGGCGGTATTGCTCTTTCCCGCATGCCATCGAGTTTCTGAACAAGCGGTACGAAGATATTTTCCCGATCCTGACCTCTTATCCCGAACTTGAAAACTACCTGTCCCCTTTTATGGACGTTTGGCTCGGCGGAGCGCAGGACCAGCTACAAGGTCAGATCGCCTCGGCGAAAATTCCTCTTTCGCGCATGATAAGCCCGCAGCTCTATTGGGTCATGTCGGGCAATGATTCCACGCTTGACATCAATAACCCGGACGATCCCAAAATCCTCTGCGTGGGGAACAACCTCGATCGGCAGAATATCTACTGGGGTTGTACAATTCCCGCATTGTGAAACTCATCAATAAGAAGGAACAGCTTAAATCGGGCATCATCATTGACGAGTTGCCGACGATCTACTTCAAGGGCCTCGACAATCTGATTGCGACGGCACGCTCGAACAAGGTTGCCGTGCTGCTATGCTTTCAGGATTTTTCGCAGTTGAAACGCGACTACGGTGATAAGGAAGCCGCCGTGGTGATGAACACCGTAGGCAATATCTTTTCGGGACAGGTTGTCGGCGAAACAGCCAAGACGCTCTCGGAGCGCTTCGGCAAGGTACTCCAGAAGCGGCAAAGTATGACCATCAATCGAAACGACAAATCGACCTCCATATCCACACAGTTGGATAGTTTGATTCCGGCGTCGAAAATCTCGACGCTTACGCAGGGTATGTTCGTCGGCGCGGTAGCCGACAATTTCGACGAGCGCATCGAACAGAAGATTTTCCACGACGAAATCGTCGTGGACAGCGAAAAGGTAAAGGTCGAAACATCCCGTTACGAGAAAATTCCCGTGATCACGAATTTTACGGATGCGGAGGGGAACGACCATATGGACGAAATGATAAAACAGAACTACGACCGCATCAAGGCCGAAGCCTCGGAGATCGTGGAAAAGGAACTGCAACGTCTACGCGAAGACCCAGTATTGTGTAAGTTGCTTCCTCCGCAGGAATAAATAATATTGCCTATAAATGCTACCTAATGACATCGTATGCCTTTTATTAATTTGCATTCGAATCTATGCCCAATCTATTGTAAAAAATAATACAAACTTCGATTAAAAATCGGAGCTTGTATTATTTTTGTTCTTGGCTTATATTATTATTTCTTATTTTTGATTTTCATTTCGAAGCGGACCTTCGTTCCTTTCAGGAGTTCTTCATGGCAGATGAACGGTCGTTTGGAGACTTTGCCGTTGATTCGCATCTTTCCGACATACCTGTTTTCCGGAGAGTTCTCCGGGGCTTCGATCACGATGTCGTTTCCGTTTTCGAGGCGGATGGTCGCTTTCTTGAACAGCGGCGATCCTGCTGCGTATTCGTCCGAGGCGGGACATACGGGATAGAATCCCAAGGCCGAGAATACATACCATGCCGATGTCTGCCCGTTGTCCTCGTCTCCGCAGTATCCGTCGGGCTTGGGCGAATAGAGCCGGTCCATCACCTCGCGGGCCCACCATTGTGCCTTGGCGGGTTGCCCGCAGTAGTCGTACAGATAAATCATGTGTTGCGCAGGTTGGTTTCCGTGGGCATAGTTACCCATGTTCGCCACCTGCATCTCTGTTATTTCGTGGATGCGGACTCCGTAGTAGCTGTCGTCGTAGATCGGCGGCACGACGAACACCGAGTCGAGCATCTGCGTGAAGCCTTCGCGGCCTCCCATCAGTTCGATCAGCCCTTCGACATCATGGAATACCGACCACGTGTAGTGCCACGCATTCCCCTCCGTATATGCGTCTCCCCACTTATAGGGGCTGAAGGGTTGTTGGAACGTGCCGTCGGCATTGCGGCCGCGCATCAATTTCACCTCGGGGTCGAAAAGGTTTTTGTAGTTCTTCGACGCCTTTTCCAGCCGTTTCGCATCTTCGTCCTTGCCGAGCATCTTCGCCACCTGCGCTATGCACCAGTCGTCGTAGGCATATTCGAGCGTGCGCGCCACATTCTCGTTGATGCCCGCATCGTAGGGCACATACCCCAGCGTATTGTAGTATTCATGTCCGAGCCGTCCGGTGGAGCTTACTGCGGGATGGACTTTGCCGCGTCCCGACAGCATCGCTTCATAGAGCACGGCTACATTCTCTGCGGGGGTCACTCCTTTCAGGATCGCATCTGCGACTACGGATGCCGAGTTGTTGCCGACCATGCAGCCGCGATGCCCGGGCGATGCCCATTCGGGCAGGAATCCGCTCTCGCGGTAGGCATTGGCCAGTCCTGCCTGAATCTCGGCGTTGACCGACGGATAGACCAGGTTCAGCAGCGGAAACAGACTGCGGAACGTGTCCCAGAATCCCGTGTCGGTGTATATGTATCCCGGCAGCACTTCGCCGTTGTAGGGGCTGTAATGGACGGGATTGCCATCGGCTCCGATCTCGTAGAATTTCCGCGGAAACAAGGTCGAGCGGTAGAGGCACGAGTAGAATGTGCGGTATTGCTCCTCTGTTCCTCCTTCGACCGAGATTCGCCCGAGCACCTCGTCCCAGCGCGCTTGCGCACGGGCTTTCACCGCCTCGAAATCGGCATCGCCGACCTCTGTTTCGAGATTGCGCACGGCTTGCTCTTCGGAGATGAACGACGAGGCTACGCGCGCCGTCACCTGTTCTCCGCGTCGCGTGGCGAAATATACCGCTGCCAGGGCATGTTCGCCTTCGGCCTCGAAGCCTTTCAGTTCGGTCTTCCCGTTGAATATCCGAAAACCGTTGAACGGCTTGTCGAAACGTATGACGAACCAGTTTCGGAAGTTCTCGGGCACACCTCCGCTGTTGCGCGTGGTGTATCCTACGACGGTGCGGTTGTCGGGCATCACCTCGACATGCGATCCGCGGTCGAATGCGTCGATCACCACGCCCGATTCGTCCGACTCGGGGAATGTGAATCGCAGCACGGCTGCGCGGTCCGTGGGTGCGATTTCTGCCACGACATCGTGATCGGCCAGATATACGCTGTAATAGTAGGGCCGCGCCTCCTCCGATTGGTGCGAGAACCAGCTTCGGCGCGAGGTTTCGTCGATCGCATCACGGCCTCGCACGGGCATCAGCGAGAATTGTCCGTAGTCGTTTATCCACGGCGAGGGTTGGTGGGTTTGCTTGAATCCGCAGATCGTGTGCGCGCCGTAGGTGTATGCCCAGCCGTCGCCCATCTTGCCCGTCTGGGGCGTCCAGAAGTTCATGCCCCACGGCAGGGCCACGGCCGGATAGGTGTTGCCCGTCGAAAACGTGACATCAGACTGTGACCCTACAAGTGTTGAAACATACTCCGAAGGACATGGCATCTTCTCATGATGCGTAGATGCATAACATGTGAACGAAAGAATCGCAAAGACTATGATTCCGAGGTTTTTCATTTTTATATTCCGTTCAATTTATAAGATTAATGAATCTAATTCGATACTCTCTTTAAGATATACAAGAATGAACGAGATCACTTATTATTCATTTTGCATAAATTACATACTAATACTATCGCATGACACGGCAATCGAATAACGGCCCGGCTACAGCGTCTTCGCGAATTGCTCTCAACGTTACGGTCACTTGTTCCCGTCCGGAAGTCAATTCATCGGGAATCTGGTAACTGCGCTCTATATAACGAGGACCCCAGTTGTGGATGTTCTCGAAGCCGATTTTCTTGCCATTCACCTCGATATCGAACGAATGGTTGTAGAAACGGTTTCCCCAATAAGTACAGTAAAGCGTATTGGGGCGATCGGGATCTACTTTCATGTCGAACGAGAACCACCCGCCGAGCGACTCCCGGTACTTGCGCCCCTCAAACTCGTGAGGTTGCGTCTTCTCGCCGTGAAAATTGTGGTCGCGTTCAGGCTGCATTTCACCGAGCGTAAATTGCGAAACGGTATGCTCTCGCAACCACGCCTCCCGGTCTTCGCGCATTCGCAATTCCGCTAACTGTTCCTGCCATGTTGTCTCGGGAAAGTGCCGGAAATAAACCATCATACGACGACCTCCGACTTCGAAATAGGGAATCAGTTCTTTCTGTACGGGCCGGGTTGTCCGGGTTTCGAACCGCAAACTGGCCGGATCAGTGCATTTGACCAGCGAGGCGGCATCCGACATCTCGTCGGCTACGATCACCGGTACCGCTTCGTCCTCTGCCAACAGAGCGCTGAGTACAACCGGACCGTACAAATAGGCCCGCTGGGTCGAATCACCCGGAATAGCCTCCGAACGAAGCGTCTGCTTCACGACAAGACACACCTCATCATCATCGTGCCATTTACGATCGAGCCGGATATATCCCGCTTCGTCTGTCTTCGCCTTCACCGGCCGGCCGTTGACGGTGACTTCGCAGCCCGCAGCCCAAGACGGACGCCGGAGATACAGCGCGAACCGTCGTGCCCGAGGCGTCGAAATCCGGAACTGTATTTCGTCCGAATAGGGGAATTCTGTCTTTTGTTCCAGCGTTACGCCCTGCGCTTCCCAGTCGAACGTCGAGGGTATGTACAAATTCACGAACACCTCGCTGCCTCCGTCGGTGAAATAGATGAATTCTCCGTAGTGAGCGTGATTCTCCATGCCCGTACCCACACAACACCAGAACGAATCGAACGGCAGGCTGAAAGTCTTGCGACTGCCCGAACTCATCGGGGACATGTAGCAAACCATGCCGTCGTCGGGATTCTGCGACGCCAAAATTTGATTATAAAGCGCACGTTCGTAGTAATCCGCATAACGAGACTTGGGATCGGTCTGGAAAAGATGACGGGTTAATTTGAGCATGTTGTAGGTATTGCAGGTCTCGCACGTCCCTTCCGAAAGTCGATTGGCCAACATGTCAGGCGCTCCGAAATGTTCATGCTCGGTATTTCCGCCGATTACATAGGTATGATGGTTGACGACTCTGTCCCAAAAGAACTCTGCAATGCGGCGGTAGCGCTCTTCGCCTGTGCATTCGTATTCACGAATGGCACCCACGATTTTCGGAATCTCCATGTTCCCATGATGTCCCGGCAATGAATCCTGTCCGATTGCCAACGGCCGCAGGAACGTGCGATGGTCGAAACGCTGTGCCAGGTCGAGGTATTTCCGCTCGCCTGTCAGAGCATAGACATCGGCCAACGCTTCGGTCATGCCACCGTGCTCGCATACCAAAATCTGGGCCATCTGCTCGTCCGAAAGTTTAGCGACCAAGTCGTCGAGCCAATCAGTAAAACGGATCAGCACGGATAATGCTTTTCGGTTGGGCGTATATCGGCATATGTCCACCAACCCGGCGAACTCTTTGTGCAACGTATAGAAGGGCACCCAACCGCCATTCAGGTCGAATCCTTGCGAACGAATGTCTCCGCGCTCCAATTCGGCGAAGAGTTCGCGGCTGCGTTCGAAGCCTGCCAACAAGCCGGTGCCTTCCGTCCGCTGGCATTCATCCAAAGCATCGACGCAGTAATCAATTTTGTCCAGCAGGGCCCGGTCGCCCGTGGAGGCATACATCATAGACAGAGCCGAAAGATAATGACCGAAAGCATGTCCCGAGGCACCTGAGTTTTCCCATCCTCCGTAACGGGGGACAGAAGTCTCCAGTCCCGCCTCGGAACGGAAGCCCGATAGGAAACGGTCGGGGTCCATCGAAAGAAGCCAGCGGCGATCCATCTCTTGGGCATGGAGGAAAGGGCCGTCGGTAAGGCGGACAGCATGCAGAGGTGCAGGGAAAAGTTTCGGTTGCACGGCAATATGCGGCTCGCATCGTCCGGAATTAGCGGCTGTTGCAGTCATTAGAAAACTTACCGACGACAGCGCGGTCAAAGCAAGATTCAAGAATGAATGTTCTCGGTTCATGAGAAGTATCGGTATTATATAATAAATAGGTATTTTTATGGCCTCTTAATAAGACAAATGTAAGTTTTTCTTTCCAAACGATCTTCCGCAGAATTCGCAGATTCTTGTGCTATTTTCGCATGCAAGACGAATAGGATGATAAACCGAACAATATTTCTTCTGCAAGACGGCTTTTATCAACCCCATATCGACATTTATAGACGTTGAATGCGTTTTATCAAAACCTCAAATCATAAAATATTACAATTTTTAGCAAAAATCCCATAAGATTCACGAAATTTCCAATGCTAATTTTGTATAACAATCTAAATCCAAACCTAAACCAATGAATGCAGGATTCCAAACGACGGATTATCTGGTCTTCGGCGTTTATGCGCTTATCATCGTTATAATAGGACTGTACATCTCGCGCTTCAGTAAGGAAAAGAGTTCGTCGGACTATTTTCTGGCAGGGCGATCGCTTTCATGGTGGGCTATCGGTGCATCACTGATTGCTGCCAATATCTCGGCCGAGCAGTTTATTGGCATGTCGGGATCGGGATTCCGGATAGGAATAGGTATCGCCGCCTACGAATGGATTGCGGCCGCCACGCTGATTCTTGTGGCAAAATACCTTTTGCCGATCATGATCGAAAAGCGGATTTACACCATGCCGCAATTGCTTAACGAACGTTATGGTCACGGTGTCAGCATCGCTTTTTCCATCTTCTTCCTGCTGCTCTATCTTTTCGTCAATCTGACCTCTGTTGCATGGCTCGGAGCTTTGGCCATGGAACAGGTACTCGGTATTCCGATGATGTGGGGCGTCGTGGGACTGCTCTTGTTTTCAGGACTCTACTCGATATACGGAGGTCTGAAAGCCGTCGTCTGGACGGATATCATTCAGGTCGTTTTCCTGATCGGCGGCGGTCTGGTAGCAGTTTATTTCGCGCTCAAAGCCGCGGACCCTTCGACAACGATTATGGCCGACGGCAGCGCATGGGCCGGCTTGCAGAACGTCTTCCATACGATCCGCGATGCCGGCAACGATTACCATCTCAGCATGATAATTCCCGAAGGAACGGTCGTTTTCGATCCGGCCACAGGGCAGCAGTTCGACATTTCGAAAGACCTGCCGGGACTCGCACTGCTGCTGGGGTCGATCTGGGTCACCAATATCGGCTTCTGGGGGTTCAATCAGTATATCATTCAGAAAGGATTGGCGGCCCGTTCGCTGCACGAAGCGAAAAAAGGACTGCTCTTCGCCGGTTACCTGAAACTCCTCATCCCGCTGATCGTCGTCATTCCCGGTATCACGGCCTATGTGCTGTTCACCAATCCCCACCTGATCCTCGGATTGCAGGATTCGATCACCACGGCCGACAGTGCTTATCCGTGGCTGTTGAAGAACTTCACGCCGACGGGCATCAAAGGTCTGGCTTTCGCAGCCCTCGTCGCCGCGATCGTCTCTTCGCTTGCCAGCATGATCAACAGCACGGCCACGATTTTCACCATGGACATTTACAAACGGCTGATTGCTCCCGCAGCCTCGGAAAAACGGTTGGTAAATGTCGGGCGTATGGTCGCATTCTGCGCGTTATTTATCGCCATGGCCGCCGCCAAGCCGCTGCTGGGCGGACTGGATCAGGCATTCCAGTACATTCAGGAGTATTCGGGATATGTTTATCCGGGAGTTACCGTAGTCTTCAGCATGGGACTGTTATGGAAAAAAGCTACGAACCGGGCCGCTTTATGGACCTCTATCCTTACGATTCCGGTCGGCATCGCCCTTAAATTCGCATATCCGAATATGGGCTTCGTTCTGCGCATGAGCTATGCCTTTATCGTGTTGGTCGTCATTGCCGTAACGATTTCGCTGCTGGATCGCAGTGAATCCGTACAGGATGATACCTCGAAAATTGCGGGGCGCCGCTCCATGATCAGCGCCTCATGGGTGCTTCTGGCGTTGGCGGCGCTCTGTATTTTCGCTGGGATTCTTTTCATCGGGCGTTGGGCCAGCTACCATTTCGACGCTATCTATATGCTCGGCACTCTGTTCGGATTCATCGGAATAATCCTGTATACCAACGGCCAGAGTCATACCCGTAGTAGCCGGGCTTACAGTATTGGCGGCAAGACTTTCGATTTCACGCCCGGTCTTACAGTCGGTGCATTGGGAATTGTCATTATTCTGACCGCGATATACGCCGTTTTCTGGTAAACAATCCCACGTCTCATTTATAAATCCGCCACTCCATATCGGTGACATAAGAATTACGATAAATTAATATAGTACAAGCAAATCTTTCTATAGGAAATCCCGCCTCATCGTATCTTCCCGCCGGATTACCAAAACCAACGTAACTGTACAACACCATTATTATTTGCTTATGCGATTTGTTTATATCGGACATCCAAAGCGAATATAGCACAAGAATTTGCAAAGATTCGATTAGAAAGCCGGTATCGAACACTTTATTTTTGTATAGTATTAAAACCTAAACTTTCGGATATCAACCCGAACCATTTAATCTAATTAAAAACCAAAACTTCCACAACATGAAAAGCATGCTGTTACAACGAATTCGTCTGCTTTTTGTAGCAGGCTTTGTCGTCGGCGCTGTTTTTATGGCCAACTGCTCGGATGACGACACCGATAAAAACGCCGTCTACAATCCGGACAAGCCAGTCGTGCTTGAAAGCTATTCACCCCAAGAGGGCGGAGTCGGCACGAAACTTATCATCCGCGGTGAGAATTTCGGTTACGATCCATCAAAGGTCAAAGTCCGTATCGCCAATGACGAAAACCGAGAAGCTCGTGTCGTCAGCGCAAAAGGCAACCGCATTTATGCCATCGTTCCTGCCCGGGCCGATACCGGCAAGGTCACGGTAACCATAGGCGAAGGCGAAGAGGCACAAGAAGTGGCTTTCGAGGAGGAATTCCAGTACGAGTTCAAGAAAAATCTTTCCACCCTCTGTGGCGGAGGTTTCAATGCCGAAGATAAAGACGGCACATTCAAGGAGGCGAAATTCGCCCGTCCGCTGCGTCTGGCACTGGATGATGAAAATCAGAAACTGTATGTTCTCGAAGCCGATAACTATAAATGTATTCGGGAGGTAGACCTGATCAATGAAAAAGTGAGTACTCCCTGGCGCGCCCCTGGCCTGCACAATCTGCGTACAATCAGTTTCGGCACGAGTTGCGATACGCTCTTCGTCGGAGTAGAAGGTTCCTCTTCGAATGTTTCGACCGTCTTTTTGTTGCGCTCCGACGGTTTTGTCCGTCACAAGACTTATGCACCCCGTTCGGGTTCGAACGCTTCGATCCTGAATCCCGTGGACGGAGAACTGTTCATCAACGATTATTACAAGGGTATGGTGCTGCGGTGGGACCGCGACAGACAGGAGATGGTGGAACTCGTACAATGTTTCAACAACAACTGCGATTTCACGTATTGCTGGAGTCATGACGGAAAATACCTCTATGCGCTGGCTCTCGGCGGAGCGTCTCATTCGGCTATCGTCCGCATGGAATACGATTTCGCGACGAAAACGCTTGGAGAACCCAATACATGGGTCGGCATGGATGGCCAGATGGGTTATCAGGACGGTGTCGGTGAAGACGCACGCATCAACCAGCCCTATCAGATGTGTACCGGCCCGCAGGGCGATTTTTACCTTGCCGACACTTGGAATCATTGTATCCGCCGCATTGTAGACAATGCCGGAACGGCAACCGTCACCACCTATGCCGGCATCGGAGGGCAGTTGGGTTTCACGGAAGGCGATCCGCTCGAAGCCCAATTACAATTCCCGACCGGCGTTGCGGTCAGCGACGATGGCTCAACTGTATATGTAGCCGACAAAGAAAACAACCGAATTTGTAAAATCACCGTAGAATAGTTCGCTATGAAGAAACTTATACTATATATACTGAGTGTATGCAGTATTTTGCTGGGGGGGGGAAATCCGGTCCCGGTATCTGCCCAAGGTAAAATCTATACGATTACTGGTAAAGTCACCGATTCACAAGGGCAACCCTTGGTGGGCGTGAATGTCATCGTGAAGAACCAGCCCGGTCTGGGAACCAACACCGATATTGATGGTAACTACAAAATCAAGACGGGTCCCAACGAAACCCTGTCGTTCAGCTATTTGGGTTATGTAACACAAGACATTCCGATTGTCGGGAAGACACAGATTGATGTTAAAATGGTCGAAGATTCGAACGCGATGGAGGAAGTTGTCGTAGTCGGCGCCGGTTTCCAGAAAAAAGCGTCGGTGGTCGGAGCCGTCACCTCGATCAAAATGCAGGATCTGAAAGTCCCGACTGCCAACATCACCAACTCGCTGGCGGGCAATGTCCCGGGTATTATCGCCGTACAGCGATCGGGCGAACCGGGTAAGGACGCCTCGGAATTCTGGATTCGCGGTATCTCTACGTTCGGGGCCAATGCGTCCGCTCTGGTGTTGGTCGATGGCATCGAGCGCGACTTCAACGAGATCAACGTCGAGGATATCGAGTCGTTCTCGGTCCTGAAAGACGCCTCTGCAACGGCAATCTATGGCCAGCGCGGTGCCAACGGTGTTATTCTGATTACGACCAAACGAGGAGTTGCCGGTAAAGTGAACATCAATTTCAAGGCCGAATACGGCATTTCCGAGTCCGCCATCGAACGGGAATTCGTCAATGCGGAAACCTATGCCTCGCTGGCCAACGAAGCCCGTATGTCGCGCTACCAGGACCCCGTATATGACGCGAGCGACCTGGAAATCATTAAATATGGACTCGACCCCGACCTCTATCCCAATGTGGACTGGCACGATGCTCTGCTCAAAAAAAGCACTTCTTCGTTCAAGACATCGCTGAGTATCAGTGGCGGCGGATCGACGGCTCGTTACTATATTTCAGGCTCGTATTACAAGCAGGGCGGATTGTTCAAGGACTCGATGAAAGAGAACTACGGAACGGATACCAATTACAAGCGTTACAATTTCCGCATCAACACGGACATCAACGTCACCAAAACAACGATTCTCGAAGCCGGATTGGGCGGTTGGGTCGTAGACCAGCACAAACCGGGCGCGACCGTCAATTCAGAAGGAAATTCCGATGATTTTTGGAAGTCGATATCCTATATGACTCCGATTTCCGTTCCTCTGCGTTATTCGAACGGACAGTTGCCGACTTACGGTCCTTACGACAGCGATATGTCTCCCTATGTTCGACTCAACCATACCGGTTATTATACTTTCTGGGAAAATAAAGTAGAATCGAATATCGGACTGAAACAGGATCTGAGTTTTATTACGGAGGGGTTGCATTTCACTGGACGCTTTTCATACGACGCCTACAACCGCCACAACCTCGGTCGTCTGAAAATACCGGCACTTTACAAGGCGGAACGGGTCCGGGATATGGAAGGCAATCTGATCACCTCGCGCATCATAGACGAGGTTCCGCTCTACCAGGTATCGAACGTCTATGGATCGCGTCAGGCCTATGGAGAGCTGCAACTCGGATACGATCACGCTTTCGGTAAGCATCGTGTCGGCGGACTGCTTTACTATTTCATGGAGTCGTTCTCGGAAAATGATGTCGAAGGCAACCTCTTCAAATCGGTTCCGCGACGTAAACTGGGACTTTCCGGCCGTGTGACCTACGGTTACGACGATCGTTATCTGGTAGAGTTCAACTTCGGTTATACGGGCTCGGAGAACTTCGAGCCTAAAGAGCGCTTCGGATTCTTCCCCGCAATCGCCGGCGGTTGGGTGATTTCGAATGAGAAGTTCATCAAGAAGCACATGCCGTGGCTTACCTTGCTGAAGATCCGTTATTCATGGGGACAAGTAGGTAACGAACGTATCAACAACGACAATAACGTTCGTTTCCCTTACATCACCACGGTCACGAACGGAGGCGGTGCCAATTTCGGCAACATGGGCGCCAATGGCGTACAGGGTACCCGTATCGAGCTGATGGGGTCGCCGAATCTGACATGGGAGGTTACCACCAAACAGGACCTCGGTCTCGATGTGAAGATCTCCGACAAATTCGACCTGACCGTAGATATTTTCCGCGATGAGCGTAACGATATCTTCATGCGCCGCGGTTATCTTCCCGGTTCTGTCGGTCTGTTGGTCGGCGGCTCGATAGACCAGCGTCCTTGGGCCAACGTCGGTTCCATGCGGTCGGAAGGTATCGACGGTAACTTCGGCTACACGCAGCGCATTGGCAAAGATTTTATCTTCACGCTGCGCGGAAACTTCACCTATGCCCGCAATAAGATTCTGGAATACGACGAGGCTGCCAATGCGCTCTACTACCGTATGACACAGGGCTACAAATGGGAGCAAAACCGCGGTCTGATCGCATTGGGGCTTTTCAAGGACGAAGCGGAAATCGCAAGCAGTCCGACTCAGTACGGACAAGAATTGATGCCCGGCGATATCAAATATAAAGATGTCAACGGCGACGGCGTCATCAATGATGATGACATTGTACCGATCGGACACTCGAATACTCCGGAAATCGTATACGGACTCGGTTTGAGCGCTCAGTGGAAAAACTTCGACTTCAGCGTGCTGTTCCAGGGCTCCGGCCGAATGGACTTCATCATGGAAGGTTACACCATGTTCCCGTTCGTCGCCAACGATGCCGGCAACATACTTTCGGCCGTAGCCGATCCCAAGAATCGTTGGATATCCCGTGAAATCTCCGGAGACCCCGCAACTGAACGTCAAGATGCCATATTCCCGCGTCTTTCGTACGGCCCGCGTGAAAACAACACCAAATGGTCAACATGGTGGCTGCGCGACGGACATTATCTGCGTCTGAAAAACCTCGAAATAGGCTACACGCTTCCCAAGTCTTTGACCCGCAAATTACGAATGGAGAGATTGCGCATCTTCTTCTTGGGTTACAACCTTGCCTGCTGGTCGTCTTTCGACTGGTGGGACCCTGAAACAGGTAGTCGGGACGGCAACGTCTATCCTATTCAGCGCACGTACACGTTCGGCCTGAATGTTAGTTTCTAACCTTAAGATTTCTATGATTATGAAAAAGATAAGAAATATTCTGGTTGCAGCAGTTGCCATCGTAAGCATGGTTCGATGCGGTGATTTCCTCGATGTCGAAACCTATGTGAAGGACATGCAGCAATACGATTCGATATTCGTCCGGGAAAACACGACGAAGCAATGGCTCTGGGAAGTGTACAGTTCGCTGGAACAGACTCCGTCCATCTCCACAGGTGCTCTCTATTTCGCATCGGACGAGGCGATTTACAACGACGCAACGGCATCGTGTGAACTGTATCAAAACGGACAATACTCTTCGTCGAACCAAATTTGGGAAGACCGCTACAGTGCCATGTACATCGGCATCCGCACCGCTTCGATATTCATCCATAACGTGCACCGTTGTCTGGAGATCTCTTCGGCCGAGCGGGAACGTCTGGAAGGAGAAGCTCGTTTCTTGCGTGCCTATTTTTATTTCACGCTGATGCGCCAATACGGTCCGGTGCCTATTGTCCCCGATGAAGGACAGGATATCTCGCTCGATTACGCAGCATTGGCGCTGCCCCGTGCAACGATCGACGAAATGGTCGATTTTATGCTTGCCGACCTGGAACGTGCCGCCCGTGTTCTTCCGACGGAATACGCCTCGACATGGATCGGACGCGCCACACAGGGCGCCGCACTCGCCTTGAGGGCCAAGATCCTGCTCTACGCGGCATCTCCACTCTTCAACGGCAACACAGAACTGTTCAATGTCAAAGACGACGAAGGCCGCAACCTGATCCCCCAGCAATACGATGTCCACAAATGGGCGCGCGCAGCGGCTGCCGCCCGTGAAGTCATTGAAATGGGGCTTTATGAACTCGTTACGGTAAGAGCAACAGCAAATACGGCTCCTCTCGCTCCCAACGTTCCCACTGATGATTTCCCCGCCGGAGCAGGTAACATCGACCCGATGGAGTCTTATGCGCAACTTTTTAACGGAGAGACGCCCGTAACACTCAACAACGAATTTATTTTCATGCGATTGGGCGGTGTAAATGTCAACACTTTCGTACAAAAGGCTTTTCCTTACTCACACAATGGCATCAACAACATGTCCGCCACCCTGAAACAAGTCAATGCCTACTATATGCGTGACGGACGTGACAAGGATCAGGCCAGCGCGGAATATCCCTATTATACATCGGGATTCACAACCGGCGAAACCAATGATCCGTTCGTACCAACCGACTGCCACAGAATGTGGCTGAACCGCGAACCGCGCTTCTACGCATCGATCGCCTACAACGGCTGTATCTGGGAGAACGGCACCGCCGATCAGAACTACCAGAATTTCCGCTGCAACTATTATCGTGCAGGTCAGGACGGCAAACAGCTGTCGCGCCCGTACAACTTCCCGCTCACGGGTATCGGAATCAAGAAATATTACGATTCCGACGATTCATGGGACGAAGGCGGCCGCACAACCTTCAAGCCTCATCCCGAAATTCGCTATGCCGATGTGTTGTTGTGGTATGCCGAAGCGCTCAATGAACTTCCTGACGGTGAGGTTTACGAATTCAACCACGTGATCTACGATGAACCGTTTGCGGTAAAACGCGATGCGAATGAAATCAGAAGCGCATTCAGACAGGTGCGGTTCCGCGCCGGCCTGCCCGATCTGACGGATGCGGAGTACAATTCGGCTGACTTGTTCCGCGACAAACTCAAGCGCGAGCGCCAGATCGAATTCTTCATGGAGGGATCGCGCTATTTCGACCTGCGCCGCTGGAAGGATGCCGCCATAGAAGAGAATGAACCGGTCATGGGTATGAATGTGGACATGAAAGGCTCCGGAGCCCAGAAAGAGCGCTTCTACGAAACCACGCCGACGCAAATTACCAAAGTATTCATGGCCAAAATGTATTTATGGCCCTTCAGTGACGACGAGTTGAAGCGTAATACGAAATTGACCCAGAATCCGGGCTGGTAGTAACCGACAAAAACAATTTGAACAATGAAAAAAACAATCATATTCCTGCTTGCCGTAGCAGTATCGTTTACTGCCTGCGACAACAACCTTGAAGATGAACTCTTCATCAAGCATGTGCTGATCAACCAGAACGGCTTCCGCGAATACGATCTCAACTATGTAGACGCTTCGGTTCGGGATACGATTATTACCGTCGCCGTAAACGGATCGTCGAAACTCGACCGGGATATTGTAGTCGATCTGGCGATCAATCCCGACACGCTCGCGGGTTACAACTGGGAAAGATATCGCAACGACAACAGTCTTTATTATGAATTACTGCCGGAGGAATGCTACTCGTTCAACGGCAAGGGTGTCGTCATCAAAGCCGGGACGGAATATACCGACATTCCGATCAGTTTCAATCTCGACAAAATCGATAAGGATAAAAGTTTCATTCTGCCGATTTCGATCGTCTCGACATCAGAATATAAAATCGGAGATCCGGATTACAGCACCATATTGATGAATATCGTACTTTCGAATTCGTACACAGGCAATTATTCGCTTTCAGGTACGATCCGGGAAGTTGCAACCGGCGATTTCATAGATGTCCGCACGACTCGGACGCTACGTGTCGTCGATCCGAACACGGTATCGCTTTACGCCGGCAACATTTCAGAGCGAGCTACCAACCGGGAAAACTACCGCATGAACATGACCGTGAATGCCGATTCTACGCTTACGTTCACACCAATGCATCCCGACATCATCGAGATCATACGGGACGAACCGAATCTTGATCCCAAGAACCCGCGGAACAAAATCCTGGTGGAGCGCACGGTCGATGTGCAGAACTCCCATAAATCCTATGTAGTCACGACATTCTACATGTACTATAACTACATCGACAAGACGGACCCTGCCGAGCCCATCGAAATGCGTTGGGAAGGTACCTGTTCACGAACGAAGACCGTATTCTCTAAATAACAACATCTCCCCACACAAAACCTATGGAGCGGATACGTCCGCCTCCATAGGTTTCATTAATTCGAATAGATAAGAATGACTAAATCACCCCGCTGTCTATTGTTTGGGATCGCCGGTTTCTTCATGCTGACGACTCACGCTCAAGAATACCCATTCCGCAATCCCGGTCTTCCGATCGCCGACCGGGTGCAAGACCTCATATCGCGCCTGACTCTCGAAGAGAAAGCCGCCCAAATGCAGAACCTTACGCCTGCAATCGAACGGCTCGGAATTCCGGCCTACAACTGGTGGAACGAATGTCTGCACGGTGTCGGACGCTCGTGGGACAAGGTGACCGTCTTTCCGCAGGCGATAGCGATGGCTGCAACATTCGATTCCGAAGCGTTACGTAGAATGGGCAGTATTACCTCGACCGAAGCGCGCGCCATCTACAACGAAGCCAACCGCACGGGCAAAGGCGGCATCCAGTATAAAGGGCTTACGTTCTGGACCCCGAACATCAATATTTTCCGCGATCCGCGCTGGGGCCGGGGACAGGAGACCTACGGCGAAGACCCTTACCTGACCGGGTTGTTGGGCAAAGCCATCGTGCAGGGATTGCAGGGCGACGATTCGGTTCTGCTGAAGACTTCGGCCTGCGCCAAACACTATGCTGTCCACAGCGGTCCCGAACCTTCACGGCATGTCTTCAATGCCGATGTAAGCGACTACGACTTGTGGGATACCTATCTACCCGCATTCCGCGACCTGATAGTAGATGGAAAGGTCAGTGCCGTGATGGGAGCCTACAACCGGTTCCGCGGACAACCGTGCTGTGCCAGCGACCTGCTGATGCAGGAGATTCTGCGCAGCGACTGGGAATTCACGGGTTATGTTACCTCGGACTGTGGGGCGATTGACGATTTCTTCAAAAACCACAAGACTCATCCGGACGGGGCGTCGGCCGCAGCGGATGCAGTGATCCATACGACCGATCTGGACTGCGGCGAAATCTTCGCCTATTTGCCCGAAGCTATCGAACGGGGGCTTATCTCCGAAGCCGTGATTGACGAATCGCTCGCACGGCTGCTGACGATCCGGTTCCGGCTCGGCATGTTCGACTCTGCTGAACGCGATCCTTATGCTACTGTTCCCTATTCGATATTGGAAGCTGATTCACACAAAACCCATGCGCTGAAAATGGCACACGAGTCCATGGTACTGCTCAAGAACAACGGTCTGCTTCCGCTGCACCACAACTTGCGCCGTATAGCCGTACTCGGGCCCAACGCCGATTCGCCCGAAGTTCAACTGGGCAACTACAACGGATTTCCTTCGGAGGTTATAACGCCCCTGCAAGGCATCCGGGCAAAGACGGGCGCTGAAATCGTCTATCTGCGCGCTTCGAATTACACCACCCCCGAGGCCGGAGCTGAGGAGATTCGCAAAGCCATCGAAGGTGTTGACCTCGTGATTTACGTCGGGGGCATTTCGCCCCGGCTGGAGGGCGAAGAGGGTGACGCAGGGCGCGAAAAACTCGACGGATTCCTCGGTGGCGACCGCTCCAGCATCATGCTTCCCAAGGTTCAGACCCAAGTAATGCAGCAAGTGAAACAGGCCGGAATTCCTCTTGTCTTCGTTTCGATGTCGGGTAGTGCGGTGGCTTTTCCGTGGGAGGCTGAAAACGCCGATGCGATCTTACAGGCTTGGTATGGCGGACAGGCCGCCGGAACGGCCGTGGCAGACATTCTGTGGGGCGACTGCAACCCATCGGGGAGATTGCCGGTCACGTTTTACGCCGGTGACGACCAACTGCCCGATTTCAACGACTATTCGATGAAAGGCCGTACTTATCGCTATTTCGAAGGGCGACCGCTCTACCCGTTCGGATACGGACTCAGCTACACGACTTTTGCATATGACGCTCCAGTATGCACCGCCAAAACTGCCGTCACTGGAGAGCCTGTGAAAATAGCGACCCGCGTCCGCAATACGGGCAGTGCAGCCGGAGATGAAGTGGTACAGCTCTACATTAGCCATCCCGATGCTCCGCAACCCAAGCCGATCCGCGCGTTGAAAGGAGTAAAACGCATTCATCTGCAACCAGGCGAAGACCAGATCGTCGAATTCTACCTCACTGCGCGGGATCTCGCGCTGGTCGGTGAAGACGGTTCCGTCGCCTGCAACCCGGGGCGTATTTCATTTTATGTAGGTGGTTCTCAGCCCGTCTCAGAAACGGACCGGAAGCAACACTCCACCGAGATACGCGTCAAAGGTCCCCGCAGGGTGCAAGCCCGGTAACGATCCGAGACGATAAGGCCGGTTTCGAAAGAGGAACCGGCCTTATCGTTTCGGATCATTCGTCGCAGGCTATGGCCGGAAGTTCCTCCTCCAAATATTCCGTACTCAATTTCGTCTGATGCGCACGGCGGTATTCCAACGGTGAGAGCCCCGACATCTCTTTGAATTTATGATTGAAATGCGAGATATTGCGGAACCCCGATTCATAAGCGACCTGGATGATGCTGAAATCGGAGTTGACAAGTAGTTTGTATGCGAAATCAATGCGGATTTCCAACAGACAGTTGAAAATGCTGCGTCCGGTTGATTGCTTGAAATTTCGACACAGTGCCGTGGGATTCTGTCCTGCATATTCGGCTACCTGCTGGAGCGTAACGGACTCCTTGAAATTATTGGCCAAATATTGATATGCCCGATATACCGGCAGATTATGCAAGTCTTTAACCCGGTTATAATCCATCTCGGAGATCGATAGGTAGGAGAAATCAGGAGTCTGGCTCAGCATCCCCAGAATACGATAAAGTTCCATCAGCCGTTTCAAACCGTCGAGTCGTTCGAAATCCGACAGACGGGTTCGGATACGATCCAACACTTCATCATTGTGAAAGAGCAGGCCGCGGGAGCTTTCGTCCAGCAGGCGTACGATCGATCTGAATTCAGGCATAGTGCGAAAATCAGCAGGAAAGATATTCTGGTTGAACTGAATCACTTCGGAACAGCAATATAGATCGTTGTTTTCATAGTAGGCACGATCGCTAAGATGGAAATGGGGCACATTCGAACCTATGAATGCGATGTCTCCCGGAAAGAATTCACTGACACCGTTTCCGACGAAACGCTTCCCGACTCCTTCCGTAATGGCGACCAGTTCGTACTCGGGATGATAATGCCAGTCAGGCGGAAAATGTTTGAATATAAAATTCTTCTTCGTAAACGACGATCCGGATGCCGGAATGATGGTTTCGTAAAGCATAATCTTATATTATTATCGAGAGAATGGCCCTTAGTGCAAATATAGCACAATTATTTGCAAATTACACCGTAGACAGCAGATTTTTTATCCTATATATTTGTATAACTAAATTCGCTTCATTTTTATAAATTAACGATATGACCAAACGAGAAGTAATCAAGTGCGTGCTCGACGGCAAAAAACCGCCCTACGTGCCTTGGTCTTTCAAATTCACCAAAGAGCCCAAAGAGGAACTCATGAAGTACTACGCTACGGACGACCTCGATCCGATACTGGGCAACCATATCCTGCAACTGGGAAGCGATATCGGCTTCTTTGAAGATCTGGGCGACAATTACGTTCGCGATGTCTTCGGCGTGGTGTGGGATCGCAGCGTAGATAAGGATATCGGTGATGTCAAGGGTTGTGTTCTCGAAAATCCCACGCTTGAAGGCTACGCATTCCCCGATCCGCTCGATCCTCGTTTCTTCGCTAACATCGAGAGCGAAATCAGTAAAAAGCCCGACATGTTCCGGGTGTTCCAGATCGGGTTCTCGCTCTACGAGCGGGCATGGACGCTGCGAGGCATCGAAAACCTGCTGATGGATTTCTATATCAACCCCCAATTCGTGAATCAGTTGTTCGACGCGATCTGCGATTACAATTTGCGCCAGATAGACAAAGCCCTCGAATACGATATTGACGCGGTTTACTTCGGCGACGACTGGGGACAACAAATCGGACTGATCATGGGATACGACCTCTGGAAGGAATTTATCTATCCCCGTTTGCAGCGTATGTACGGCCGCGTCCATCAGGCCGGAAAATATGTGATGATACACAGTTGCGGCGATGTGGACGAACTGTTCGACGATCTGATCTCAATCGGACTCAACTGTTTCAATCCCTTCCAGCCCGAGGTGATGGATGTGGATGAATTGCTGCTCCGTTACCGGGGGCGGCTGGCTTTCCACGGAGGTCTGTCCATGCAGAAAACCCTGCCTTTCGGTACCAAAGAAGATGTAGCGAGGGAATCCCGCCACTTGCTCGAATTGGGCCGTGATGGCGGTTACATTTTTTCACCTTCGCACTCGGTGGAAAGCGACACGTCGCTCGAAAACATGCTTACGTTCATAGACATAGCCAATTCACAATTAAAATAACCTACGACCATGGAAGATATGAACCAAATTTCACAGGCGATCGTAGATGGCAAACTCGAACTTGCCCAAGAGCTGGTCGGCAAAGCGATCGAATCCGGCATGGATGCCCAAACGATCATCAATGATTATCTGACCGTCGGCATGGCCGAGATCGGCCAGCGGTTCCAAGACCGCAAAGCATTCGTTCCCAATCTGTTGATGTCCGCGCGCGCCATGAAGGGAGCCTTGGAAGTGCTTAAACCTCACATGAGTAGCGAAGTTGAAACCCACATCGGAACCGTGGTGATCGGCACGGTCAAAGGCGATCTGCACGACATCGGCAAAAACCTCGTGGCCTCGATGTTCGAAGGGTGCGGATTCAAGGTCGTCAATTTGGGTATCGATGTGTCGAGCGAAAAGTTCGTGAAAGCCGTAGAGGAGCATAATGCCGATATACTCTGCCTTTCGGCTCTGCTTACGACTACGATGAACTACATGCGCAATGTCATCCTGGAGCTGGACAAAGCAGGATTGCGCAGCAAGGTAAAAGTCATGGTGGGTGGCGCACCCGTCAATGCGGCATTCGCTGCGCAAATCGGCGCTGACCTTTACACCTCGAATGCCAACGCGGCCGTCACAGGCGCGAAACAACTGCTCAGCATTGCTTGAACCCAATGACGCCTCCATGCGAACCCGACAAGTAGACATTAACTACAAGGATCTTACGATCGACCGGCAGGAGATTTACCGCGCTATGGGTTACGGCGACGAAACACCTGAACCCGAGATACTCGATATGCTCGACGAAGTGCTCTCCCAAGCGCAGCGTGTCTGCAAGCCTTGCTTCCTTTACCGGATATGCAACGGGCAGGTGATGACGCCGCTGCATATCGAGATCGGCGGTGTGAATTTTCGTCCCGGTAAGATCATCACGGACAGTCTGGCTGGCGCGGAACTGTTCTGTCTGTTCGTGGCTACGGCAGGGCGTGAATTCGAAGAGTTTCGCCACACCTACAAAGAGTCGGGAGACTGCGTTCGGGAATTTATCGCCGACTCCGTAGGCAGTGTGTTGGCCGAGGCTTGCGTCGCAAAACTCGAACAACAGCTGGACTGCGATCTGGAGATACCGCACACGCTCCCTTACAGTCCGGGATATTGCGGCTGGAGGGTTACCGAGCAACATTTGCTGTTCGGCATGCTCCCGGATCGGCCATGCGGCATTGAACTGACCGAAAGTTCACTGATGTACCCGATTAAATCGGTCAGTGGCATCATTGGTATCGGCAGTCGAGTCGAACGAAAACCGTATGGTTGCGCAATCTGTCGCAACACGGCATGCTATAAACGTAGGATTTCATGATAATCACTAATTAAAATACGCTCCGAACATGAAAACACTCGATATGAAAGTTTGGGCCGAAGCTGCCCGAAGCGGTAAACGCCGCCTGGCGATTCCGATCATGACCCATCCGGGCATCGAATTGTGTGGTTATACGGTGCGCGACGCCGTCACCGACGGCGAGGTGCATGCCCGTGCCATTCTGGCTCTCAATGACCGCTATCCGGCTGACGCCTGTTCAGTCATCATGGACCTGACGGTAGAGGCGGAAGCTTTCGGCGCACACATCGTTTTTCCGGAGAATGAAGTTCCGAGTGTCACCGATGCTTTGGTGCACAACCTTGCGGAAATCGAAGCCCTGAAAATTCCAACGCTCGAAACCGGCCGTATCCCGCAGTATATCAAGGCTAACCGCATCGTGGCCGAAGCTATCGGTGACAAACCCTTGTTCGCAGGCTGTATCGGCCCGTTCTCGCTGGCCGGAAGGCTCTTCGGCATGACCGAACTGATGATGGCCATCTTCACCGAGCCCGAAACTGTGCAGTTGCTACTGGAAAAATGCACTCGGTTCATCAGCGGATACTGCCAGGTGCTCAAACAGGCCGGCGCACAGGGTGTTGTGATCGCCGAACCCGCGGCCGGGCTCGTTTCCAATGAGGATTGCAGTCTTTACTCCTCCTCATATGTGCGCCGGATCGTAGAGTCGGTTCAAGACGACAGTTTCCTCGTAGTACTGCACAACTGCGGTAACACGGGGCACTGCACCGAAGCCATGATCGAAACCGGAGCGGCCGGCTACCACTTCGGCAATCAGGCTGGGATGGTTGCGGCACTGGAAGCATGTCCCACCGACACGTTGGTCATGGGCAACATCGATCCCGTGGGACTATTCAAACAGGCATCCGCCGATGAAATGTACCGGGCAACGCAGGACCTGCTGAACGCTACGGCGGCATATCCCAACTTCATTCTTTCGTCGGGTTGCGACGTACCGCCAGAAACGCCTTTCGCCAATATTGAAGCCTTTTACGAGGCGTTGACCGAATACAATAAAACTTCAAACCGAAACTGATGAAAAAAACTACTATTCTATTTGCAGCCATATTAACGGTCCTGACGATTCATACGACCGGCGCATGTGCTTCGGAACGCTGGACCAAGGCGCAGGCACAGGCATGGGGCGAAGCCAATCCGTGGTTCTGCGGTTTCAATTACATTCCCGCCAATGCCGTCAACTACACGGCCATGTGGGACAAGACGAGTTTTTCGCCCGAAGTGATGGAGCGCGAACTCGCGCTTGCCGAAGAGACGGGGCTTAACTGCGCCCGCGTCGTGCTTCAGTATGCCGTTTATGCCGAGAATCCGAAGCATTTCATCAAGGCATTCGACAAGTTTCTTTCGATCTGCGACAAGCACCGTATCAAGGCGATGCCGATCTTCTTCGACGACTGCGTTTTCGGAGCTAACACCGATCCCGTGACCGGATCGCAGCCCGAACCGCTTAAAGGCTGGTATGCCTGGGCATGGTCGCCCTCGCCCGGCCATACGATGGTCATTGACGAACGCACGCATCCCCTGCTTGAAACCTATGTCAAGGATATCATGACCCGTTTCGGCCAAGACGACCGCATTTTCGTCTGGGACCTTTACAACGAACCCACCAACAGCGGATTGGGTGACCGCAGTCTGCCGTTGCTGAAGAACGTCGTGAAATGGGCGCGCGAGGTCGATGTTAAGCAACCGATCACCATCGGCGTATGGTGCGGCAACGAAGGGTTGAACCGCTTCTGTCTCGATAACTCGGACATCGTCAGTTTCCATTGCTATGCCGATGCGAACCATACGCGCAATACATGCCGCGAACTGAAAAAGGAAGGGCGTCCGGTGATCTGCACCGAATGGATGAACCGCCCCGCCGCATCGACGATCCCGACTGTATTGCCCGTCTTTGCCGAAGAACGAGTAGGCTGCATGTTGTGGGGGCTGGTGAACGGCAAAACGCAGACCGACCTTCCGTGGGGCCATCGTCCCGAACACGGCGAGTACAAGGGACCGTGGCAGCATGACATTTATCACGGAGACTTCACCCCTTACGATCAGGCCGAGATCGACCTGCTGAAAAAATACTGCAAATAAAATACCGACCCGCAAGACAATGAGAACAAAACTATTAGCACTGCTTTCCTTAGGGGTAGCAGGTCTCGCTCCGGCTGTGAAAGCGCAGGAGATTCCCCTGACGCGCATTGACATCGATGTCGCGCAGGAGAAAGCCGAAGTCGCCCCGACGATGTACGGTATATTCTTCGAAGACATCAACCGCTCGGCCGACGGCGGCATCTATGCCGAACTGATCTTCAACCGCGGCTTCGAAGAGGCGAACCTCCCGTCGGGCTGTACCTACAATCCGAACGATAAGCGTGTATACGCACCCCGCAAATCGGTCTACTCCTCACCCGAACATCTGCGGAGTTGGAGCATTCCGTGGAACATCGAGGATACACATCCAGGTTGGACGATCGAATGTCCGGCCGACGGCAAATATTCAGTTCGCATCGACGACACCGACCATCTGGGCGTCGAGGATTCGAAGGCTATGTACCTGAGCATCGACCGTCATGCGGCTCCGTTCCGCCTGGTGAACAGCGGGTTTTACGGGCTGGCCGTCAAGGCGGGCGAAAAATACGACCTGCGTTTCTATATCAAGGCCGCGCCCGGTTACAAGGGTGGCGTGACGGCGGAAATACTCACGGTGAAGAATGAGGTCGTCGCCTCGAAACGTTTCGCGCTGAAAGGCGATGGCGAATGGAAATACTTCGAAACCGTTATGAAGCCTTCGCAGACCATGAACGACGGACGGTTCGCTCTGCGCTTCGACTCGGCCGGAGAGTTGGAAATCGACTATGTATCGCTCTTCCCGCAGGAGACCTTCCACAACCGACCCAACGGCCTGCGCAAGGATGTCGCCCAGTTCGTCGCCGATCTCAAACCGGCCTTTATGCGCTGGCCCGGCGGCTGTATCGTCGAGGGTCTGACAATGGAAAACCGGGTGAACTGGAAAAACACTATTGGCAAACCCGAACTCCGCAAGGGTGAGTACAACCTTTGGGGCTATCACTCGACCAACGGATTTGGTTACCATGAATTTTTGCAGTATTGTGAGGACATGGGCGCGAAGGCGATGTTCGTCTGCAATGCCGGCATGTCGTGTGACGGTCGCAACGGCGACTATTACGACGACAACGAGGTCGAGGTGCTGATTCAGGATGCACTCGACGCCATCGAGTACGCCACGGGCGACGCCAAGACCACCAAATGGGGCGCTGTACGTGCGAAGAACGGACATCCCGAGCCTTTCACGCTCGATTATATCGAAGTGGGCAACGAGAACCACAGCGCCATGTACGCCAAATACTACAACCGCTTCTACAAGCGCATCCGCGAAGCGTACCCCGATATTACGATCATTACCTGTCTGCCGATGAGCGACCAGCTCTCATGGATCGACGGTTATGACATGAACGATCCCCATTTCTATAACTTCCCCAGTTGGTACTACTCCAACACTGACTACTTCGACAAGTTCCCGCGCGAAGAGGGGCACAAAACCTACGTCGGCGAATACGCCTGCAACATGGGTGTCGGTTCTGGCAATATGGAAGGTGCGCTGAGCGAAGGGGCTTTCATCATGGGCATGGAACGCAACTCGGATTTGGTGACGATGACCTCCTATGCTCCACTGATGGAGAACACCAAATGCCGCATGGGCGTCAATCTGATTCTGGTGCAGAATGATGATGTGATCGGTCGCAGTTCCTATTGGGTCGAACGCATGTTCACCGATAACCGCCCGGATGTGAATCTTGCCATAGACACGCAGTTGGGCCTGCTGCCCGACAAGACCACTCCGGTCGGCGGTATTGGTCTGGGGACCTATCAGACGGCGGCCGAATACTCGAACATCCGCATTTCGGTTGACGGGGAAGAGGTATACTCCTCGGACCTGGAGAATAATCCCGGAGAATGGATCGCCGCTTCGGGCGACTGGAAAATTGAAAACGGCAAGTTGATCCAGCCCAACGAAAACGGCACCGGCTCGATCATGCTCCGCGACCAATGGCTCGACGCCGTCAAGTCGAAAATCATTTCCGTGGAATTCGACGCCAAGAAACTGGGCGGCAAAGAGGGATTCGTTCTCAAGTTCGGCGCCAAAGACCCGGCGAACTGTTACCAATTGACATTGGGCAGCTTCGGTAATGCATGGACAATCTTCCAGAGTGTCGCCAACGACAACGCCTTTGTGCTGAACACCGACCGTCCGACGACACGCATCGAGACGGGGCGCACCTACCACGTGAAACTCGTCATCCGCGACAAAGATATTCTGGAGTGCTGGATCGACGGCCATAAGGATCTGAGCTATGACAACCACTACGTACAGCGCCAATACGCCATTGCGGGTTTGGATCGCACCAACAACGAAGTGATCGTCAAGGTGATCAACGCTGAGGATGTTCCGATGCGGACGAAGTTCAATTTTCGCAACGCCGAATTCGAGCCGCTGGGCAAACGCATCTCCCTTTGGGCGAACTCCAAGCATGAGGAAAATACCTTCGAGGAGCGGAACCGGATCGTTCCCGTGGAGGATGTTTTCAACCACGTCGGTTCCGACATGGAAGTGACGTTCCGCCCCCAGTCGATGACTGTACTGCGACTCAAACTCAAAAAATAGCCGTGCCGCCCGTCTGCCGCCGCATCATACCGAGCCGGCGGCAGACGCGGCCGCAGGCGTAAACCCGAACGAACATGAAAAACATCAAACACCGCATATTCCCGTTCTTGACAGTTGCCGCAATGTTCATCGGTTGCAAAGTTGCGGCCGCACCGCAGTCGGGACAGTTCTACAAAACCCAGATGCACAAAGGTACGATCACCGTTGCCGACATTCGTCGGGATCACGGTCCCGCACGCATGATCTCCACGGCTTTCCAGGGGCTCATAAATCAGCAGACGGCCGAATGCTACCTCTATCTGGCCGACCACCATGTGCGCCAGCTCGCCGACACCAAACGGCCTTTCGAGGTGCTGCCCCTTGCTGAGGGCCGCGATCCGGGGCTGCGATCGCTGTTCAAGGCCTATGCGGACCGTGTGCAGAATATCTACATCTGGAGTCCCGAGGAGGACTGGTCGTGGAACATGGCTGTCATGCTTTCTGCCCAACACCGTGGATTGCCGCTAACCGAGGAACTCTATGCCAGCCTGACGGCCGAAATCCCGTGGAAAGGTCACGTCGAACGTTTGTATGGCCGCTGGGCGTCCAAACGCGACGCTTATGAATGGGCCATGAAGACTATCCAGCCGGCATGCCACCCGAATATTCTCTTTTCGCTGGGACTGCGCAGCGACTGGCTCGGCAACCCGTGGACACTCTACGACTATGCTGTCGCCTCGCGTGGCTTCGCATTCTGGCTCGACGACGCTGACGAGGCGGAGCGCTCCATCATCGAGGAAATCTGCCAGAAGGGAGATTTCAGGCCGGGAGCCATTGTCATGGGCTATGCCAAGAGTGGCGACGATCTGTTATACGTCACCAACCGTTACAATATCGGCTATGTCGTGAGCGACTATTACGCCAACGGCAGTTTTTGGTGCAGTTATCCCAACAAATCATTCAAACAGCGGCCGGGCAGAGCCATCAAGGCCGAAAACGGCAAAATCTACGTCAGTGTCGTATTCAGCGACGGAGACAACGTGCAGTTCGACCAAAACGCGCTCTACGGCATCTGGACCGATGACAAAGACCGTGGGGCATTCCCTGTGGGTACGACCTTCTGCGCCGGCATGCAGGAGCTGAACCCCTTCCTGATGGAATGGTACTACAAGCACATGAGCGCCAACGACGAGCTGATGGCCGGGCCTTCGGGCTACCAGTTCATCTATGGCCGCGACTACAGCGAAGAGGGCTATGAAAAATGGCTTGAAGAGAACCGTAAATGGCTTGCTTCGGCAGGTTTCAAAACCGGATGTTTCTGGCACACTTCCTACGGCACGGAGCGGTTTTACCGCTATGTCGAGACCGCTGGGCTCGAAGGTGTATTCAACGGCGACGATGATGTGATCCTCGACTGCCACAAAGGGGTGATTGTGATGAATCAAGGCGATCATCTTGTAGCTGAAGGCGACCTTTACAACAACCTCGCCCACCGTCAGGGCCAGCTCGATCCCGCGCGTCCCCATTTCCTTAACGTTTACCCCACGGCGGCCTCTTACGGCTATCACGGCGTGGCCCGCCTGAAACGTGAAGCCGAGCGGCTGGAAAAGGATTTCCCCGGTCGTTTCGTGTTCCTGCTGCCCAAGGACAATGCCGCCACGGCACGCAAATACTACGAGCAGCATCCCGAACATATTCCATGGAAAAATAAATTGCAGAACAAATAACTTGCACCGACCATGTTCAGACACTCGATCATCTCGTTCATTGCGCTCGCCGGCGCCGCATCTGCGGTGATGGCCCGCACTCCCGACCTGCAACTCGCCCGGCAAGAGGGCATACTACAGTGGGTCGATACCCGGATCGGAACATCGGGACACGGTCATACGTTCATGGGCGTCTCGACACCGTTCGGTGCCGTACAACCGGGTCCCAACAATTTCAACAAGGGCTGGGACTGGTGTTCGGGCTACCACGATTCGGACTCGATCTGCGTCGGCTTCGCGCACCTGCACCTCAACGGTACGGGCTGTAGCGACACAGGCGACTTGATCTTCATGCCTACAACCGGTAAGATCTGTGTGCTTCCGGGATCGCAGGAAAATCCCGACAGCGGCTACGCTTCGCGCTACTCACATGAGCGCGAAGCAACCGCTCCGGCCTACTACTGGCTGCATCTGGACGATTACGGCATCGACGTTGAACTAACCGCTACCGAACGTGTGGGCTTTCACCGCTATACCTTTCCTGCCGATGTGCAGAAGCAAGTGCTGATAAACCTCTTCAACGCCAACGGCGACGACCGGGCAACGGAGACTTTCATCGAACAGCAGGACAACTACACGATCCGCGGTTACCGTTGTTCGGCAGGCTGGTCCAAACAGCAGCGCATCTATTTCACGGCACGCTTCTCGGAACCTGTAACGCTCGAAATCTACAAGGACGACAAACTCACCGCAGGCAGCAGCGTCGAACGCGGCATAAATCTTAAGGGTGTTGCACGGCTCGACAATTCCGCCCACGAGGTGCTGGTCAAGGTGGGCATCTCGCCCGTCAGTATGCTCGGCGCGGCACGTAATATAGACCGCGAATTACCCGGCTGGGACTTTGCGGCGACGGTCAAGGCCACCAACCGCAAATGGGAACGCGAACTGGATAAAGTCGCGGTAAAAGGGACAGACGATGCAGCCCGCCGTATCCTCTACACCGGGCTTTACCATGCTTTTCTTCAGCCCAATCTCTTCAACGACTGCGACGGTGCATACCGTGGTGCCGACGGCAAAACTTACCCTGACCCGGGTCACAAGACTTATACCGTCTTTTCGCTTTGGGATACCTACCGTGCTGCACATCCGCTTTACACGCTGCTGCAACCCGAACGGGTCTCCGACATGATCAATACGATGCTCGACATCCACGACCAGCAGGGGTATTTGCCCGTATGGCATCTCTATGGCTCCGACACACGCGAGATGATCGGCATACAGTCGGTCCCGGTTGTCGCCGATGCCGTGATGAAGGGTTTTCCGGATATCGACTACAACCGTGCCTTCGAGGCCATGAAGCGTTCGATGCTGAGCGACTACAAGGGACTCGCATGGCTCCGCACACAGGATTACATCCCGTCCGACAAAGAGGGGGAGTCGGTTGCCAAAGGGTTGGAATATGCGCTGGCGGACGGTTGCATCGCCCTTGCGGCTGAAAAATTGGGCCGCAAAGAGGATGCCCGTCTGTTCGGCAGGCGTGCTCGGTTCTACACAAGTTACTGGGATTCCGAAACCCGGTTTTTCCGCGGCCGCAACCTCGACGGATCATTCCGCAAACCGTTCGACCCGTTCCACTCGACCCATCGCGACGACGACTACTGCGAAGGTACGGGCTGGCAGTACGTCTGGCTGGTTCCGCATGATGTCCGGGGACTGATTTCGTTGTTCAGAAGCGACGAGGCGTTCGTCGAGAAACTCGACAGCCTTTTCACGGTCGAGGGCGACATGGGCGAACAGGCGTCGGGCGACATATCGGGTCTGATCGGCCAATATGCGCACGGCAACGAACCGGGGCATCACACCGTTTATCTTTACGCTTACGCCGGGCAGCAGTGGAAAACAGCCCGCATGGTACGCCGCATACTCAACGAAATGTATACCGATCGTCCTAATGGACTGGCCGGAAACGAGGATTGTGGTCAAATGTCGTCGTGGTACGTATTTTCGGCAATGGGGTTCTACCCGGTCAATCCCTCGCTGGGAATCTATGTTTTGGGCAGCCCCAAATTCAAGGAGACGACCATACGGACCGCCAACGGCAGGAAATTCACGGTAAAGGCCGAGGGCAACTCGGAAAGCAATATCTACATCCAGTCGGCAGAACTCAACGGCAAGCCCTATCCCTACGCCTACATTCGCCACAGCGACATCGTGCAGGGCGGCACATTGCGTCTAACGATGGGGCCGCAGCCGAACCGGGAGTTCGGCATTGCTCCGGAGCACCGTCCCATTGAACGATAAAACAGCTGAATCACAGTCAACCCAAATAACAGAAAACCGAACATGAAAACCTTACACCTGATTCTTTCGTTGCCGACGCTGACTTTGCTGTTGGGAGCCTGCTCGAAGCCCGATGCCCAAATAAGCATCGACGCAGCGCAGCGCGGCGCAAACGTACCCTCGTCTCTGTACGGCATCTTTTTCGAGGAGATCAACCATGCGGGGGACGGAGGACTTTACGCCGAACTGATTCAGAACCGCGGATTCGAAGACACCGTCATACCCGAAGGATACCGGGTCGAAGGCGATAAAGTCTATCCGCCCGCCGTATGCAACCATCTGACCGGCTCGAAGCCCCATCCCGACTTGTCATTCCGCTGGCCGACGGACAAAATACCTGCATGGTCGCTCGAGCAGCTGGATGGCGCAGGCGCGTCGATGACGCTCACGACCGAATTTCCGCTCAACAGCGCAACCCCGACAGCGTTGAAAGTCACGCTTCCCGCACAAGGACGTGTCGCTATCTCCAACACCGGATTCTGGGGAATCAACATCGAGGAGGGCAAAAGCTATTTCCTGCGTTTCAACACCTCGAACGGCAATCTGTTCGACGGCAAAGCGACGGTTAAGCTCGTCGGCGCCGACGGCACGGAGCTCTGCAACCGCCCGCTGGGCATCGATCCCGACAAGAACTGGTGTCAGTACACCGGCGAACTCGTAGCTACGGGTACCGACCATAAAGCCCGCTTCGTCATCGAGCTTGAGGGTAAAGGGACGCTGCTGCTCGATTACATCTCGCTCTTCCCGGCCGAGACGTTCCATAACCGTGAAAACGGATTGCGCAAGGATATCGCCGAAACGCTCGAGGCGATGCGTCCGGCATTCGTTCGCTGGCCGGGCGGCTGCGTGGTGGAGGGCATCACCCTTTCGAACCGCATTAAATGGAAGGAGACCATCGGCGATCCGGCAACCCGTCCGGGCGTGTACGACACCTGGGGCTACCGCACCACGATGGGCTTCGGGTACCATGAATTCCTGCAATTCTGCGAGGATATCAATGCCGAAGGCATGTTCGTCTGCAACGTGGGATTGGGTTGCCAGGGCCGTGCGGGCGACGCCTGTGCGGAAAACGAGGTGGATTTCTTCATCAACGATGCGCTCGACGCTATCGACTACGCCTTGGGTGACGGCACGACCGTATGGAGCCGCAAACGAGTCGAGAACGGACATCCGGCACCTTTCCCGCTGAAATATGTCGAGATCGGCAACGAAAACTGGGGCGCGGTTTACGAAAAGCGGTACGACAAATTCTACAAGGCCATCAAGGCGAAATATCCGCAACTGAAACTCATCTCGACGCTCGGTCTGGGCGGACAGAAGCGGCATGAGAAAGTCGATATGATTGATCCCCACTGGTACGTGTCGCCCGAATTCTTCTTCGCCAGCGACAAACTCTTCGACAATCAGGAACGCGGAGATTACGAGGTCTACATCGGCGAATATGCAGTCAACCAGAACGTCGGCGGTGGCAACCTGCTCGGTGCATTGGCCGAGGCAGCTTTCCTGACGGGTGTGGAGCGCAATTCCGACCTTGTGAAGATGGCCTCCTACGCTCCGTTATTCGAGAACGTCAACGACCGCGTATGGCCTACGAATCTTATTTGGTTCGATTCGCACCGCGTTATGGGCCGCTCGTCTTACCAGGTACAGAAGATGTACGCCGAAAACCGTCCGTCGTTTAACGTCGCTGCGTCGTTTGAGCAACCTGTCATCCCTGTCAAAGTCAAAGGACAGATCGCATTGGGTGGCTGGGACACGGACAACGAATACAAGGACCTGAAGGTCACGCTTGCCGACGGACGTACCGTCGAGGCTGACATGACGCAGGGCTGGGAGGCCCAGGAGGGGAGTTGCAGCACCGAAAACGGCGTGCTGAAGGTCACCGGTCCCGGTGTGATGCGCTGGGCGCAGTGGACCTCTTCGGAGCAGTTCGGCGATTGCAGCATCTCGCTCAAGGCACGCAAGATTGCGGGTGTCGAAGGGTTCTTGATTTACTTCGGCATGCACGACGGGAAGAACGGCTACGTGCTCAATATCGGCGGCTGGGGCAACCAAACCACGGCGTTCCAGACCATCAACGGCAACGATATGCCACAGATTCCCAACAACATCTCGCAGAACGTAGAGACAGATTGCTGGTACGACATCCGTATCGACGTTAAGGGCGGCAAGTTCACCTACTTCCTCGACGGCAAACAGATGCTCGAAACAACGATCGAGCACATCCAGCGCTACGTCGTGACAGGTTACGACGAGCAGGCGGGCGAGTTGATCGTTAAGTTCGTGAACGCCACCGAAGAGCCGTTCACCACGTCGATCAACCTGGAGAACGTGACCTCCATAAAACGCAAGGGTCGAGTCGTCACCCTCACGTCGGCCGATCCCAAAGACGAGAACTCGCTCGACGATCCCAAGAAGGTATTCCCCCGAGAGAGCACTTACAACGGATTCTCGAAGAAGTTCGACTACACTTTCGAACCGTGGTCGTTCACCGTGTTGCGCATCGGGGCTGAAATCTAAACACTCAATCGAGGGATAACCCGCCGGACCAATACGGTAAGACGGGTTGTCCCTCTTTTTTCGTAAATTCAACAACGAATGAAAAAACTGCTCCTCGTTTTGTCGTTATCGGCTACCTCTGCGGCATGCACGTCAACCGACATCCCGTACATTACAGAGACGGGCCGTATCGGCATCGACCTTGCTGATCGGGGGCACACGGTTCCCGAATCATTGTACGGCATTTTCTTCGAGGAGATCGACCACGCGGGTGACGGAGGACTCTATGCCGAGTTGGTTCAGAATCGAGGATTCGAGGATTCGACCATTCCCGAAGGCTACCGGCTTGAGGAGGGCAAGCTCCTGCCGCCGGCTCTGCCCAACCACCTGACGGGGGCATTGCCTTCGCAGGATATGACCCTACGCTGGAATGCGGAGGAAATTCCCGCCTGGACTCTGCAACAGGAGGCGGGCTCGGGTGCATCCATGCACCTGACTCGGGAATATCCGCTTGATCCTGCGACCCCAGCGGCTCTCTGCGTTACCCTGCCGACTCGAGGCTGCGTCACGGTCGCCAATTCCGGTTACTGGGGCATGCATATCGAAAAAGGCAAAAACTACCGACTCTGCCTGCACACCTCGAACATCGGCAGGTTCAAGGGCGACGTGACGGCTCGGTTAGTCGGCGAAGGCGGGTCGGAATTATGTTCCCACCGGATCGACGTTGGGAGTGGCAAGGCATGGAAACGCCACGATACGACACTGACCGCGACGGATTCGGACACTCGCGCACAGCTCGTTATCGAACTCGACGGACAGGGTGCATTGCTGCTGGACTACGTTTCGCTCTTCCCGCAGGAGACTTTCCGCAACCGGGAAAACGGCCTGCGCCGAGACGTTGCCGAGACACTCGAAGCGCTGCATCCGTCATTCATCCGCTGGCCGGGCGGCGGCATCGTCGAGGGCATCACGGTCTCCAACCGCGTCAAATGGAAAGAAACCATAGGCGATCCCATAAAGCGCCCTGGACAATACAACCTTTGGGGTTACCGGAGTACCTACGGATTCGGATACCATGAATTTCTGCAATTCTGCGAAGACATCGGCGCCAACGGCATGTTCGTCTGCAACGCCGGGCTGGGAGGTCAGGCGGCGGTGGGTGACGCATGCCCGGAGGAGGAGTTGGATCTTTTCATTGCCGATGCGCTCGACGCCATCGACTATGCATTGGGCGACGGCACTACTGCGTGGAGCCGTAAACGCGTTGAGAACGGACACCCGGCACCTTTCCCGCTGAAATACATTGAAATCGGCAACGAGAACTGGGGCCCGGTCTATGAAAAACGCTACGACCGGTTCTATAAGGCCATCAAGGCGAAATACCCGCAGCTGACGGTTATCTCGACGCTTGGATTCGGCGAACAATACCGCCACGAGGAAGTAGACCTCATCGACCCCCACATGTACGTATCGCCCGATTTCTTCTTCGAAGGGGCCCGCATGTTCGACGGCATGGAACGCGGCCGATACGGGATTTACGTCGGCGAATATGCTGTGACGAAGCACGTTGGCGACGGGAACCTGCTCGGGGCGCTGGCCGAAGCGGCTTTTCTCACGGGTGCGGAACGTAATTGCGACCTGGTACGGATGACATCCTATGCGCCGTTGTTGACCAATGTCAGTGATCGGGCCTGGTCACCGACTCTGGTTCAGTTGGACGCATATCGTGTAACCGGTCGTTCGTCGTATTATGTACAACAGTTGTTCTCTCGGAACCGCCCTTCCTACAATGTGAAAAACGTGCTCGAACAACCAGTAACATCGTTCGAAGCCGCTGGGCGGATCGCGCTGGGCGGTTGGAACACGGACAACGAGTACAAGGACCTAAAGGTCGCGCTCGCCGACGGACATACCGTCGAAGCCGACATGACGCAGGGCTGGAAGCCCCTGTCGGGTATCTGGACCGCAGCCGGGACGGTGTTGAAAGGAAGCGGCCCGGACTTGCTGCGCCGTATTCTGTGGGAGACATCAGAGCCGTTGGGCGACTGTACCATCACGCTCAAGGCTCGCAAAACAACCGGGACCGAGGGATTCCTTATCTATTTCGGGATGCAGGATGAGCAGCACGGCTATGTACTCAATATCGGCGGCTGGAACAACCGTTCCACCGCATTCCAGCGCGTAACAGGCAACGACAACACAATCATAGCGAACCATACCGCCCAGCAGATCGAAACCGGGCGCTGGTACGACATCCGCATTGATATCGAGGGCGGACACTTCACCTATTACCTCGACGGGAAAAAATCACTCGAAATCTATCCCGAAACCGCTCGGCGTTTCATTGCCACGGGCTATGACGAGCATACGGGCGAGCTGATCGTCAAATTCGTGAATGCCACACCGAATCCTTTCGTTGCGTCAATTGATCTGGCTCATGCGTCAAATGTCGGGAAGCGCGGACGCGTGGTCACTCTCACAGCATCCGCCCCGACCAATGAAAATACACTCGACGAGCCGTGCAAGGTGATCCCCCAAGAGAGCCGCTACGACGACTTCGCCGAAAAGTTCGACTATGCGTTCGAACCCTGGTCGCTCACCGTGCTGCGAATCAGGACGAAAATAAAGCAGCCTGCCACATCTGAAAACAATAAAACTCAGCTATAAACCCGTATGAAAAAGATTCTCATCACACTGCTGTTCGCCGCCATCGCTCCGACGGTCTCAGCTGGCAATAAAAATTACCTTCGATATGTGGACCCGTATATAGGGGCTGGAGGCCACGGCCATGTGTTCGTCGGGGTCTGCGTTCCTTTCGGAACGGTGCAGATCGGACCGCAAAACATCTTCAAAGGCTGGGATTGGTGTTCGGGCTACCACTATTCGGACAACGTGTTAATCGGCTTTTCGCACACGCACCTCAGCGGCACGGGCTGTACTGATCTGGGCGACATCCAGGTCATGCCCTTTACGGGCGATGTGCGTACGCGCCGCGGAGAACAAGACGATATCTCGAACAGCTGTTCCGCCCGCTACCGGCACGAAAACGAGCAGGTCTCGCCTTATTTCTATTCTCTTACGCTCGACAACGGTATCCATGCCGAGTTGACCGCTTCACGACGGGTCGCATTCCACAAATACACGTTTCCTGTGGGCGAAAAGGCTCGTCTGCTTATTAACCTCCGTGAAGGCAACGGATTTCCGTCGGTTGCCTCGTCGCTTCGTTTAGTGGACGATTACACTGTTGTCGGACATCGCATTGTCAAGGGATGGGCTCCGGAACACCGTATCTACTTCGCTTTGAAGAGCGACCGGCCGATTGCCGAACTGCTGGTCTTCAACGACGACGAGCCGGCCGGACGCGGCGAACTGGAAGGCGAAGGTGTGAAGGGCGTTGTTTGCTTCGAAGAAGGGGTCGATAAACTGGCATTGAAAGTCGCCGTTTCGTCAGTAAGTACTGATAATGCGCTGGAAAATCTGCGCAGGGAGATTCCGCACTGGAATTTCGACAAGGTAATGACGACAGCCCGCGATGCTTGGGAGAAGGAATTGGAGCGTGTCGATATCACCACCTCGGACGAGCGTGCCAAACGTATCTTTTATACGGCCATGTACCACACGATGATCGCGCCCACGACCTACTGCGACGTGAACGGCGAATTCCGCGGCCATGACAACAAAATCCGCAAGGCCGATTGGACAAACTACTCGACTTTCTCGTGCTGGGACACCTACCGGGCGCTGCATCCGTGGTTCACGATCATTCAGAGCGACCGCGTGGGTGACATGGTTAATTCGATGCTCTCGATCTGCGACCAGCAGGGCAAGCTCCCGATCTGGCCGCTGATAGGCGGCGAGACGAACCAGATGCCCGGCTACGGAAGCATCCCGATCGTCAGCGATGCCGTAGTCAAGGGCATTCGGGGAATCGACACGCAGAGGGCCTTGCAATGCGCCGTCAAAACGGCTACCTTTCGGGAACAGGCCGGCATCGGCTTCGTCCTCGACCGGGAATACATACCCGCAGACAAAGAGTTCGAGGCCACGTCGAAAGCCATGGAATATGCCGTGGCCGACTGGGGCATAGCCGCCATGGCGCACAAACTCGGACACGAAGAGACGGAGCGGACTTTTGCCCGGCGCGCCCGCTATTGGAAGCATTACTTCGACGGCGATATCAATTTCATCCGCCCGAAATTCGACGATGGAAGTTGGCTTACGCCCTACGATCCGTTCCAGTCGGTGCATGGTGGCACTGGCTACTTCGCCGAGGGCACAGGGTGGCAGTACACCTTTTTCGTACCGCAGGACCCTTACGGATTGATCGAAGCCATGGGCGGCGACGAACCTTTTCGTGCTAAAATTGATTCGTTGTTTCACGTTTCCGGCGACATGGGTCCTCATGCCTCGGCCGACATTTCGGGACTGATCGGCCAATATGCCCACGGGAACGAGCCTTCGCACCACATCATATATCTCTACAACTACGCAGGCCAGCAGTGGAAAACTGCCGAATTGGTACGTTACGTACAGCGTCATTTCTACACCGACCGGACGGATGGGATTATCGGCAACGAGGACTGCGGACAGATGTCGGCATGGCATATCCTCTCGGCACTGGGTTTCTATCAGGTCAATCCCTCCTGCGGAGTCTATTCGTTCGGCAGTCCGCTTTTCGACAAGGTAGTGCTCAACATGCCCGGTGGACGCAAATTCACGATCCTGACCGAGAACAATTCGTCCGAAAACGGCTATATTCAATCCGTGGAACTCAACGGAAAACCTTACGCTAATTCCTATATTACCTATAATGACATCGTGCGAGGCGGCACGCTGAAATTCGTCATGGGACCGCATCCCAACTACGACTTCGGCTCCGCGCCCGAACACCGCCCCTATAACGAAATACGCTAATTCAAACCACTATGAATCCGAATCCTAAACGACTGCTCTGTACTCTTGTCGGTATTGTGGCTCTGCTGCCGGCCGTTGCCGGCAACGGCAGCGAAAGCCGCATCGAAATAGATCTCAGCAAACGCGGAGCGGAAATTCCCTCATCGCTCTACGGCATCTTTTTCGAAGAAATTACCGGTTCGGGTGATGGCGGCCTTTATGCCGAGATGATCCGCAACCGGGGCTTCGAGGAGGGTGTGCTCCCTACGGGCTGCACGCTCGATGCCGAGGGATACGCTGCTGCGCCCCATGCGCATTGCTATTCGAACGACTCAGTCAACCGCTTCCGTGTGCGGTGGAGCTCCGACCTGGCAATGACGGGCTGGCGGACGCAGTACGCCGACGGGTCGCAGGCCGCTTCGTCCATTACCGATGAATATCCGCTCAACGATGCCACGCCTCACGCCCTGCGGATTGACCTCACCGCATGCCGCGGTGAAGTGAGTGCCGTGAACAGCGGTTATTGGGGAATCGCCGTTGAAGCAGGCAAGAGCTATGACCTGGAATTATACGTCCGGGCGGAGAAGACTCCGTGGTGCCGCGCTGCGATCGTTGCGCCCGACGGGCAACATGTCGCCGTGAACGATATACGCCTAACGGCAGATAGCGAATGGCACCGCTATACGGCGACCTTCACTCCATCGGCAACCGGAAACAAAAACACCCTGTACCTTACCTTTCCGGCCGAAGGCCGCGTCTGGATCGACTACGTATCGCTTTTTCCGCGCGATACCTACAAAGGCCGCGCCAACGGACTCCGCAAAGATGTAGCGACGATGATCGAAGAACTGCATCCGGCATTCATCCGCTGGCCCGGCGGCTGTATTGTCGAGGGACTGACACTCGACAACCGTGTGAAATGGAAGGAGACCATCGGTGCCCCGGTAAAACGGCCTGGAGAGTACAATCTGTGGGGCTATCGCAGTACATACGGATTCGGCTATCATGAATTTCTGCAATTCTGCGAAGACATCGGCGCCGACGGTATGTTCGTCTGCAATGCGGGCATGTCGTGTCTGTTTCGCAACGGCGACTATGTGCAGGGTGACGAACTCGAACCGTTGATTCAAGAGGCGCTTGACGCCATCGAATATGCTCTTGGCGATGCAAAGACGACCCGGTGGGGTGCTGAGCGCGCCAAAAACGGTCACCCCGAACCCTTTCCGCTCAAGTACGTCGAGGTGGGCAACGAAAATGTCTTCGCACGCTATGCGGCCAACTACAATCGTTTTCACAAGGCGATCAAAGCGAAATATCCGCAGCTGACGGTCATTTCGGCACTGATGTTCAGCAACGACATCAAGCGTCTGGACGAGGTGGAGATGATCGATCCCCACTATTACGAAACCGCCGACTGGTTTTACAACAACGCTGATGTCTACGACAAACTTCCGAAAAAGATTCCCTACAAGATTTACGTCGGCGAATACGCCGCTATCGGACAGTCGAACCTTTATGCGTCGCTGGCCGAAGCGGCCTACCTGACAGGTGTGGAGCGCAACGCCGACAAGGTTCAGTTGGTCTCATACGCCCCGTTGATCGAGAATGCTCATTACGGCCGTAACCACCTGATGGTGCTTGACAACAAACAGGTTTACGGACGTACGAATTATCACGTAATGAAACTCTTCTCGGAAAACCGCCCCGATGTGAACGTTCCGGCTCGCATTCTCGGCGAGCAGACAGCGAAACCCTATTCGCCTAAGGGATTCATCGGTTTGAGCACAGGCAATACGGCGGCGCAGTTCCGCGACCTGAAGGTTACGAGCGGCGGCCGCACGCTTTACACCACCGATTGGAGCGACTTCAACGAACGCTGGGAGTCCGTGCGCGGCGAATGGCAGGTCGGAAACGGCATTCTGACGCAGCCTGTTGCAGGCGGCGATGCACTCCTGCGTCTGAAGGATCTCGAAGTCGGCGACTGCACGATCACCCTCAAGGCCCGCAAGACGGCCGGATACGAAGGTTTCCGCGTCGTGTTCGGCATGCAGGACGACCACCATTATTTCATGGCTGACATGGGCAGTCACACCAACGAATCGGTTCTCTTCCGTGAGATTGGTGACAAGGGTTCGATCTCGCTCTTCGATTACCGCAATCAGGAGCCGATCGAAGTGGATCGCTGGTACGACGTACGCATCGAAATCCGTGGCAACGTTTGGAAATGCTATATGGACGGTGAGTTGAAATATTCGTACGACTACAACATCGTCAATAAGCATTACACTGTGGCGGGACTCGACCGGCAACGCAACGAACTGGTCGTGAAGCTGGTCAACGGCCGCACAGAGCCGTGGCGAACCTCGCTGGTGCTGAAAGGCGGGAAAGTCGCCCCCGTCAATGCGCGGCGCATTGAACTTGCGTCGGCATCGATCTACGATGAAAATTCATTCGAAGAACCTGAAAAGATCGCAGGATGTGAATCGACGTTCCGTATCGAAGGGCGCACAGTGCCCGTCGAATGTGCCCCCAACTCACTCACGATCCTGCGCATACCTCTCGATAAATAATAATTTGCAATCTCAATACACCGATGACAAAGTATCTGATTCTCATTCCGGCCATTGCCGTCCTGCTGTTTCCGACATCGTGCAGCAGCACCAAAACTGTACGTAAAAGCCTTTCGGGAAACCCCATCTTTCCGGGTTGGTACGCCGACCCAGAAGGCGCTGTCTTCGGCAAGGAGTATTGGATCTTCCCGACCCTCTCAGACCTCTATGCCGCACCGGGCGAGGAGATGCCGGCCTATCCTGCTGAAAAAAGTTCGGCATTCCACCAGTTGTACAACATTCAAACCTACCTGGATGCCTTCTCGTCGAAAGATCTCGTGAACTGGACCAAACATCCGAAAGTACTCACGACCGACGACGTGAAATGGGTGAAATACGCCATGTGGGCACCAGCGATACTCGAGCACAAGGGCAAATACTACCTCTTTTTCAGCGGCAATGACATTCAGAATGACCACGAATACGGCGGTATCGGCATAGCTGTGGCCGACCGTCCGGAAGGCCCGTACAAAGACGCATTGGGTAAACCGCTGATCGACCGTATCATTAACGGTGCACAACCCATCGACCAGTTCGTTTTCCGCGACGATGACGGCACGCATTACATGTATTACGGCGGCTGGCACCACTGCAATATGGTCAAACTCTCGGACGACCTGCTGAGCGTCGTTCCGTTCGATGACGGCGAGACATACAAGCCCGTAACGCCTGAAAATTATGTCGAAGGACCGTTCATGTTCAAACGCAATGGCAAGTACTATTTCATGTGGAGCGAAGGCGGTTGGGGTGGTCCCGACTACAGCGTGGCCTATGCCATTGCCGATTCCCCGTTCGGACCGTTCAAACGTATCGGAAAGATTCTTCAGCAGGACCCTGAAATCGCGACCGGAGCCGGTCACCATTCGGTGATACAGATTCCCGGCAGGGACGAATATTACATCGTCTACCATCGCCGTCCGCTGGGCGCGACCACCATGGGACAGCGCCAGACCTGCATCGACCGCATGGAATTCGACGCTGACGGATTCATCAAACCCGTGAAGATGACATTTGAAGGGGTGAGCCCCGTCCGAATCAAATGACGAATGTAAAGACCTGAGACTATGAAACGATACATCTTTCTGGTAGCAATTGCGGTCTGCCTATTGTCCTGCACCGGAAATTCCGGTGCAGGAAACGGTATCGACTTGCTCGATGCCGCCGCATTCCGAACCGAAATCGCAGGCAAACCCGTCATGCTCTACACCCTGCAAAACGAAAACGGCATGACCGTTCAACTCACCAACTACGGCGCACGCATCGTCGCCTTGTGGGTTCCGTCGGCCGACGGAACCCACAAGGACGTGGTCTGGGGATTCGAGAACATCGACGGATACCTGAACACGGCCGACAAGTACTGCGGCCCCGTTGTGGGACGCTATGGAAACCGCATCGGCAAGGGCCGCTTCACACTCGACGGCAAGGAATATCAGCTCACGATCAACAACGGCGAAAACCATCTGCACGGCGGCACGGGAGGTTTCGAAGCCCGCGTATGGAACGGTAGCGAGACGGTTGACAAGCAGGGCAACCCCGCGGTCGAAATGACCTACCGCGCCATGGACGGCGAAGAGGGCTATCCGGGTAACCTCGACATCGCAGTCACCTACTCGCTGACCCCGGCCAACGAACTGGTGATCGACTACAAAGCCACGACCGACGCCCCGACCATTGTGAACCCTACGAGTCATGTATACTACAACCTGCACGGCACGTCGGAAAAATCGACCGACTCGCACCTGCTGACCATCCATGCCAGCCATTTCACGCCGACCGACGCAGGGCTGATTCCCACGGGCGAAATCCGTCCGGTCGAAGGCACCCCGCTCGATTTCCGCAAACCGCACGCCATCGGGGAGCGTATCGGCCGGACCGATTACGAGCCGCTGGCCTTCGGAAACGGTTACGACCACAACTGGGTGCTCGACAAACCTGCACCCAGCGCTGTGACACTGGCTGCCGAGGTATACGAACCCGCCACGGGCATCGTGATGAAAATACTCACCGACCAGCCCGGATTCCAGTTCTATGCCGGGCAGGGCATGGACGGCAAGGAGGTCGGCAAACGCGGTGATCGTCACAACTACCATTCGGGACTGGCGCTCGAAACGCAGAACTTCCCCGATGCCCCCAACCACGACAATTTCCCTTCGTCGGTACTGCGTCCGGGCGAGACTTACACGCAACATACGGTCTACGCATTCGAAACCGTCAAGCGGTAAACACATGACATCCGTCCAAGACAAGTGGCGGTCTGCACCGCCACTTGTCTTATATAACAACCTAACTACAATTTCGTGATAAAATGAAAAAAGCCCTTTTAATTGCTGCGGTATTGTGGGGGAACTCGCTCCTTGCAGCAACAAAGCAGTCGGAACAGATCACCCCCGTTCCGTTCAACGAAGTCACGCTGACCGGAGGGTTCTGGGGAGAGCGGATGCAGACCGAACTCGATGTAACACTACCGTTCTCACTGATTCAGGCCGGTCCGGCCATCGATCAGCTACGTGACGGAGCGGATTTGATCGAAGGCCGGGAGCCGAAACAACGTCCCTCGACCAACGGTCCGCTCAGCTCGGACCTCTACAAAATCATGGAGGGTGCGGCCTATTCGCTGATGCTCAGACCCGATCCGGCATTGGAAGCCAAAATTGATGCGCTGACCGAACTTCTTGGTCGGGTACAGCAAGAGGACGGTTACCTCTTCGTGTGTCACACATGCGGTTGTTTCGATCCGTTCTGGGTAGGAGAGAGGCCCTATTCGAAAGTGGTCTACAGCCACGAGCTCTACAATGTCGGTCACCTTTACGAGGCTGCGGCAGCCTATTATCTGGCTACTGGTAAGCGCGGCCTGCTTGACATAGCCATCAAGAACGCCCAACACGTAAACCGGGTCTTCTTCGAAGGCGATCCGGCCTATAACGACGGCAAACCTGTCATGCAGGCGCCGGGACACGAGGAGATCGAACTGGCGCTCTGCAAACTCTATCGCGTAACGGGCGATCGGCTCTATTTGGATATGGCGAAAAAATTCCTCGACATCCGGGGCGTGACTTACCGCCCGGAAGGCGACGGGTTCATGTCGCCGTTTTATGCCCAGCAACATGCTCCCGTCTCTGAGCAGACCGAACCTGTAGGACACGCAGTACGCGCTGTCTACCTCTACACTGCCATGGCAATGGTGGATGCCTTGACCGGCGAGCAACATTATGCCAAGGCACTCAACGCAATCTGGAATAACCTCGTTTCGACCCGCATTTACATCACGGGGGGATTGGGAGCACAGGCTTCAATCGAAGGCTTCGGACCTGCATATGAACTGCCGAACAAAACCGCCTACAGTGAAACCTGTGCCGCCGTGGGCAACGTTTTCTTTAATCAGGGGATGTTTCTCGGAAGCGGTGACGCCCGATATCTCGATATTGCCGAAATTTCGTTGTTCAACAACGCGTTGGCCGGCATCAGCCTCACAGGCGACCGTTTTTTTTATGTCAATCCGCTGGAGGCCGATGAGGAGCGCCATACGTGCCGCTCGCCCTGGTTCGGATGCGCCTGCTGTCCGCCCAACATCTCGCGCATGATCCTGCAGGTTCCTGGCTATATGTACGCCTACAGCAAGGACCGGCTCTATCTGACGCTCTACAGCTGCAGCCGGACAACCGTGCCGATGAACGGCGTCCGCGTCGGCGTAGATCAGACCTCGGATTATCCGTTCGACGGCAAGGTCACGATAAAACTCACGCCTGAAAAGCGTGCAGCGTTCCGCCTCTGCCTGCGCATCCCGACTTGGAGCACGGGCCGGGAATTCATACCCGGCGGGTTGTACCCATACCGTAATACGGAGAAATATTCCGTAACGATCCGAGTGAACGGTGAGACCGTGGATTACGACATGAACAACGGCTTCGCTGTCGTCAAACGCACGTGGAAAGCCGGGGATATTGTGGAGTTGGAACTGCCGATGCCGGTTCGCCGGACCGCCTGCGATCCTCGTGTAAAGGAAAATGAAGGAACAACGGCCGTCACCCGCGGACCACTGGTCTATTGCGCAGAAGAAGCCGATAACGGTGTCGTACAACAGTTGAGCCTGATTTCGGATGAAGCACGTACGCACCTTATCACGGAAGGCCCTCTCAAAAACATAACGCAGATCGGGATTCGGGGTGTCCGCGTCGATGCAGGCGATCGAACCCCGACCGAAATCACTCTGATCCCCTATTACGCATGGAATAACCGCGGAGACAATCAGACTATGCGAGTATGGTTGCCCAACCTGATAGAAAATCCGAATACTGAAATACGATGTGATTGATCCACCCAGTTGTACTGCTGACCAATAGTTTAGTCTCCCAATAAATAGCTTCAATTGTATTCATATGTTCAAGTCAATATGTATAAACTTTTAAATTTTACACAAACAATAAACGCACATTCCCTTGAACGTCATTCGAAACCAATAGCTGACGGTTATTCCGCTGGATAACAGATATTTTTATGTCCATGTGTGTGGCATTTTGCAGCTATGGAGTAAGTTGTTTTATTTGTAGAATCTGGTCAACCTATCATAAATTATGGCCCCGACGCATTTTTGCGTCGGGGCTCTCTTTATCCATCATTTATATAGCATTCACCCAAACAAAAAACTTAAAAATGAACCTTATGCGTACTTATATAAAATCCTTGGAACAGGAAACCGAAGCCCGAATTCGTAAAATCGGGAAGACGACGCAGATGCCTGAACGCTCACGCTTAACTGTCGAAATCATGGAAAGCATGTTTGAACGGTTGAAAGAGTTTATCATAGACTACCGCTTTCATGATGAGTTGGAAGAGATTTTCTTCTTCAAGGAAGTCAAGCCGCACTTGTTCAGCCGGCTGATTTACCACAGCAAGATCTACAATATCAAGTTAAACCGTCCGGCAGGTGCCCATGATGCGATTCACACCTACCTCAATCGGGCATTGACAGCGATTCAAGATTATAGGAATAAACGTCTAAGGTTCTATTGTTACTATATCTTGACAAGCTGACAGATGCGTTACTCCATAAAATGGGACGCGATAAAAAGCGTTACAAATAGGCGTTGAACCAATTTCAAATGTGGGGAATCGCACCATTTTGTTGGATGGTTCCCCCTTTTTGTCCTATAACGGAATATAGTGACAAATCCACACTTTGATGCATATTGTTATAATTATCAATGTGTTAAATATGAAGCTATGTAAAAATAGTTGCCTAAATCAGGGAATTGTTAAAATAATGATAAATTAATTATCAGCCAATTATACATTACTCTAAAGAAAATAAAGCAGTAGTCTGTACGCCGTCTCCGAATACTGTTGACCTTTGCAATGGACACTCTACGAATACCGAAGAATTGCAGCGGGAACGCTGAGCCATCCGGTTTTTTATTGCCGTCGAGCTGCTCGATTCGTTCGATTTGTGATTGCAGATAAATCTTTCCTCCGGTAAATTGTATGTTTTGGCTTACGGCCAATCCGATGTTACCTGTTAGGGCACTATTGGGTATGAATTCGTAACTGCCGTCTGATTTTTGATAGGTAGTTAATGACTTGTTTAGACTGGGAAGAGTGCCATCCATAATTATGGCAGGGCGTAGGTCGGCTTTATAATTCCTGTATTGCCAATAAGACATCCGCATTTGGTCTTTATATACGATTGCGTCCAATGATTGCGAGGCGGTTATCTCCAATGCCTCCTGCAATCTGATATGCAACACCATACTGTCTTGGTGTTGGGCACGACAAGGGATAAAAAATGATAGTAATAATATATAGACGAACAATTTTATTTGCATAGTTATGCATTTTACATAAAATGCAAATTTGAAAAATAATCCAACGAGTTTCTTGTTGAATATTTGCTATTTATTGTGCTTTTTTGCGGGTGTATTTTATTGTTTTTTAATATTTCCGTTATTCTATATAGTTATGGATATATAGGTAATAATTATTTATTCTACTGCTATCCCGTTAAAGTAGAGCAATCACTTTTTTGAAATTACTGGAAGCTAGTACCTTAAGTGCGATTTCACAAATCAAAGATTTGGGAATTACATCTTTGCACTCGAAAAGAATAGGCGGGAATAAATTGTCAAGTTGTTTTTGTTTGACATCGGAGTGACTACTTTGGCAGAAAACACAAAGTGCTAATTATATTTGACAAAAAACACCTATATTTGCAATGTATATTTAACAAAATAGCCATGCAAACATTACGGGAAAAAACGACCAGACAGATACGAAATATTGAAAATTCCTTTGTTGTTGCCGACGACAAAGGATTCGGCCTCGGGAATAAAATTCCACTTCGGATGTTCGGATTACGTTATTAGGACTTCCCGTTATGCTGAAACTCCAATACGTCAGTGACCTGCATTGGAGTTAGACGATAACACCCGTTGCTTGAAGGAACATCCCCGGCTGGTTGCGGGAAAGTCTCATTCTGGCCAGCGATATTGCTTATTTAGGTAAAGAGTCTGTGAAACATCCTTTCTGGGACTGAGTGGCGAATCGTTATGAACAGGTGACAGTTATCCCGGACAACCGCGAGTTCTATCAAGGATTCGACCTTGGAGAGATGCACAACGGCTGGCGGCTCAAAATACGCCCCAACGTCATTTTGCATTACAATAATACGTTACGGATTGACGACACGGAATTAACCCTTTCTCTAAGATTTCTCAGACAAGATAGTGCCGAAGTGTTGATTAAGCTGGAGCTTTTGAAAGTCAACCAAACTATGTACAAAATTAGAGGTTTAATTTTGCATAATTAAGAAAAAAATCAGATTTTTGTATCTGAGATAGGTTATTTGAGAATTTGTAGAATGTAGCAGAATTCAGCGCTTTCTTTGTCCCGTATCTGTTGCCTATGGCTGTTTGATATTCACCTAAATAATTGGGGAACAATATCTAAGCAAGAAGTTTCACAACTGTTGCGAAAGTGTGGCGGGCTACATGCGTCGTCAGATTTTTATGGATGTTGCATATTGTTCCGATTTCTTTGAGATACGAGTTCATTTTTTGGTTGCTGGGGATAGGTAATAACTTTCCTTTGAGTTGTAATTCAGGATTGTGCTCATATTTTTGTAATATTTTGAGCGGGTAGGGCAGAAGTGGCACACGACTAATTACAGAGGTCTTTTCGCGTGGTTTATGTATCCACGTTGTTCCGCTGTCATCCGTTGTAATGTGTTGTTTTCGTAAGTTGTCTGCATCCGTAAAGGCCAGTCCTGTCAGTGCACAGAAGCAAAATACGTCTCGGATACACTCCAGCCGTTCATTCGGCATTTCCTTGCTTATCAATATGTCCAGCTCTTCTTTTGTCAATGGAACCTTGACGTTTGTTTTGTCTATTTTCATCTTGTAATACTGGAACGGATTTTTTTCAATCCATTCGTTCCGTATCGCGAATAAGATGAAATTTTTGAGACAGCAAAGTAAATTTACGGCACCGTTGTTTCTGCATTGGTGCGCCGTCTGCATGAAGGTATTCAGCCCGTCGATATATTCATAGGATACCATATTCAGCGGCAGGTCGTCTTTCCGATACTGTTGCCTGGTATATTCGGTCAAGTATCGGAGTAGACGGTGGTATTTGTTACAAGTTACTTGTGTGATACGTGTTCCGACCTCCTGTTGCCGTTTGTCGCAGTATTTCGAAAACTCGGCGAGGAACATCCGCGAACCAGAAGTATTGCCCAGTCGTTGTTTGATCGAAAAACAGTCCGGAGTTTTATTCTCTTTGAGAAGCTGGTCGTAGGCCGCAAGGATATTCGCCCGATAACTGGCGACGATGCTGTTAATTTGCTGATCCACTTCGTCTTTGTAAAGGGAGCGTTCGAGGCGCTGGTTCCATCGTTCCGGTTCGATTTGACATTGGGTATAGATCTCTGTTGTTTGGCCGGATGTGGTGATACGGGCATAAATAGGAGCCTTTCCTTTTTTAGAGATTTTGGTCTTTTTGCAGAAAAAGACTACGTTGAATGTTGTGCGTTGGTACATAGCTGCATGGGTTTGAAATAGTTAAACGTGTACAGCATAGGGATATTGTGATGTAAAACGGTGCAATACAGTATATTATGCGTAATTCGTGACCTATTTTTGACCGAAATAAAATAGGTCACGAATTGGGTCATAAAAACCTGCTTCAAAATAGATTTTACGCGATTGCCTTAAAAACGAAAAAGCCTTATATATTGTTGATATACAAGGCTTTTGCTCTCTTTTGTAGTCTGTTTCGACTGCTTTCAAGGGTGGAAGAAGGGGCTCGAACCCTCGACCTTCGGAACCACAATCCGACGCTCTAACCAACTGAGCTACATCCACCGTGTCGATACGCACTCGTCGTATCGGGATGCAAATGTAATATGTTTTTTCGGTCCGTGCAAAATTTTCGGCTTAAAAATCTTCGGGAAAACGCATCGGGTGACAAAATGGCAGTCCCCTCTGCTCGTTTGTCACGCAAAACCTGCCAAAAAACGGTTGGCACACCTATTGATGGATACGGGGGTGCGAAAGCAACTGAAAAAACACATATAAAAACTTAAAACACGTAAAAACTATGAATGTAAAACCGTTATCGGACCGTGTGCTGATTCTCCCGAATCCCGCGGAGGAGAAGACAGCCGGAGGATTGATCATCCCCGACACGGCAAAGGAAAAACCGCTGGCAGGCAAGGTCGTTGCAGTGGGCCCCGGCACTTCGGAGGTCAAGATGGAGGTCAAGGTGGGCGATCAGGTCCTCTACGGCAAGTATGCCGGTCAGGAGATCCAGGTCGATGGCGTGGATTACCTCATCATGAAACAGAACGATATTTTGGCAATCATCTAATAATTCGCATACAGTCATGGCAAAAGATATCAAATACAATGTAGAGGCGCGCGAACTGCTCAAGGAGGGTGTCGATGCGCTGTCGAACGCCGTCAAGGTAACGCTGGGCCCCAAAGGCCGCAACGTCATTATCGACAAGAAATTCGGCGCTCCGCAGATCACCAAGGACGGCGTGACCGTGGCCAAGGAGGTCGAGCTGGAGGACGCTTTCGCCAACATGGGCGCCCAGATGGTCAAGGAGGTCGCTTCGAAGACCAACGACGATGCGGGCGACGGTACGACGACCGCGACCGTGCTGGCGCAGTCGATTATCGGTGTGGGCCTGAAGAACGTGACGGCCGGCGCCAACCCGATGGATCTGAAACGCGGTATCGACAAGGCCGTTGCGAAGGTCGTGGAGTCGCTTCGCAAGCAGAGCCAGGAAGTCGGTTCGGACTTCGCCAAGATCGAGCAGGTGGCCACCATTTCGGCCAACAACGACCAGAATATCGGTAAGCTGATCGCCGAGGCGATGGCCAAGGTCAACAAGGAGGGTGTCATCACCGTCGAGGAGGCCAAGGGCACCGAAACCCATGTCGAGGTGGTCGAGGGCATGCAGTTCGACCGCGGTTATATCTCGGCCTACTTCATCACCGACACCGAGAAGATGGAGGCTCAGCTCGAAAAACCCTATATCCTGATTACGGACAAGAAGATTTCGACGATGAAGGAGCTGATGGGCGTGCTGGAGCCGGTGGCTCAGAGCGGCCGTGCGCTGCTGATCATCGCCGAGGATGTCGATGGCGAGGCTCTTTCGGCACTCGTGGTCAACAAACTGCGCGGTACGTTGAAGATCGCCGCCTGCAAGGCTCCGGGCTTCGGCGACCGCCGCAAGGAGATGCTGGAGGATATCGCCGTGCTGACGGGCGGTACCGTGATCTCGGCCGACAAGGGCATGAAGATCGAGGATGCCACGTTGGCTATGCTGGGTTCGGCCGACAAGGTGACGCTCAACAAGGAGAACACCACCATCGTCGATGGCGCCGGCAAGAAGGAGGAGATCGCTGCGCGCGTGGCACAGATCCGCGCTTCGATCGAGAAGGCTACGTCGGACTACGACAAGGAGAAGTTGCAGGAGCGTCTGGCCAAGCTGGCCGGCGGTGTGGCCGTGCTCTACGTCGGAGCCGCTACCGAGGTCGAGATGAAGGAGAAGAAAGACCGCGTGGACGACGCGCTGGCCGCAACCCGTGCAGCCGTCGAAGAGGGTATCGTCCCGGGCGGCGGTGTGGCTTACATCCGCGCCACGGCGGCTCTCGAAGGCATGAAGGGCGACAACGAGGACCAGACGACGGGTATCCAGATCGTGAAACGCGCCATCGAGGAGCCTTTGCGCCAGATCGTTGCGAACGCCGGCGGCGAGGGTTCGGTGGTCGTCAACAAGGTGAAGGAGGGCAAGGACGCCTTCGGTTACAACGCCCGCGACGACAAGTACGAGGACATGATGAAGGCCGGTATCATCGACCCGACGAAGGTGTCGCGCGTCGCACTGGAGAATGCCGCGTCGATCGCTTCGATGTTCCTCACCACGGAGTGCGTGTTGGCCGAGAAGAAATCCGAGGCTCCCGCCATGCCGGCAATGCCCGGAGGCGGCATGGGCGGCATGATGTAATTCCGCACATTACCTGAAGCAGGGCGGGTGGAAGAATATTTCCATCCGCCCCGCTTTTTTATTACCTTCGCGGCCGAAACTTACGTGTTATGAAAAAAGGTATTCTCTATGCTATACTGGCCTCGGTGTTGTGGGCCCTCGTCAATCCGTTCATCAAACAGGGACTCAGCTACGACTTTACGCCGATGAATTTCGCCGGGCTGCGCTTCACGACCGTCGGCGTCATCCTCTTCGCCTACACGTGGCACGGCGGTATGTGGCGCGAGATCGTGCGTCACAAGCGGCTGTTCGGCAATCTCATTCTGATCAACATGTTTCTGGGCTACACGGCGTTTTATTTCGGCGTGGACTTCGTCAGCGGAGCCATCGGATCGATCGTCATGGGCCTTACGCCGCTGATCAACGTGCTGCTGGCGCACCTGCTGGCCAGCGACGACCGGCTGAACCGCTACAAGGTCGTGAGCCTGCTGGTCAGTCTGGCGGGACTGCTGCTGATCGTCGGCACGGGCAGCGACGGCGCGCCGCTCGACTGGCGCGGCATCGGGGGCATCGTGCTGCTGCTGGCGAGCATCGTCTTTCAGGGCTACTCCGCGATTTTGGTTTCGGAGGACAAGGGCAAGGTCGATCCGGTCTTCCTCAATGCCGTGCAGATGTTCTTCGGCGGTCTGCTGATCTACGGCGTGGGCGTCGCCGCAGAGGGTTTCCACCCTTTTTGGGCCAAACCGGCCGGATTCTACGGAAGCCTCGGGGTGCTGGTCTTCATTTCGGTCTTCGCTTTCAGCTTCTGGTTCATGGCCCTGCGCACCGAGGGCGCGAAGGTCAGCGATATCAATATGTGCCGCCTGATCAATCCCGTGCTGGGGGCGGTTTTGAGCTGGATCATGTTGCCCGGCGAGTATCCCCATTTCAGCACCGTGGCAGGCATGGCGATTATCGTCGGTTCGCTCGTCATCTACTTCAAGGGTGAAATCCTCGTCGAACGGTGGCGGCGGCGACGCCTCTGAACGAGCGGAGCGCCCCGAAAGGCGCTCCGCTGCATTTTGGATTCAGGGCATCCATTCCAGAATGCCCTCGACGGGATTCGCCGCGCGCCATGCCTCGAATTCGGCATAGGTGCGCACACCGTCGCGCAGCACGGCCTGATAATATTCGATGCCCATGATCTTCACCTCGTCGGGCGTGTCGTATTTGATTTGCAGGATGGCACGCCGCGTCTCGTCGGTCAGCACGGCGCCGATCCGGTCGGCTACCCGTTCGAAATAGCCCTCCCAGGCCGATCCGCGGGCCATGTGGATCATGTCGATCTGCCAGAGCCGGTCGTCGGCGTCGGCATACCACGCATGCCATTCGAGACATTGGTCCGGGGCGTCGAGCAGGTTGCCGTATTCGATGCGGCGGATGCGGGGATTCGCGGCGATGCGGGTCATGGCCGCGAAGCTGTCGGCGATGTTCAGGGACGGGGAGTAGATGTGGAAGTCGATGTCGCGGTGTTTCATCAGCAGGCCCGTGCGGAGCGACCCCACGAGGTTCGGTTCGGCGCCCGCCGCCCGCCAGGCGGCTTCCAGCCCGGTGTCGCGGATGACCTCGCGGGCGCGCTGCTGGTTGGCGGCCGCGATTTCGAGGATGTTTTCCATGATGCGTTTTTTGCGGGGTTATCGTAGCGGGCGGAGCGATTCCGGGTCGTTCCGTCTTGTGTAAAATCGGTTCGGGGCGGTTATTTGCCCAGCAGGATGCGGGCCTGGGCTACGGCGGCGTCGGTGATCTCCGAGCCGGAGAGCATCTTGGCGATTTCGGTCACGCGTTCGTCGTCGCCGAGGCGGGTGATCTCCGTGCGCCCGTTGCGCTTGTAGACCACGAAATGCGCCGAGCCCTTCGAGGCGACCTGCGGCAGGTGGGTGATGTCCACCACCTGCATCGACGCCGCGAGCGACTCGATGATTTCGCCCATGACGTCGGCGATGCGGCCCGAGACGCCCGTGTCGATCTCGTCGAAGATGATCGTCGGCAGCTGCATCCGCTCGGCCAGCAGGGCTTTCAGAGCCAGCATTACGCGCGAAAGCTCACCGCCCGAGGCGATGCGTTCGACGGGCTGGGGCGTCATGTTCCGGTTGGCTGTGAAGAGGAACTGCACGCTGTCGCACCCCGTGCGGCCCGGTTCGGCCAGCGGCGTCAGCGCGATGCGGAAGAGGGTGTCGGGCATGCCCAGTTTGGCGAGGGTCGAGAGGATGTGTTTTTCGAATCCCGCAGCCGCCTTTTCGCGCGTCTTGTGCAGGCGGTCGGCCAAGGCGAGGAGCTTGGCGGCAGCTTCTCCGAGGGCGGACTTCGCCTCGGCGATCTCCTCGCCGCTGTGGACGATGGCCGCCAGTTGGGCCGCACAGCGGTCGCGCAGGTCGATCAGTCCGGCTTCGTCCGCGACGTGGTGTTTCTGTTGGAGCGCGATCAGCGCGTCGAGGCGAGCCGAGCGTTTCGCCAGCCGCTCCGGATCGGCGTCGAGCCGTTCTGCGGCCGCAGCGGCCGAATTGTTGATGTCTTTCAGCTCTTCGAGCACAGACCGCAGACGGTCGGCGTATTCCCCGGCGGTGGGGTAGTGGCCGCGGATATGGTTGAGTTCGTTTTCCGAGTTTTTGAGCTGCGCCAGCACCCCCGTTTCGTCGGTGTCGAAGGTGTTGCGCAGCGTGGTCAGCGCCTCGCCGATGCGGTCGGCATTTTCGAGCACCGTCAGCTCCTCTTCCAGTTCGGCCTGTTCGCCGGCGCGCAGGTTGGCGGCCGTCAGCTCCTCGGTCTGGAACCGGAGCCACTCCTCGTCCCGGCGGCCCTTCTCGGCGGCTTCGCGCAGGGCGGCCAGCCGGCGCCGCAGTTCGGATGTCCGGGCGTACTGCGCGGTGTATTGGGCCAGCAGCTCCCGGTTCGCGGCCACGGTGTCGAGCGCCGAGGTGCGGAACTCCTCCGACGAGAGGATCAGGTTCTGGTGCTGGGAATGGATGTCGATCAGGCGGCTCCCCAGTTCGCGCAACTGCGCCAGCTGCACCGGCACGTCGTTGATGAAAGCGCGGCTCTTGCCCGTCGGGGTGATGATGCGCGTCAGGGTCGTTTCGGGAGCGTAGTCGAGGTCGTTTTCGTCGAAGAACGCCTCCAGGTCGCGCCCCGTGAGGTTGAAAATCCCCTCGACCGTGCAGTTGCGCGCCGCGTCCTTCATCGCCGAACCGTCGTTCTTGGCCCCCAGCAGCAGCCCGAGAGCTCCGAGCAGGATGGATTTTCCGGCGCCCGTCTCACCCGTGATGATGTTCAGACGGGGGTCCAGCTCCATTTCGAGCTTGTCGATAAGCGCGTAATTTTCGACCGACAGACGGCGTAGCATGCGAAATTAAAAATTAAGAATTAAAAATTAAAAGCCCCGGCCTTCCGTTGCGGAAGGCATTCATCGGGCGAAAAATTTTTCGATTTTGTCGGCAATGCGTGCGGCGACCTCGCGCTTCGCCATCAGGGGCAGCTCTTCGCGTCCCGCACGGTCGATGAAGGTCACCTTGTTGGTGTCGCCGCGGAATCCGGCTCCGGCGTCGCGCAGCGAGTTGAGCACGATGAAGTCGAAATTCTTCTTCGTGAGTTTGGCTTCGGCGTGCGCCTCCTCGTTGTGGGTCTCCAGAGCGAATCCCACCAGCAGGCGGCCGCCCTTGTGCGCCCCCAGTTCGGCGGCGATGTCGCGCGTCCGGCGCAGGGCGATGTACATGTCGCCGTCGCCTTTCTTGATCTTGGTTTCCGAAACGCTGTCGGGGGTGTAGTCGGCCACGGCGGCGCACATCACCGCACCGTCGGCCTTCTCGAAGGTCCGGACCGCGGCGTCGTACATCTCGGCGGCCGAGAGCACGTCCACCCGCTCGACGCCTGCGGGCGTCGGCAACGCCGTGCGGCCCGTGACGAGCGTCACCTCGGCGCCCCTGCCGGCCAGCTCCCCGGCAATGGCGTAACCCATCTTCCCCGAGGAGTGGTTCGAGATGAACCGCACGGGGTCGATGGCTTCGATCGTGGCTCCTGCCGTGACGATCAGCCGTTTACCTTGCAGACTCTTTTTTTTTTCGCGGAGAAGGTCGCCGACGAATGCGGCGATCGCTTCGGGTTCGGCCATGCGGCCCTTGCCGGTCAGTCCGCTGGCCAGTTCGCCTTCGCCGGGCTCGACGATGCGGACGCCGCGTTCGGCGAGTGTCCGCAGGTTCTGCTGCGTGGCTGCGTGGGCGTACATGTCCAGGTCCATGGCGGGAGCCGCGACGACCGGGCAGCGTGCCGAGAGGTAGGTCGTCAGCAGCAGATTGTCGGCGATGCCGCCGGCCATCTTGGCCAGCGTGTTGGCCGTGGCGGGGGCGATCAGGTAGCAGTCCGCCCATTCGCCCAGCGACACGTGGGAGTTCCACGCGCCGTTTTCCGGATCGAAGAATTCGACCAGAATGGGATTTTTCGAGAGCGTGGCCATCGTCAGCGGCGTGATGAACTGCTTGGCCAGCGGCGTCATTACCACGCGCACGTCGGCGCCTGCCGTCTTCAATAAACGACAAAGCACGGCAGCCTTGTAGGCCGCTATGCTGCCCGTGATGCCCAGCAGTATGTGCCGTCCCGCCAGCGGGGGATTCGCAACGCCTTCGGATGCCATCTCCCTGCGCGGATTAGATCACCTTCATCTCGCCGTCCTTGCCCTCCTTGAAGACCAGTTCGTGGTCGATGAACTCCTCGGTGGCGATGATCACCGGTTTGGGCAGGCGCTCGTAGTAACGCGAGATCTCGATCTGCTCGCGGTTCTCGAAGGTCTCCTCCATAGTGTCGGTGGGCGACGAGAAATCGGCGAGTTTGCGGTTGAGCTCGGTTTTGAGTTCGGTTGCGATCTGGTTGGCGCGGCGGGCGATGATGTTGACGCTCTCGTAGATGTTGCCCGTTTCCGAGTCCAGATCCACCAGCTTGCGCGTGATGGTGTTGTTGGGAATGTTCTTCTTGATTTCCATTCTTATATATTGTTGTCCTTGTTGTTGTTGCGGTCGAGGTAGTCGCGGGCGCTCTTGGCCATGCGGTCGAGCTCCTTGATGTGCTTCGATTCGGGGAACTCCTCCTTGAACGAGAGGTAGGAGTCGAGCATCGTCAGATAGCGGTCCGTCTGCTTGTCCTGGACCGAGTTGCTGGCGAAGCGGTAGCCGGCATCGACGATCAGGTACATGATCTCCTCGCGGTGCTTGCTTTCGGGATATTGTTTCAGGGCGTTTTTCAGCGCCACGATCGCCGATTTGTAGCGGCCGATCTTATAATAGGTATAGGCGTTGATGTAGGCTTTGTCGTGGAGCCGTTCGGTGAGCTCCGCGTTGATCTTCTTGAAATCCTCGATCCGGTCGCTCTTCGGATAGCGCGACATGAATTCGTTGATGGCGATCAGCGCCTGGCCGGTCATCGTCTGGTCGCGCGAGGGTCCCGGCGAGAGGTAGTAGAAGCAGAGCGCGTACATGCCTTCGGCGTCCTCGATGAAGGCGCTGCGGCCGAATTTGCGCCGGAAGTCGTCCAGCAGGGTCGATGCCGTGTCGTAATCGCGGTTCTTGAATTTGCAGCGGGCGTTGAAGAACGAGATGCTGTCTTCGGTCGGGGTGCCGGTGTAGTAGTACTGGGCTCCTTCGAAGAGCGTCGAGGCGCGCTGCCACTTCTCCTTCTGGTAGTACTCCATCGCCTTGCTGTAAATCAGTTCGGGTTTTCCGCTTTTCAGCAGGGCGTTCATGCCAGAACACCCTCCGAGGATAGCCGCGGCCGCCAGTCCGCAAAGGGCGTATAAAAAAGTCTGCTTCATTTATGAATCTATTACGGCGCTTTATCGCACAAAGTTACGCATAAATTAACGATTTGCAAAAAAAAATATTGCACGCGGAAGCTGCAAAGAGGGATGGATCGCCGTTTTTTATTCCGGCGGATGCGAAAGCCCCCGCCGGGGCGGGGGATCAGGACCGGGATTTTCAGAAAAAGAAACCGACGGAACCGCCGTAGACGATGTCGTGGGGCACTTTGACACGGCGCGATACGCCGTCCGACGTGAAGTCGTGCCACACCCGCGAGCGCGGATAGCCCGAGATGCGGAAGTCGATGAAGAATTTGCGGACGTTGAAGCCCAGGCCGCCCATGACCCCGATGTCGCCGTTGTTGAACCGGACCCGGAGCAGCTGCGGGGCGCTGCTGCGCTCGGAATCCGTGACGCGGAACAGCGCGCCTCCGAACAGCCGCAGCACGCCGAACTGGAAGCCCAGCTGGACGGGAATCTCGAACCGCTCGGTGCGCAGCGTCAGGCGGCGGTTTCCGGCATCTCCGGCACGGACGGAGTAGTTGACGAAGGCGTAGTCCAGTTCCGATTGCAGATGGAGGTGCTTCGAGAGGTTGAGGCGCAGGACGAAGCCCACGTCGTAGCCTGCCCGCGGGGAGCCCGGCGAGAACCGGATGTCGCCGATGCGTGTCGGGACGAACGAGTAGTCGGTGAAATTGACGCCGCCGCGCACGCCGACCATCAGGCGTTGGGCGGAGGCCGCGCCCGAAACGAGGAGCGCGGCGAGGAGGGTGAAGACAAGGTGTTTCATGGTGCATATATGTTTAGGACGGGATCACATCAGGGGTGACACGAGCCGCAGCACGTCGCCCAGCGTCCGGCGCCACAGCGGGGGCCGCCACTCCCGGCGCGTGATGCGCCGGCAGGAGGCGAGGTCCTCGCCGAAGTTCGCCGCCAGTTCGCGGACCGCCTCCCGGCCGCGGATGAAGGCCGTGACTTCGAGGTTGTCCGTCAGACTGCGGTAGTCCATGTTCGCGGTGCCCACCGAGGCCAGCTCTTCATCGACGATCACCAGTTTGGCGTGCAGGAATCCGTTGTCGTAGCGGTAGAGTTCGACCCCGGCGTCGAGCAGGTCCCCGACGTAGGAGTCGGACACGAGGTCCGAGAACGGGGAGTCGCTGCACGCCGGGATCATCACCTCGACCCGGATGCCGCTCCGGACCGCCAGCCGCAGGGCGTCGAGGATCATCACCGGGGGCAGGAAGTAGGGCGAACAGATGCGCACCCGCTTCCGGGCCCGGACGATGGCCGCCGCGAACGCCTCGGCGATGGTCAGCCGCGAAGGGCCCTCTTCGGACCATGCCAGCTGGATCGGCAGCCGCTGCCGGATGCGGTGAGGGGCGATGTATCCGCGCGGGTCGAGACGCTCCCGGGCGGCCCGCGCCCAATCGGCGATGAAGAGTCGCTGGAGGTCCGCGACGGCGTCGCCTTCGATGCGAAGGTGCTCGTCGCGCCACTTGCCCATGCAATCTCCGTCGAGGTAGTATTTCGCAATATTTATGCCACCCAGATAGGCGGTCTTTCCGTCCGTAACGACTATTTTGCGGTGGTTGCGGCGCGCGGCGCGCGGGGTGAACCACGGGAAGCGGACCGGTTCGAAGGCGGCCGTGCGGACCCCCGCCTCGTGCATGCGCCGCAGCATTGCGCGGCTCAGCCGCCACGAACCCACGGCGTCGTAGATGACCCGCACCTCCAGCCCGGCGCGGGCCTTGCGGATCAGGATTTCGGCGATGGTGCGGCCGATGCGGTCGTCGCGGATGATGTAGTATTCCATGTGGATCGAGCGGGCGGCGTGTTGCAGGGCGGCGATGAGCGATGCGAAGGCGTTGTTGCCGTTGTGGAGCAGTTCGATGCGGTTGTGCCGCGTGGGGGAGGTGCCGCAGCCCCGGGCGACGATCTGCTCCACGGCGTCGCCCCTGTGGACGGCCTCTTCGGCCGGGGGTGCGGGACGGCGGTATCCCGTCAGTACGTACAGCAGCGTGCCGGCCACCGGGAGCAGGAGAACCAGAGCCAGCCACACGGCCGCCGAAGCGGGTATCCGCTGCCGGCGCGTGATGACGAGACCCGCGCCGAGCGTCCATAACAGATGGATCGTGAGGAGGGTGTGCATAACCCCGTTCGCGGGCACGATCCGTGCCACGGAGCGCGAAAAAGATTTGGAAATATGGAATTTACTTTCTATCTTTGTCTGAGCAACGCAACGGGGTTCTGACCTTTACGGGTCAGGATTCTTTATTTTTTATGTTTTTTTAGGTATGGCAAAAGAGATTATTTATCTGACAGCGGAGGGTTATAAAAAACTCAAGGAGGAGCTCGATCACCTGCGTTCCGTCGAGCGTCCGGCGATTTCGGCGGCGATCGCCGAAGCGCGCGACAAGGGCGACCTTTCGGAGAACGCGGAGTACGACGCTGCCCGTGAGGCGCAGGGTCTGATGGAGATGCGTATCGCCAAGCTGGAAGATACGATCGCCAATGCGCGCGTGATCGACGAATCGAAGATCGACAAGAGCAAGGTGCAGATTCTGAGCAAGGTGACGCTCCTGAATCACAACACCCACAAGCAGATGACCTATACGATCGTCGCCGAGCACGAGGCCAACCTGCGCGAAGGGAAGCTGGCCATCGGCACGCCGATCGCCAAGGCGCTGCTGGGCCGCAAGAAGGGCGACTGCGTGGATGTGGACGTACCTGCCGGCACGATCCATTTCGAGATCCTCGACATCAGCATCTGAGGCGCCCGGCTTCCGGGAGGGGCGCACGGTCCGTCTCCCGCAGCGGGCGACCGGACAGACATACAACCTACTAATGTTTAGGTATTTTTGCAGGGGCCGCTTGTCGCGGCCCTTTTTTTGTTATACCTTTGTGTCCGATGAAGATGCACCTCAGATTCAGACAATGCTGTGCGGCTTTCTTGCTGTCGGTCCTGCTCGCGGCCTATGCGGGACAGAAGGTGCATATCTATAACGAGGACCCGGCCCACTTCGCGGCGTTCAGCGGCGACCTGGTGCCCGACAACGGCGCCGAGCAGCAGATCGTCGAGTTCTGTATCGTCGATGATTTCCATTTCTTCCCCTATCTGCTCGAAATCCCTTATGCGCATCAGTTCTACGCCGAGGTGCTCGCCGTGCTGCTGCCCGAGGCCACGCGCTGCAAGTGTGCGCCTGAGATTTCGTTCTTCTCCCTGCGGGCGCCTCCTGCGGCGTAATCTCGTTTCGCCTCCTTTCTGATTTGTCCGGAGTTTTCCGGGCCCCACTCTCAATTTTATTTTACTATGAAACGACATATCCTGTCGGTACTCCTCGTCGTGTGCCTGACTGTTTCCGGCGTGCTGGGCGCCGAGGCCCCGCGCAAAGGCACGGATGCCAACCTTTACGGTCACGTGGTGGACCGTGAAACCCACGAACACATTCCCTATGCCTCGATAGCCGTCGTCGGCACGGCCTTCGGTACGACGACCGACGCTTCGGGGCACTATTTTCTGAAAAACCTCCCCGAAGGGGAGCTGACGCTCGAAGTCCGCGCCCTGGGCTACGCCCCGAAAAGGACCTCCGTCGCGCTGAAGCGCGGCGAGACGCTGGAACTGAATTTCGAGGTGGCGCAGAACGGCATCTCGATGGACGAGGTGGTCGTGTCGGCGAGCCGTTCGGCGACGCTGCGGCGCGAGGCTCCGGCGCTGGTGAGCGTGCTCGATGCCAAGTTGTTCGAGCGGACCAATGCCGCGTGTCTGGCGCAGGGCCTTTCGTTCCAGCCCGGCGTGCGGGTCGAGGACGACTGCCAGAACTGCGGCTTCATGCAGGTGCGCATCAACGGCCTCGACGGCCACTATTCGCAGATTCTGGTCGATTCGCATCCTGTCTTTTCGGCCCTGACGGGTGTCTACGGGCTGGAGCAGATTCCGGCCAACATGATCGAGCGGGTCGAGGTGCTGCGCGGCGGCGGTTCGGCGCTCTTCGGTTCGTCGGCCATCGGCGGCACGATCAACATCATCACCCGGGAACCGTCGCGCAGTTCGGCCCAGCTGTCGCACACGCTGACTTCGCTCGGCGGCAGCAACTCCTATGACAATGCGACGATGCTCAACGCCTCGATCGTCTCCGAGAGCGGCCGTGCGGGCATCAGCGTCTTCGGTCAGAGCCGCCACCGCTCGGGCTACGACCACGACGGCGACGGTTTCACCGAACTGCCCGTCATCAACAGCCAGTCGGTCGGCATGCGCTCGTTTTTCCGCACGGGGGCTTATTCGCGCATCACGGCGCAGTATCACCACATCGACGAATACCGCCGGGGCGGCGACCTGCTGGACCTGCCTCCGCACGAAGCCTTCGTCGCCGAGCAGACCGACCATGCGATTGACGGCGGAAGCCTTTCGTTCGACCTTTCGTCGGCCGACCGCAGCAACCGGTTCAATGCCTACGCCTCGTTCCAGAACACCGCGCGCAAGAGCTACTACGGCGGTCATCAGGACCCCGACGCCTACGGCACGACGCACGACCTGACCGCGGCGGCCGGGATGCAGTATGTCCATGCTTTCCGCAAGCTGCTGTTCATGCCTTCGGAGCTGACCTTGGGCGCCGAATACAGCTTCGACGAACTCGAAGACCGCTCGATCGGCTACGACATCGACACCGACCAGACGGTGCATATCGTGGGCGGATACTTGCAGAACGAGTGGAAGACCAAAAAATGGTCGCTGCTGGTCGGCGGCCGCGTAGACAAGCACAACCTCGTGGATCACGCGATCTTCAGCCCCCGGGCCAACATTCGTTTCAACCCCTCGGAGTCGGTGAACCTGCGGGTGAGCTACGCCGGAGGCTACCGCGCTCCGCAGGCTTTCGACGAGGACATGCACATCGCCATCGTGGGCGGAGAGCGGGTCCGCATCCGTCTCGCCGACGATCTGAAAGAGGAGCGCTCGCACAGCGTGAGCCTTTCGGCCGATCTCTACCACACGTTCGGAAGCGTGCAGGCCAATCTGCTCGTCGAGGGGTTCTATACCAAACTGGTGGATGTGTTCGCCCTGCGGGACATCGAGGACACGGCCGACGGCGGCAAGATCAAGGAGCGTTACAACGGTTCGGGCGCCACGGTGCGCGGACTGAACGCCGAGGGCCGGGCGGCCTTCACCCGCTGGTTCGAACTCCAGGCGGGAATGACGTGGCAGCGGAGCCGCTACTCCGAACCCGAGCAGTGGAGCGAGGATGCGGAGGTGCCGCCCGTGCGCCGGATGTTCCGCACGCCCGATCTCTACGGCTATTTCACCGCGTCGTTCAAGCCGCTGCGCCGCTTCACGGCCGACGTGACCGGAACCTGCACGGGGGAGATGCTCGTGCAGCACATGGCCGGATCGGGGGTGGACCGGGACGTGGCGGTCACCACGCCGGCGTTCTGCGACGTGAACCTGCGGCTGGCCTATGATCTGCGTATCTATAAGGAGATCACGCTCCAGCTCTACGGAGGCGTGCAGAACCTCTTCGACGCCTATCAGAAGGATTTCGACCGGGGCGCCGAACGCGATTCGGGTTATGTCTACGGGCCTTCGCTGCCCCGCAGCTGGTTCGTCGGTGCGAAAATCAGTTTCTGATCCGGCCGCCGGACACGAAAAAGCCGCTCTCCGATCGGAGAGCGGCTTTTTGCGGGATATGACGGGGTGTTCGGGCGTGTTTCGCAGGACGGCTGTCCGCTCGCCTGCCCCCCCCCTCTCTCGGCAGCTTAGAGCGCCTTGATCTCGTGCAGGATGTTGTTCGTCTTGCGGACGGCCTCGGCCGAAGCGGCGAACTTCTCGGCCTCCTCTTTCGTGAGGTCGATCTTCACGATCTTCTCGATGCCCTTGCGGCCGATGATCGCCGGAACGCCGATGCAGATGTCCTTCTGGCCGTACTCGCCGTCGAGGTAGCAGCAGCAGGGAACCAGCTTCTTCTGGTCGTGGAGGATCGCCTCGACCATCATCGAAGCGGCGGCTCCCGGAGCATACCAGGCCGACGTGCCGATGAGTTTGGTGAGGGTCGCGCCGCCGACCATCGTGTTGGCTACGGCCTCTTCGAGCTTCTTCTTCGAAGCGAACTGCGAGACGGGAACGCCGTTGACCGTGGCTTTCGACACGAGGGGAATCATCGTCGTGTCGCCGTGGCCGCCGATGACCATGCCGTCAACGTTGTTGATGTTGGCTCCGGTGGCTTTGGCCAGGTAGCATTTGAAGCGCGACGAGTCGAGTGCGCCGCCCATGCCGATGATGCGGTTCTTCGGCAGTCCCGAGGCTTTCAGGGCCAGGTAGGTCAGCGTGTCCATCGGGTTGGCTACCACGATGATGATGGCGCGGGGCGAGTATTTGATGACGTTCTCGATCACACCCTTCATGATGCCGGCGTTGGTGCCGATCAGCTCCTCGCGGGTCATGCCCGGCTTGCGGGGGATGCCCGAGGTGATGACCACGACATCCGAATTGGCGGTCTTCTTATAATCGTTGGTCGCTCCTACGAGCTTCGTGTCGAAATCCATCAGCGTCGAGCACTGGTACATGTCCAGCATCTTGCCCTCCGAGAGGCCCTCCTTGATGTCGATGAGGACCACTTCGCTCGCCACTTCGCGGCAAGCCATCACGTTCGCACAGGTGGCGCCCACGGCGCCTGCGCCTACGACGGTAACTTTTGACATAACGGTAAGTATTTTGTGTTAATTGTTCGTTTCGGTTCTCTCGGGCCGGCTCCATTCGCGGCGTTCCGCCGCGTTTACAAGTCTGACCCTCCTAAATCCCCTCCTCGTGAGGGGACTTTATCCGAAGGCTTTGAGGGAAACTTGCCGGGCGTGAACTATCCGAAAGTATAATTCAGTTTCGCTCGTCGCTCCTAAAGCCTGCTTCTTAAGCGCTTTAGCCGATCAGCTTTTCGTAGTCGGCGGGGCTCAGCAGCGCGTCGTAGTCGGCCGGGTTCGACATCTTGACCTTGACGAGCCAGCCTTCGCCGTAGGCGTCCTTGTTGACGATGGAGGGGTCGGCGTCCACGGCGTCGTTGAACTCCACGATTTCGCCGCCCACGGGCAGGAAAGCGTCGCTCACGGTCTTCACGGCCTCGATCGAGCCGAACACCTCGCCGGCGGCGAGCGTTTCGCCCACGGTCGGGACATCGACGAATACGATGTCTCCCAGCTGGCTTTGCGCGAAGTCGGTGATGCCGATGACGGCCGTGTCACCCTCGATACGGCACCACTCGTGGTCGTTCGAGTATTTCAGATTTGCAGGTACGTTCATGTTATTCTTAATGTTTGATTTGAAATTGGCTGTTTTACGATGCAAATATAACTGTTATTTCTGTAACAGCAAGGATTTGTGTCAGGAATTTATCACGAATTCCACCTCTTTGAACAGGTATTCCCGCAGCAGGCCGTCGTCATGGCGCAGCAGCAGTTCTCCCGAGGGGCGGACGCCCTCGATCACGGCCCCGAACGGCGTGCCGTCGGGGAGGCGGAACGTGCGGCGCCGGCCCAGTCCGTACATGCGTTCGCGGTAGTCGCGCTGCAAGGCTTCGGCGGCGCCCTCTTCGAGTTGCGCGTAGCGGGCTTCGAGCCGTTCGCAGAAGGTTTCGAGCACTTCGCGGCGGTCGAACCTGCGTCCTGCGGCGGCGGCCATCGACACGGGGTTCGGAAGCGCCGGGTCGAATTGCGTCTGGTTGACGTTGATGCCGATTCCGACGACCGTGCGGTCGAGCGTCGGCCCCGAGTAGCTGTGCTCGATCAGGATGCCGACCAGCTTCCGGTCGCCGGCGTAGATATCGTTGGTCCACTTGATGCGGGTCTCGATGCCTGCCTGCGCGAAGGTGTCCGTGAGCGCCAGCGCCACGGCCTCCGACAGCAGGAATTGTTCGCCGACGGGCAGGAACCGGGGGCAGAGCACCACCGAGAAGGTGAGGTTCTCGCCCTCGGCGCTCGTCCACGTATGTCCCCGCTGGCCGCGTCCGGCGGTTTGCCGTTCGGCCCATACGATGTCGCCGTGGCGGTATTTCGCGTCGCGGGCGTCGTCGTTCGTGGAGGTGGTCTCTTCGATGCGGTAGATCATGCCTATACCGATACGCCGAAGTCGCGCAGGGCGTTGTTGAGCGATGTTTTCTTGTCGGTGGACTCCTTGCGCTGTCCGATGATCAGCGCGCAGGTGACGCTGTATTCGCCCGCCGGGAACTGTTTGCGGTAACTGCCCGGGACGACCACCGAGCGGGGCGGCACATAGCCTTTGTAGGTGACGGGTTCGGGTCCCGTAACGTCGATGATGTGCGTCGAGCCGGTGATGACGGTGTTCGAGCCCAGCACGGCTTCGCGGCAGACGTGCGCCCCCTCGACCACGATGCAGCGCGAGCCGATGAAGCAGTTGTCCTCGATGATGACCGGTGCGGCCTGCACGGGTTCCAGCACGCCGCCGATGCCCACGCCGCCCGAGAGGTGGACGTGCTTGCCGATCTGGGCGCACGAACCGACCGTGGCCCACGTGTCCACCATCGTGCCGGTATCGACGTAGGCGCCGATGTTCACGTACGAGGGCATCAGGATCGCCCCCGGGGCGATGTAGGCTCCGTAGCGCGCCACGGCGTGAGGCACGACGCGCACGCCCAGCTCTTCGTAGCCGTGTTTGAGCTCCATCTTGTCGTACCACTCCAGCTCCCCGGCCTCCATCTTGCGCATGGGCTGGATCGGGAAGTAGAGGATCACGGCCTTCTTGACCCATTCGTTGACCTGCCATTCGCTCGTGTCCGGGGCGACGGGCTCCGCCGTGCGGAGCTGCCCCTTGTCCACCAGTTCCACGACCTGCCGCACGGCCTGTTGCACGGCGGGGTTCTGAAGCAGTGCGCGGTCTTCCCACGCCTGCTCGATTATCGTTTTGAGTTCGTTGTACATAGTCTGTTGTTTTCGATAGGCAAAATTACTGAAAATATCGAATTTTTCCTAACTTTGTCCCGATCATTACCCAAACGGTTCTATTATGACGAGTTTTTCCTACAAAGCCGCCGTCCTGCTCGGTGCAGCGGCGGTGGCGGCAAGTTGCAGCGACATGAAACAGATCAAACACCTGCCTTACCCCGAAACCGAGCGCGGCGACGTGGTGGACAACTATTTCGGTACCGAAGTCCCCGATCCCTACCGCTGGCTCGAGGACGATAACTCCGAGGCGACGGCCGCCTGGGTCGCCGCCGAGAACGCCGTGACCCAGGACTATCTCTCGCAGATTCCGTTCCGCGGGGCGATCCGCGAGCGGCTGACCGAGTTGTGGAACTATCCCAAGGAGGGGGCTCCCGCGAAGCACGGCGATTGGTGGTACTATACTTATAACGACGGCTTGCAGAACCAGGCGGTGATCTGGCGCACGAAGGAGCCGGGCACCCCGGGCGAGGTGTTCCTCGACCCCAACACGCTCTCCGACGACGGAACGGTGGCGCTGGCCGCCATGTCGTTCTCGAAGGACGGACGCTGGTTCGCCTATTCGGCTGCCGCGTCGGGTTCCGACTGGGTGGAGATCCGCGTGATGGACACCGCCGACAAGTCGCTCGCCGCCGACAGGATCGAGTGGGTGAAGTTCTCGGGCGCCCGGTGGGCTCCCGATTCCAAGGGATTCTATTACAGCGCCTACGACGCGCCGAAAAAGAGCGCCTATTCGTCCAAGAACGAATTCCAGAAAGTTTACTACCACGAACTGGGTACGCCCCAGTCGGCCGACAAACTCGTCTACGAGGACAAGGCGCACCCGCTGCGCTACTTCTCGGCCGTGCCTTCCGACGACGGCAAGTGGCTCTTCATCGTGGGTTCCGAGGGCACGTCGGGGAACGAGATCCTTTATAAGAAAGTCTCGGAACCGAAATTCCGCACGCTGCTCCCGGGCTTCGACGCCGATTACATGCCCGTCGATTGCAAGGACGACGCGCTGTTCTTCGTCACCAACGAGGGCGCCTCGAACTACGCGCTCAAACGCATCGAGCTGAATGCTCCCGCCAAGGTTGCGACGGTGATTCCCGAAGATGGGAAAAACCTGCTCGAAGGGGTCGGCACGGCCGGCGGCTATCTGTTCGCCTACTACTTGCAGGATGCGCAGAACCGGGTCCGTCAGTACGACTACGACGGCAAGCTGGTGCGCACGGTCGAGCTGCCCGCCATCGGTACGGTTGGCGGTTTCGGCGGCGAGAGGGAGGATACGGAGCTCTACTATACGCTGACCAACTACACGTCACCCGCGACCGTCTACAAATACGACATCGCCTCGGGGGTATCGACGCTCTACAAGGCCCCGGAGGTGAAATTCGATCCCTCGCAGTTCACGACCGAGCAGGTGTTTTACACGTCGAAGGACGGCACCCGGGTCCCGATGTTCATCACCTACCGCAAGGGGCTGAAACGCGACGGCAAGAATCCCTGCCTGCTCTATGCCTACGGCGGTTTCCAGATCAACATCACCCCCGGATTCACCCCGACGACGATCCTCTTCATTGAGCAGGGCGGCGTCTACTGCGAAGCCAACCTGCGCGGCGGTTCGGAGTACGGCGAGGCGTGGCACAAGGCCGGCATGCTGGAAAACAAGCAGAACGTCTTCGACGACTTCATCGCGGCGGCCGAATACCTCATTGCCGAGAAATACACCTCGTCGGACAAGCTGGCGATCCGCGGCGGTTCGAACGGCGGTCTGCTGGTCGGCGCCTGCGAGGTGCAGCGTCCGGACCTCTACGCCGTCTGCTTCCCGGCCGTCGGCGTGATGGACATGCTGCGCTACCACAAGTTCACCATCGGCTGGGGCTGGGCCGTGGAGTACGGTTCGTCGGACAACGAGGAGCAGTTCTCCTATATTTATAAGTACTCCCCGCTGCACAACATCAAGGAGGGGACGAAATATCCCGCGACGCTGGTGACCACCGCCGACCACGACGACCGCGTCGTGCCGGCCCACTCGTTCAAGTTCGCGGCCGCGATGCAGCACGCCCAGGCGGGCGACGCCCCGATCCTGATCCGCATCGAGTCGAAGGCGGGCCACGGGGCCGGCAAACCCACCTCGAAGCGCATCGACGAAGCGACGGATCAGTACGCATTCCTGTTCCAGAACATCGGAGTGCCCTATAAGGTAATTAAGAATTAAAAATTAAAAATTGGTTTTTCATTTCGGGACATCCGGTTGAAATCCCGGTCGAAATCCCGGTCGCGTTGCGACAAGCCCCTCCCACGGGAGGGGTTTGGGGTGGGGTAGATTTGTATACGCGGCCGATGGCCGCGAGAGTACGGCAGTAGATAGCGGTAAGACAGTAAGGTAAGGTTAGTTAGGTTAAAACGAGAGATAACATGAAGGTCTATAAATTCGGAGGCGCGTCGGTGCGGAATGCCGACGGCGTGAGAAACCTGCGCAAGATCATCGACGACGAACAGAACCTGTTCATCATCGTTTCGGCGATGGGCAAGACGACCAATGCGCTGGAAAAGGTGTTCGAGGGGGTTCAGAAAGGGGACCGGCAGCTTTCGCTCGACAATGTCGAGGCGTTGCGCAAATACCATGCGGAGATCATCGACGACCTGTGGCGCGGCCCCAAACGCCTGCCGGCGGTCGATGAGCTGTTCGACGAGCTGGAAAAAATAGCCGTGGAGACCGACTATAAACCGGCCGACGCCGAGTTGTGGTACGACACGATCGTGGCCTACGGCGAGCTGGTTTCGACGACGATCATCTCCGAATACCTCAACTACGCCGGGGTTCCCAACCGCTGGATCGACATGCGCCGCTGCTTCCTCACCGAACAGCGTCACAAGGATGCCGGGGTGAACCTCGAAGCCTCGACGGAGCTGCTGAAAAACGCGCTGGGCAAGTGTGACGAGAATATCTTCATCGGACAGGGATTCATCGGCGGGGCTCCCGACGGCACGACCACCACGCTGGGGCGCGAAGGTTCGGACTATTCGGCGGCCGTGGTGGCCAACATCCTCGACGCCGAGTCGATGTCGGTGTGGAAGGACGTGGATGGCGTGATGAACGCCGATCCGAAGGCGTTCCCCGATGCCGTGCAGATCACCGAACTGAACTACCTCGACACCATCGAGCTGGCTTACAGCGGGGCGCAGATCATCCACCCCAAGACGATCAAACCCCTTCAGAACAAGAACATTCCGCTCTACGTGCGTCCTTTCGGCGACAAGCGCAAGCCCGGTACGGTCATCCGTGGCATGTCGGCCCCGGTCGATGTGCCCATCCTGATCCTCAAGAAGGACCAGGTGCTGCTGACGATCCGTTCGCGCGACTTTTCGTTCGTGCTGGAGGAGAAGTTCGCCACGATCTTCTCGCTGCTGGAGCGGTTCCGCATCAAGACCAACCTGATCCACAACTCGGCCGTGAACCTGAGTCTGTGCGTCGATAATTCGTGGCACATCGACGAGGCGGTCGAGGCGCTGCGCGAAGCGGGCTTCGACGTGATGAAGGCCGAGAATATGGAACTGCTGACCGTGCGCGGCTATACCGACGAGCTGTGGCGCAGATACGCCCGCGGTCCGCAGGTCTTCGTGCGGCAGGCGACGCAGTCCACCGTGCGCGTGGTACGGAAAAAGGAGTGTTAGAAAAACACTCCTTTTTTTTACTCCTGCCCCTGCCGGAGGCGGTGGATGATGCCGATCATCGATGTTTCCCGGATCTCGCCGTTGCGCTTCATGTTCCAGATCGTGCGGGCGATATAGCGTTCGATGTCGCGCTCCAGACGTTTGTAGAGCGCGCATTTGGTGTAGTTCTCGTTGTCCAGGAGCACGTCGCGGATCGAGCGCAGCGAATTGGTGTAGTTCGCCATCTCGTTCTTGAGCGCCACGCCCTGCTTCTTCGATGCGGTGATCTTGGCGATCGACATCGCCCGCAGCTTCTCGCACACGGTGTTCAGGGCGATCATCACCACGTTGTCCATCAGCGTATGGCCGTGCATGAACAGATAGGCGTTCTCGGGTTTCAGCCCGCGTTCCTTGAGCTGTTCCTCGAATTCCTTCATCGGTTCGATCATCCGCGGATTGCGCCGGCGGAGCAGCTTCTCGCGCTTCGTGACGTTGCGCCGGAGCCATTCGAGGGTCTTTTCGCCGTTGTTCTCGATGTCGAGGTAGCCGATGCGCACCGACTGCTTGAAGTCGATCAGCGGAAAGACGTTCTCCGTGGCCAGCTGCGCCGAGTAGGCGTACCAGACGAACAGCGGGTAGATCGTGCACGAGTATTCGCGCATGAATTTCACGAAGTCGAAGATGCGCGTGTCGTTCTTGGTGGCCTTCACGCAGACGTTGTGCAGCGAGGGGGCGTAGCAGAGGTAGTTCTCGGTGGCGTAGGCGTAGGTGTGGAACATGAACCGACTGCCGTTGACCTCCTTCGACTGGGGCGTGCGGTCGGCGAAGAGGTAGTCGAAATCGGAATCGACGCAGAGGATCGTCTCCTCCGACGAACGGGGGATCATCCCCATCAGCACCTTTTTGCCTTTGGGCAGGTCGCCGCGGTCGGGCACTGAGATTTCGAACCGCAGGTAGGGATTCTGGAAATGGTCGAAAATCCCGCGCCAGAATGCCACGTCCTCGTAGCCTTCGACATAGACCTTCACCAGCCGCTGGTCCGGATTGGCGGGCAGGGGCTCGGGCAGCCGTTCGGGCGTCATCGGCTGCGAGAAGGGGTTGAGCCGGCGCAGTTTTTCGCGGAACTTTTTTGCCATACGCATATAAAAATAATACAGACCCGCTGCGGAAGCGAATTTGCGCACGGTCCGGCGGAGCTTTTCGACAAATTAACGGGTCGTTGCGACACCAAAGATAAATATTTTGCTAATTTTGCGCAATAAATTACGTCCCTTTCGGCGTTCATTTGCAACCATTCGAACAATTATGGCGGACAACGACTGGAAAGCGCGGCTCGGGATGGTCTATTCGACCGATCCCGGCTTCAAATACGAAACGGCCGAAGAGCCCGAGGCGGAGACCCTGCCCCCGGCGCGGCAGGACCTGCGGGTGTGGCTCGACCGCAAGCAGCGGGCCGGCAAGGTCGTGACCCTCGTCAAGGGCTTCGTGGGCCGCGACGGGGATTTGCAGGAGCTGGCGCGCCTGTTGAAGACCCGCTGCGGCGTCGGAGGCGCCGCCAAGGAGGGCGAAATCATCATTCAGGGCGACCACCGCGACCGCGTGGTCGAGATTCTCACCCGCAGCGGCTACCGCTGCAAAAAAGCCGGCAGCTGACGTGCGCCGGCTGCTGTCCCTGCTCGCGGCGCTCGTCGCCGTCTGCGGTGCCGAGCGCGCCGCCGCCCAGTATTACACGTGGGGTTCGGACCCTCCGATGAAGTGGTCTGCGATCCGCACGCCCGACGTGCGGATGATCTATCCCGACACCGTGTCGGCCGTCGCCCGGCGCACGCTGTTCTACATCCGCACCGTGCAGCCCGACATCGCCTACGGTTTCCGCCACGGTCCGATGCGCATTCCCTTCGTCATGCACCCCGAGAATTTCCAGTCGAACGGGCTGGTGATGTATCTCCCCAAGCGTGTGGAGTTCCTCACCTCGCCGGCCGTCGAGGGCTACTCGATGCCGTGGTACAAACAGCTCGTGGCCCACGAATACCGCCATGCCGTGCAGTACAACAACCTCGACCGGGGCGTCATCCGCGCCCTGAGCTACGTGCTGGGGCAGCAGGGTTCGACCATCGGCCTGCTGTGCATGCCGATCTGGGCTATGGAGGGCGACGCCGTGATGTCCGAGACGATGATGTCGTCGTTCGGGCGGGGATTGCAGCCCTCGTTCTCGATGGCCTACCGCGCGATGGGCAGCGTCGGCCGCGACCGGCGCAACATCGACCGCTGGTTCTGCGGCTCCTACCGCGACTACATCCCCGACCACTACGAACTGGGATACCAGATATGTTCCTATGCCTGGGAGCGTTACGGTGAAAATGTCTGGGACAAGGTCGCGTGGTACGGTTCGCGCAACCCTTACGTGCTGGCCACCACGCGCGTCGCCCTGGGCAAGTTCTATAAGACCAACGTGCAGAAGCTCTTCCGCGAGACCTTCGACGAATTGGAACGCTATTGGGATTCGCTGCCCGCGGCCGAGGACAGCGCCGCGACCCTGACCCGACTGCCCGAAAAGAACCACACCACCTACCAGTGGCCCCTGCCGCTGGGCGATACGGCCGTGCTAGCGCTCAAAACCGACCTCGACCGCGTGTCGCGCTTCGTCGAGATCGACCGCCGCACGGGCCGCGAACGCCTCGTCTGCTACACGGGGCAGGTCTCGACCCGCCCTTCGCTGTGCGGGGGACGGGTGTGGTGGACCGAATACCGCCGCTCGAAACTCTTCGAACAGCGCGTCAATTCGCAGCTTTGTTATATGGAACTCTCCGACGGCGTGCCCCGCTCGGTCGCCGGACGCCGCAGGGCGCTCTTCCCGGTGGAGACGCCCGACGAACTGGGGTGGGTCGAGTACGATCCCGACGGCCGCTATACGGTCGTCGTGCGGCGCGGGTCGGAACCCGAACGGCGTTTGGCGACGCCGGGCCGGACCGAGGTGCACGGGCTGGCGTGGGACGACCGGACGGCGGCGTGGTACGTCCTCGTCACCGATGACAGCGGCATGTGGATCGGCCGCATCGACAGCGAAGGGGTGCATCCGATCACCGAGGGGGCCTACATCACCCTTTCGAATCTCCGGGCCGGCGGCGGCAAACTCTACTACGGCTCGATCGCCTCGGGCAAGGACGAGGCCCATTGCTACGACCTGACGGACGGCCGCGAATACCGCATCACGACCTCGGCCTACGGCTCTTTCTCTCCGGCTCCTGCCGGCGGCCGCGTGCTGCTGACGACCTACGACCGCCGCGGCTACCGTGTCACGGAGCAGGCCGCGGACAGCGCGCTGGTCCCCGTCGCGCCGTCGCGTCTGCCGGTCAACCTCGTCAATCCGCCGCGCAGGCGCTGGGACGTGGTGAACCTCGATACGGTGCGTTTCGATGCGGCCGACTCCCGGATGCAGCGCGATTCGTTCCGCACGAAGCGTTACCGCAAGGTGCCCAACCTGATCAATGTCCACAGCTGGATGCCGCTGGCGTTCAATCCGTTCGCCGCGGTGGACGAACACGTCATCGACCTCAATCTGGGCTTCACGCTTCTGTCGCAGAACCTCCTGTCGAACACTGAGGCTTACGCCTCCTACGGCTGGAACCGCAGCGAAGGTTCGCTGGTGAACCTCGGGGTGCGCTATTTCGGGCTGGGCGTGCGCTTCGATCTCGACGCCTCCTACGGCGGCAACCAGCTCTTCTACTCGCTCGGACAGTATAACCGGCAGACCGGAAAATATGAATATCAGTCGCGCCCTGCGCCCGACAAATACTACTCCGTGGGGCTGTCGGCTACGTTGCCGCTCTATTTCCAGCAGGGCTACCATACGCGCCAGCTCTCCGTCTCGACGGGCTGGAACTACTCCAACGGCATGGTCGCCAATATGCGGGAGATCGAATGGGGCCAGGGAGGGCTGATCTCCAACATCCAGCACATCGGATTCCGCAAGGGGCTGCACAAACTCTCGTTCGGCGTGGGTTTCTCGGACCAGGTGCGCATGTCCCACCGTGATTTCGCTCCCCGCTGGGGCTATACCCTCAGCACGAACTACACGTTCAATCCGGCGAACTCCCATTTCAGCGACCTGATTTCGTTCTACGGACAGGCTTACCTGCCGGGATTCGTGCGTCACAATTCGGTGAAAGTCGCCGCGACCTATCAGACCTCGCTCGGAGGGTACAAATACCCCTCGGGCTACTCGCCGCTCAGCTACCGTTCGACGCGCCTCATTCCCCGCGGATTCACCTCGGCGGACATTCTGTCGAACAACTACACGGCCGTGTCGTTCGATTACCAGCTGCCGGTGTGGTGCCCCGAGGGCGGTATCGGGTCGGTGATCTACATCAAGCGCATCCGGCTCAACGCCGGCGGCGACTACGCGCAGTTCCGCGACGCGGGACACGATGTCTGGCGGCGCATCTGGTCCGCGGGCGGCGATCTCGTCGTCGATTTCAACGCCTTCCGCCAGCCTGCGTCGGCCACCTCGACCTTCAAACTGTCGTGCTACAAGCCTTCGAACGGCTCCGTGTGGTTCGCGGCGTCGGTGGGGCTACCGTTTTAAGGAATATTTCGTATCTTTACCGCAAAATTTGGTCGTATGACACAGCGTAAAAAGACGGGCGTAAGCCCGAAAATGATAAAATGGATCTGGTGCGTGGCGCTCGCACCCTTTGCGTTTGTGGGCGTGCTGCTGCTGCTGACGGCGCTCGGCGTCTTCGGGCGCATGCCCTCGTTCGAGGAGCTGGAGAACCCCCGCAGCAACCTCGCCACGGAGATCTATTCCGAGGACGGCAAGGTCATCGGCACCTTCTTCGTGCAGAACCGCTCCTACGTGCAGTACGCGGACCTCTTTCCCTCGGATTCGACGCTCCGCATCCGGCTCGACGGATACGAGGTGCCGCCGATCGTCGCGGCGCTTATCTCGACCGAGGACATCCGCTTCCGCGGCCATTCGGGCATCGACATCCCCTCGCTGGCGCGCGTGGCCGTGAAGACGCTGCTGATGCAGAACACCTCGCAGGGCGGCGGCTCGACCATCACCCAGCAGCTGGCCAAGAACCTCTTCCCGCGCGACACGGCCCGCAACCGCGGCGCCGTCGTCCGCAAGGCCAAGCTCGTGACGGCGAAGCTGAAAGAGTGGATCACGGCCCTCAAACTCGAATACAACTATACCAAGGAGGAGATCGCCGCGATGTACCTCAATACGGTGGAGTTCGGCTCGAACGCCTACGGCATCAAGTCGGCGGCCCACACGTTCTTCAACAAGGAGCCCGACGAGCTGAACGTGCAGGAGGCGGCCGTGCTGGTGGGCGTGGTGAACGCCCCGACGCGCTACTCCCCGGTGCGCAATCCGGACAACGCCCTCGCGCGCCGCAACCTCGTGCTCTCGCGCATGGAGGAGGCCGGGGCGCTGACGCGCAGGCAGCGCGACTCGATCGCGGCGCTGCCCATCGTGCTGAACTACCGGCCCGTGTCGCATAACGAGGGTTCGGCGACCTATTTCCGCGAGATGCTGCGTCTGGTGATGAACGCCGAGCGGCCCAAGCGCAGCCAGTTCTACAACGAATGGGACTACGACCAGGCGGTGAAGGAGTACGACGAGAATCCGCTCTACGGCTGGTGCCTCAAAAACCGCAAGGCCGACGGCACGCCCTACAACATCTACCGCGACGGACTGAAAATCTACACCACGATCAACTCCGTGATGCAGTCCTATGCCGAGCAGGCCGTGCAGCGGCAGATGGAGAAGGAGATCCAGCCCAAGATGGACGCGCAGTACCGCAGCACCAAGACGCTTTTCATCGGCGCCGACCGCGAGGAGCGCGAGCGCATCATGCGCCACGCCGTCCGCTATTCGGACCGCTACCGCGAGATGAAGAACGCCGGGGCGAGCGAGAAGCAGATACAGGCCGCATTCGACAAACCCTGCGACATGAAGGTCTTCACCTACAAGGGCGAGCGCGATACGCTGATGACTCCGCGCGACTCGATCCTCCACCACAAGCGGATCATGCGCGCCGCGATGGTGGCGCTCGACCCCCGCACGGGATTCGTGAAGGCTTATGTCGGGGGGCCCAACTTCCGTTACTTCAAGTACGACATGGCCAAGCAGGGCAAGCGGCAGATCGGTTCGACGATCAAGCCTTTCGTCTATACCTTCGCCATCGACCACCTGGGGATGACTCCCTGCACGATGGTCCCGAACCTGCCGACGACCATCGAGACGGCCAACGGTACGGCGTGGTCGCCCAAGGAGGCCGGCAACGTCGAGTACGACGGCGTGCTGCACCCCCTGAGCTGGGGCCTCGCGCGCAGCCGCAACAACTATTCGGCGTGGATCATGAAGCAGGCCAAGCAGCCTGCGGCCGTGGCCGACTTCATCCATAACATGGGCATTCGCAGTTACATCGACCCCGTGCCGGCGCTGGCCCTCGGCTCCTCGGAATCGAACGTCTTCGAGCTGGTGAGCGCCTTCTCGACCTTCGCCAATCAGGGCGTGCACACCGATGCGATCTTCGTGACCCGCATTGAGGACCGGCAGGGCAACCTGATCGCCTCGTTCATTCCCCAGTCGCAGGACGCCATCAGCGAACGCACGGCCTACACGATGCTCACGATGTTGCAGGGCGTGGTCAATGCAGGAACGGCCGGGCGTCTGAAGTGGCAGTTCGGATTCAACGACGTGGAGATCGGCGGCAAGACCGGAACATCGAACCAGAACCGCGACGCATGGTTCATGTGCGTGGCTCCGAAACTCGTGGCAGGGGCCTGGGTCGGCGGCGAGGACCAGTCGGTGCACTTCGTCCGCGGCGGCGAGGGCAGCGTGATGGCCCTGCCGATCGTCGGCGATTTCATGAAGCGGGTCTACGACGACGGACGCTTCGGCATCGGCCGCGGGGATCAGTTCCTGCGTCCGGCGATGATGCCCCGCTACGACTGCGACGAAGAGGTCGATCCCGGGAAGCCCGATACCTCCGACGAGGACGACTTCTTTAATTGATGATTACGGCCGGCCATTGTGCCGGTCGATTTTTTTGCATTTCGTACTGATTTCGTTATATTTGTCCCCGGAGCTTCCGTGTACGGTCCGTCCGAGCGGGAACGATGATCACTTTTTAATTTTAATCAGGATGAAAATTGCTATTGTGGGCGTCAGCGGTGCTGTGGGCCAGGAATTTCTGCGAATTTTGGAGGAACGGGCGCTTCCGATCGACGAACTCGTGCTGTTCGGGTCCCAGCGCAGTGCGGGACGCAAATACAAGTTTCGCGGAAAGGAGATCGAGGTCAAACTGCTGCAACACAACGACGATTTCAAGGGGATCGACTTCGCCCTGACCTCGGCCGGGGCCGGAACGTCGAAGGAGTTCGCCGATACGATCACCAAACACGGTACGGTCATGATCGACAATTCGAGCGCCTTCCGCATGGATGACGACGTGCCCCTCGTGGTGCCGGAGGTCAATCCCGAGGATGCGAAGAATGCGCCCCGCCGCATCATCGCCAACCCCAACTGCACGACGATCCAGATGGTCGTGGCACTGAACGCCGTCGAGAAGCTCTCGCACATCACCCGCGTGCATGTCTCGACCTACCAGTCGGCCAGCGGCGCCGGAGCCGCCGCCATGACGGAGCTGGAGACGCAGTATGCCGAGCTCGGCGCGGGCAAGGAGCCCACGGTGGCGAAATTCGCCTTCCAGCTGGCCTATAATGTGATTCCGCATATCGACGTGTTCACCGACAACGACTACACGAAGGAGGAGATGAAGATGTTCCACGAGACGCGCAAGATCATGCACTCGGACATCTGCGTGTCGGCGACCTGCGTGCGCGTTCCGGTGATGCGCGCCCATTCGGAGAGCGTGTGGCTCGAGACCGAACGCCCCGTGTCGGTGGAGGAGGTCCGCGCGGCCTTCGCCGAGGAGCCGGGTGTGGTGCTGATGGACGACCCGGCCGGCAAGGTCTACCCGATGCCGCTCTTCATCGCCGGCAACGACCCCGTCTACGTGGGCCGTATCCGCAAGGACCTGACCTGCGAGAACGGACTGACGTTCTGGTGCGTGAGCGACCAGATCCGGAAGGGTGCGGCGCTCAACGCCGTGCAGATCCTCGAAACGCTGATCTGACTCTCCGGCGGCGGTCTCCGCCGTCGGATCTGATGACGGCCCGATGCCATGAAAAAATTGCTTTCCGCCCTTTATGCGATGCCCGGACCCGTATGGCTGTTCGGCGCTTTCGGCGTTTCCCGGATGTGGTCGTGGCTGCTCGCATGGGCCGCTTCCGGCTCCCTACCGACGACGTGGACGGCTGCCGCCTTTGACCTCTGCACGCTCCTTGCCTCCCTGCTGCCCTTGACGCTGCTGTGGCTGCTGCTGCGACGGAGCCCTTATGCCGTGCAGCAGGTCAGCCTGTATGCGGGACTGAAGAGTGCGGCGCATTTCGCGGCCCTGTTCCTGTATCGTCCGGTTTTCGGCGACCTTCCGGGTGCCTTTTCGGTGCCCGCGAGCGCGCTGCTGACCAACGCGGTGATGTGCGCCTTGTGGTTCGGAGTGCTGCGTTACTTCGAACGTTCGGAGGACATCGCCCGGCTGTTTCCTGCGGAGGAGCGGCGGCGGACGTGGTGGCCTGCGGTGCCGATGGCCGCCCTGATTCTGACCTGCATGTAGACGGCTTGCATAAAACGAACCCCGGAGTGCGAACTCCGGGGTTTTTGTGTCGCTCGGCCGGCCGGCATGCGTGCGAAATGTGCGATAATTGCGACCTTTCGGAATAAATTTTTTGAATTATGACTACTTCCGTAAAGGTGAAATTCCGCACATCGCGTGTCCCGGGCAAGGCCGGGAGCATCTATTATCAGGTGACGCACGACCGTCAGGTCCGCCGCATCGCCACCCGCATCCGCATTCTCCCCGCATGGTGGGACGCCGCTGCCGGGCACGTCCTGCCGCTTCCCGGCGAGGCGTCGGTGATCCGGCTCCGCATCGACGGCGACGTGGCCCTGCTGCTGCGTATCGTCCGCGATCTGACGCTCGAAAGGCGTCCGTACACGGCGGACGAGATCGTCGCGCGTTTCCGCACCCCGCACCGGGATGTCTCTGTACTGGCATTCCTGCGGGGGCAGATCGCCCGGCTGACTTCGGAAGGGCGGCTGGGGACGGCGCGCAACTACACGCGCACGCTCAACAGCTTTTCGGCTTTTCTCGGCGGCACGGACCTTCCCTTCGCCGCCTTTACCGAGCCGCTGGTCGAGGAGTACAACGCCTATCTCGTCCGGCGCGGCGTCGTGCGCAACACCGTGTCGTTCTACATGCGCATTCTCCGCGCCGTCTACAACCGGGCGGTCCGGCAGCGCCTTGCAGAGCAGAGTTTTCCGTTCAGCGGCGTCTACACGGGCATCGACCACACCCGCAAGCGGGCCGTCGAGGAGCGGCTCATCGGCCGGCTCCGGAACCTCGACCTGAGCGGATCGGACGCCCTGGCGCTGGCCCGCGACCTCTTTATTTTCAGCTACTGCACGCGCGGGATGTCGTTTGTCGATATGGCCTTCCTGCGGAAGCGCGACCTCTCGGGCGGGGAGATCAATTACGTGCGGCGCAAGACGGGGCAGCTGATGACCGTGCATTTGGAGACGTGCATGCGGGAGATCGTCTGGCGGTACGAGTGGCGCACCCGGAATACGCCTTACGTCTTTCCGCTGCTGACCGCCGAGGAGCCCGGCAGGGCCTATTCGCAGTATCAGATAGCGCTGAACTATTACAACCGCCAGCTGAAGCGGCTCTCGCAGCTCCTCGGGCTCGAAGAGGGGCTTTCGTCCTACGCGTCGCGCCACAGCTGGGCGACGGCGGCGCGCAACCACCGGGTGCCCATCACGGTCATCAGTGCGGGCATGGGACACACCTCCGAGCGCACGACCCGGATCTATCTCTCTTCGCTGGAGAGCTCGGTGATCGACTGCGCCAACCGGAAGATCCTGTCGGCGCTGACCCGGATATGACGCAGCGGGCCGGACCCTTTCGGAGTCCGGCCCGTCGGCTGTCATTTCACCTCCCAGTCGTCGGTGCGGAACGAGGAGGCGGGGATGCCCGAACTGTTGAACAGCGTAGCTTCGGCGTAGTTGCGGAAGGCGTAGCGCACGGCCACGGGCTCCGCAACGGCGTCGCACGTGACGATCAGGCGTCCTTTGCCCTTTTCGATCCGGGCCGTGGCGGGGTGGAACACCCGGTCGGCGCCGGCGACCTCGAAGCCCGTGAGCGTGTCGCCCAGCGGGGCGAGGCCCTCGCGGCCCGTGCGGAAGGTCAGATAGGCTTTGCCGTCGGCAACCTCCATCTTTTCATAAACCGGCGTGTCGGCGTCGATGCCCTTCATGCCGTAGGTTTTCGTCAGCGCCAGCCATGCCAGGCGTGTGCCGACCTCCTCTTTCCGGGCGGGGTGGATGCAGTTCTCGTCGCCGATGTCCATCGTCACGGCCATGCCGCTCGACGGAATGTCGCCGAGATTGCGCAGCTGGGCTTCGCGCAGCAGGGCCGAGCCCGTTTCGTCGGGGTTTTCATAGCAGTAGGGCGCGATCTGCACGTAGTAGAACGGCAGTTCGCCCTGCGCCCAGCGTTCGCGGAGCATCTTCACGAAGGCCGGCATCAGCGCCCGGTACTGGTCGGGCCGCAGCCGGTTCGATTCGCCCTGGTACCAGAGGAAGCCCTTGACGGTGAAGGGCACGAGCGGTGCGATCATGGCGTTGTAGAGTCCGCAGGGCTTGTTCTGGGGACGGTCGATCTTCCCGTCGCCGTCGAGGAACGAGAGGTCGAACTCCTTGAAGCCGCCCATCGTCTCGCGGTCCATCCATGCCTCGACGGGCGTGCCGCCCCAGCAGGTGACGATGACGCCCACGGGAACGTCCAGCACCTCTTGCAGGTAGCGGGCGAAGTAGTAGGCCGTGGCGCTCGTCGCGGCGACGGCCTCGGGGGTGTGCTTCTGCCATTGCGCCGTGCACTCCTCCTGCGGCGTGCGGGCCGTGGCGCGGTTCACGGTGCAGAGGCGGATCGGCGTCGCGGCCTTGGCCCGTACGATCGCGTCCGCCGAGCCTTCGACGGGCTGGTTGAAGAAGCCGCGCACGGGCATCTCCATGTTCGACTGCCCGGAGCAGAGCCACACCTCGCCGATCAGTACGTCGCGGAGCGTCAGCGTCTCGCCGTCGCTCAGTTCGATCGTGTAAGGGCCTCCGGCCTCCGGGGTGGGCACGGCGGCCTGCCAGCGACCGTCGCGGCCGGCGGTGGCCGTCACGGGCTTCGCGCTCCACGAGGGGCGGATGGTGACTTTCTTTCCGGGAGCGGCTTTGCCCCAGAACTGCGCTTCGGACTGCTGCTGGAGCACCATGTTGTCGCCGAAGATGCCGGGCAGGACGACTTTCGCCTGCATCGTGAGGGCCGTGCCGAGCGCGGCCAGTGTGAGAAGGATTCGTTTCATGGTTCGTTATCGGATTTAATCGGATTCGACAGAACGGTCGCAGATCTCAAAATTACGAAAAATATTCGAAAATCCTCGATCGGGCATTTTATTTGTTGGAATGCCGTTCGACGCGCAGCCCGGCGGGGGTGTCCCGGGCAGGCGGATAACGAAAAAACGACCTTTTATGACGACATTCATCACCTTATTTATAATTCCTCTGATTATGGCAACCGATACCGCAACCGAACCGCGTTTCACGCCGCAGGAACTGCCCTACGCATACGATGCGCTCGAGCCGGCGATCTCCGGCGAGACGATGCGCTACCACCACGACAAGCACTATGCGGGCTATGTCGCCAAGCTCAACGAGCTGATTCTCGACACGCCCTTTGCCGGACAGCCGCTCGAAGACATCGTACTCTCGTCCGACGGTGCGATTTTCAACAACGCCGCGCAGGCTTGGAACCACGAATTTTTCTTCGGACAACTCTCCCCGCATCCGCAGAAAGCGCCCTCGAACGAACTTTCGGAGGCCATCGACCGCGATTTCGGTTCGTTCGACGGGCTGAAAACACGGATGGCGCAGGCTGCCGCCGGGCTGTTCGGATCGGGCTGGGTGTGGCTGGCCGAGAACGGGTCGGACGAGTTGGTGGTCGTCGGCGAACAGAACGCCGGCAATCCGATGTGCCGGGGCATGAAGCCGCTGCTGGCGATCGACGTTTGGGAGCACGCCTACTACATCGACTACCGCAACCGCCGCGCCGACGCCGTGGGTGCGCTGTGGAACGTCATCGACTGGCGTGTCGTGGAGGACCGCTACGCGAAGGAATAGCCTTCCGGACCGTCGTGTGAGAACGCCGCTTTCCCGTTTCGGAAGGCGGCTTTCGTTGTTCGAAATGGCGATTATGTAATCAAAATTCGTCTTTTTGCGTCTTTTTCCGTCCGCAGAGTCTTTTTTCTGCATAAAAGACCGTATCTTCGCACCGCATAAACTGTGATTCGGACGGAATGTTGGAACGGCTTCGATATGTCTTGATCCTGCTGCTCTTCGCTTTGGCGGGAAATCTCGGGGACACCTCGTTTCAGGATGCAGGCGGTGTACCGCCTGCGCTCGACGAGACGGTGACGGCGTGTCCTCCGGCAGCCGTCCGCAACTATTTCTCCGTGGCGCTCTGTTCGTGCAGCGCCTCGATCGAGGCCCCCGTCGTGCAGACGGACCAGAAGGCCGTCGTCCGGCAGCGCGCCGCCGTGCGCACCGCCGTCGATGCCGCGTTCGGAGTGCGCACCGCGATGCGCACCTATGCCCGGACCCTGCATGCCGATCCCGTGGATTATTACGTCTACTCGCTGGGGCGCATTCTGATTTAGCGTCCCTGCCCCCCCCCTCTTTCGTCTTTTGTCTGTTTCTTCCGGGAGCGCTCTTCCCGGATTCGCGGCGTTTCGGGCGCCGGATAGATATAATTCGTAAAACAATCGCTTATGTATTTTACGCTGTTGGTGGTCGTCATCCTTACGGCCATTGCGCTGGTAGCTGTCGCGCTGGGGATCGCCCGCGCCATTTCGCCGCGCTCGTACAACCCCCAGAAGGGCGAAGCCTACGAATGCGGCATCCCCACGCGGGGCCGTTCGTGGATGCAGTTCAAGGTGGGTTACTATCTCTTCGCCATCCTTTTCCTGATGTTCGATGTCGAGACGGTGTTCCTCTTCTCGTGGGCCGTGGTTGTGCAGGAACTGGGTGTCTACGGACTGGTGAGTATCCTCTTTTTCTTGTTGGTACTGATTCTGGGCCTTGCCTACGCATGGCGGAAAGGAGCTTTGGAATGGAAATGATGAAGAGACCGAAAATCAAGTCGATGTCCTACGAGGATTTCAACGACAACGAATACATCGAACGGATGGTCGCCGAACTGCGCGAGGGCGGTGCCAACGTGCTGGTGGGGTGTCTGGACGAACTGATCGAGTGGGGCCGCAGCAACAGCCTCTGGCCCCTGACGTTCGCCACGAGCTGCTGCGGCATCGAGTTCATGGCCGTCGGCGCCGCGCGCTACGATTTCGCCCGGTTCGGGTTCGAAGTGGCCCGCGCCTCCCCGCGGCAGGCCGACTTCATCATGGTCGCCGGAACCATCACCCATAAGATGGCCCCGGTGCTCAAACGTCTCTACGACCAGATGGCCGATCCCAAATACGTGATCGCCGTGGGTGGCTGCGCCATCAGCGGAGGGCCTTTCAAACGGTCGTACCACGTGGTCGATGGCGTGGACAAGATCCTGCCCGTCGATGTCTACATCCCCGGGTGCCCGCCGCGCCCCGAGGCGATGCTCTACGGACTGATGCAGCTCCAGCGCAAGGTGAAGGTGCAGCGGTTTTTCGGCGGCGTGAACCGCCAGATCGGCCGGGAGGAGTACGAGGAACTGCTCCGGCGCGACCTGACGGCGGAAAAGAACGATCTCAATGTGGAAGGAGAAGAAAAACATGAATAACGACCTCTTGAATAAGATTACGGCCTGGGAGCCCCGCGCCGTATGGACCGAAGGCGGCGACGGGATGTTCACCGTTCCGGCGGACGGCTTTCACGACCTGGCCGGGCGTCTGCGGGCCGACGGGTTCGACTTCCTGCGCAGCCTCACGGGTATGGACTGGGGCGAGGCAGGTTTCGGCGTGGTCTATCATCTTGAAGCGACCGCGACGGGCGAGAACGTCGTGCTGCGGACGCTGACCCCCGACCGCGAGCGTCCGGTGCTGCCCTCGGTGTGCGACCTGTGGAAGGCCGCCGAGCTGAACGAACGCGAGGCGTTCGACTATTTCGGCATCCGCTTCCTGAACCATCCCGACATGCGGCGCCTGTTCCTGCGCGACGACTGGGCGGGACACCCCCTGCGCAAGGATTACGACCCGGCGCAGAACCCCCTGCGCATGAGCAACGAGGTGTCGAAGGACAGCTCGCCGACCTACGAACTGCAACCCGACGGCAGCTATATCCGCAAGCGCAACGTGCTCTTCGAGGAGGACGAGTACGTCATCAACATCGGCCCCCAGCACCCGGCGACGCACGGCGTGCTGCGTTTCCGCGTGTCGCTCGAAGGCGAGATCATCCGCAAACTCGACGTTCACTGCGGCTACATCCACCGCGGCATCGAGAAGATGTGCGAGGAGCTGACCTATCCCCAGACGCTGGCCCTGACGGACCGCCTCGACTACCTCGGGGCCGCGCAGAACCGCCATGCGCTGTGCATGTGCATCGAGAAGGGGTTGGGCGTGGAGGTGCCGGAGCGCGTGCAGTACATCCGCACGATCATGGACGAGTTGCAGCGCATCGACTCGCACCTGCTCTTCTTCTCCTGCCTCTGCATGGACATGGGGGCGCTGACGGCCTTTTTCTATGGCTTCCGCGACCGCGAGAAGGTGCTCGACATCCTCGAACAGACCACCGGAGGGCGTCTGATCCAGACCTACAACACCATCGGCGGCGTGCAGGCCGACATCCACCCCGATTTCGTGCGCAAGACCAAGGAGTTCATCGCCTACATGCGTCCCAAACTGCGCGAATACCACGAGGTGTTCACGGGCAACGTCATCGCGCAGGAACGTCTGAAAGGCACCGGCGTGCTGACGCGCGAGGACGCCGTTTCGTTCGGCGCCACGGGCGGCACGGGGCGCGCCTCGGGATGGGCCTGCGACGTGCGCAAGCGCCATCCCTACGCCGCTTACGGCAAGGTGGATTTCGAGGAGGTGCTCTTCACCGAGGGCGACTGCTTCGCCCGCTACATGGTCCGCATGCGCGAGATCGAGCAGAGCATGAACATCATCGAACAGCTGATCGACAACATTCCCGAGGGCGAATACCAGCTGAAAATGAAGCCCGTGATCCGCATTCCCGAGGGCAGCTATTATGCCGCCGTCGAGGGGAGCCGCGGCGAGTTCGGGGTCTTCATCGAGAGCCGGGGCGACAAGTTCCCCTACCGCATGAAGTTCCGTTCGACGGGCCTGCCGCTCGTCTCGTGCCTGGAGACCATCGCCCGGGGAACGAAGATCGCCGACCTGATCGCCATCGGCGGCACGCTGGACTATGTGGTTCCGGATATTGACAGATAAAAAAGAGACACTATGTTCGACTTTTCAATAATTACAAGCTGGGTTCACGGGATGCTGACATCGCTGATGCCCCTCGGACTGGCCGTCTTCGTCGAATGCGTCGTGGTCGGCCTCTGCCTGCTGCTGATGTACGCGGTGATCGCCGTCGTGATGATCTTCATGGAACGCAAGGTCTGCGCGGCTTTCCAATGTCGCCTGGGCCCGGTGCGCGTGGGTTTCTGGGGGCTGTTGCAGGTCCCTGCCGACGTGCTGAAGATGCTCACCAAGGAGATCATCACCATCCGCCGCTCGGACAGGTTTCTGTATAACCTCGCTCCCTACATCGTCATTCTGGCCTCGGTGCTGGCCTTCGCCTGCCTGCCCGTGAGCAAGGGACTGGAGGTGCTGGACTTCAACGTGGGGGTCTTCTTCCTGATGGCCGCCTCGTCCATCGGCGTGGTCGGCATCCTGCTGGCCGGGTGGAGCTCCAACAACAAGTATTCGCTGATCGGCGCCATGCGGAGCGGTGCCCAGATGATCTCCTACGAGCTTTCGATCGGCCTCTCGATCCTCACGATCGTCGTGCTGACCGACACCATGCAGTTCTCCGAGATCGTGGCCCGGCAGGCCGACGGATGGTTCCTCTTCAAGGGCCACCTCCCGGCGTTCGTCGCCTTCGTGATCTACCTCATCGCGGGCAACGCCGAGGTCAACCGCGGGCCGTTCGATCTCCCGGAGGCCGAATCGGAACTGACGGCGGGTTACCACACCGAGTATTCGGGCATGCACTTCGGCCTGTTCTACGTCGCCGAGTTCGTCAACCTGTTCATCGTCGCGGGCGTCGCCGCCACCATCTTCCTCGGGGGCTGGATGCCGCTGCACGTCGCGGGCTGGGAGGGCTTCAACGCTGCGATGGACTGCATCCCGGGCTTCGTGTGGTTCTTCGCCAAGGCTTTCTTCGTGGTGGGGCTGCTGATGTGGATCAAGTGGACCTTCCCGCGCCTGCGCATCGACCAGATCCTGACCCTCGAATGGAAGTATCTGGTGCCCATCGGCCTGGCGAACCTGTTGCTGATGGTCATCGTCGTCGTATTCAAACTGCATTTTTAGCCATGAGCAACTATATCAAAGGAGTGTTTCACGGCGTGGGAACCCTGATGACCGGCATGAAGGTCACGCTGAAGGAGTTCTTCACCCCGAAAGTCACGGAACAATACCCCGAGAACCGGGCGGCGTTGAAGATGTACGACCGTTTCTGCGGCGAGCTGACCATGCCCCACGACGCCGAGGGCCGCAACAAGTGCATCGCCTGCGGCCTGTGCCAGTCGGCCTGCCCCAATGGCACCATCCGCCTGACGACCGAGACGGTCGTCGATCCCGAAACGGGCAAGAGCAAAAAACGGCTGGCGCGTTACGAATACGACCTCGGGTCGTGCATGTTCTGCCGGCTGTGCGTCAACGCCTGCCCGACGGGCGCCATCCGCTTCTCGACCCGTTTCGAGCATGCGGTCTACACGCGCGAAAAACTCGTCAAACAACTCAACAAGCAGTAAGTCATGGAAATAACACTCGAATTCATCGTCTTCGTCATTCTGGCGCTGTTCATCGGCGTCAGCGCGATACTCGCCGTGACGACCAAGCGCATCCTGCGCGCTGCGACCTACCTGCTGTTCGTGCTTTTCGGCACGGCGGGCATCTATTTCCAGCTCAACTACTCGTTTCTCGGGGCCGTGCAGCTGCTGGTCTACGCCGGCGGCATCACGGTGCTCTACGTCTTCTCGATCCTGCTGACCTCGAGTCAGGGCGACAAGGCCGAGGACCTGAAAGGCTACAAGCTCTTCGCGGGACTGGCCGCCACGCTGGCGAGCCTCGGCATCTGCCTCTGGGTGATGCTCCGGCACGACTTCAACCCCTCGCATTTCGAGCACGGCGAACTGCACGTGCAGACCATCGGGCACGCGCTGATGAGCCCGGAAAAGTACGGCTACGTACTGCCTTTCGAGGTCATCAGCATCCTGCTGCTGGCCTGCATCGTAGGCGGAATCCTCATCGCACGCAAACGCTAAAACAACTACGGCTATGATAAAAATGGAATATTACCTCGTCGTCTCCACGATCCTGATGTTCGTGGGCATCTACGGGTTCGTCACGCGGCGCAACCTGCTGGCGATGCTGATCTCCGTGGAGCTGATTCTCAATTCGGTGGACATCAATTTCGTGGTGTTCAACCGCTTCCTCTTCCCCGAACAGCTCGAAGGCTTCTTCTTCACGCTCTTCGCCATCGGCATCAGCGCGGCGGAGACCGCCGTGGCCATCGCCATCATCATCAACATCTACCGCAACATCCGCAACATCGAGGTCAAGAGCCTGCGGGAGATGAAGTGGTAACAAACGCTTCGCTATGGAATATACGATCCTGATACTTTTGCTGCCGTTCGTGAGCTTCCTCGTGCTGGGGCTCGCGGGCATGAAGATGCGCCCCGTCGCAGCGGGTCTCGTCGGCACGGCCGTGCTGGCCGCGGTGGCGCTGCTGAGTTATTACACGGCTTTCGAATACTTCTCGGCCGGGCGCGACGCCGCGGGCGCGTTCCCGACCCTCGTCCCGTGGAACATCGTGTGGCTGCCCATCGGCGGGGAGCTGCACATCGACCTGGGCATCCTGCTCGATCCGATCTCGGTGATGATGCTCGTGGTGATCTCCACGGTCTCGCTGATGGTCCACGTCTACTCGCTGGGCTACATGAAGGGCGAACGGGGCTTCCAGCGCTACTATGCCTTCCTCTCGCTCTTCACGATGAGTATGATGGGGCTGGTGGTTGCCACCAACATCTTCCAGATGTACCTCTTCTGGGAGCTGGTGGGCGTGAGCTCCTACCTGCTGATCGGCTTCTACTACACGAAGCCGGAGGCCGTGGCCGCGTCGAAGAAGGCTTTCATCGTGACGCGCTTCGCCGACCTGGGCTTCCTCGTCGGCATCCTCGTCTACGGCTACTACGCCGGGACCTTCTCCTTCACGCCTGCGGCGCAGACCCTCGCGGCCGCCGGGGCGATGATCCCGCTGGCTCTGGGGCTGATGTTCGTCGGCGGCGCGGGCAAGAGCGCCATGTTCCCGCTGCACATCTGGCTGCCCGACGCTATGGAAGGCCCGACGCCCGTGTCGGCGCTGATCCATGCCGCCACGATGGTCGTGGCGGGCGTCTACCTCGTGGCGCGGATGTTCCCGCTCTTCATCGGCTACGCTCCCGAGGTGTTGCATTGGACGGCCTATGTCGGGGCCTTCACGGCGCTCTACGCCGCCGTCGTGGCCTGCGTGCAGAGCGACATCAAACGGGTGCTGGCGTTCAGCACCATTTCGCAGATCGGCTTTATGATCGTGGCGCTGGGCGTCTGCACCTCGGCCGACCCGCACGCAGGCGGACTGGGCTACATGGCCTCGATGTTCCACCTCTTCACCCACGCGATGTTCAAGGCCCTGCTGTTCCTCGGCGCGGGGTGCATCATCCATGCGGTGCACTCCAACGAGATGTCGGCGATGGGCGGCCTGCGGCGTTACATGCCGCTGACCCATGCGACGTTCCTCGTGGCGTGCCTCGCCATCGCGGGCATCTGGCCCCTGAGCGGCTTCTTCTCGAAAGACGAGATTCTGACCGCCTGCTTCGCTTTCAGCCCCGTGATGGGGTGGACGATGACCGCCATCGCGGGCCTCACGGCGTTCTACATGTTCCGCCTCTACTACGGCATCTTCTGGGGCACCGAAAATCGCGAACTCCATGCCGCGCATACGCCGCACGAAGCTCCGCTGACGATGACCCTGCCGCTCGTGTTCCTCGCGGCGGTGACCTGCGTCGCCGGATTCATACCTTTCGGGGAGTTCGTTTCGAGCGACGGCGCGGCCTACGCCATCCATATCGACCGGGGCGTCGCTGCCGTCAGCCTCTGCGTGGCCGCCGCGGCCATCGCGCTGGCGACGTGGATGTACGCCCGCGATAAACAGCCCGTGGCGGACAGGCTGGCCGCCACGTTCAGCGGCCTGCACCGCGCGGCCTACCGCCGTTTCTACATCGACGAGGTTTATCAGTTCATCACCCACCGCGTGATTTTCGCCTGCATCTCGACGCCCGTCGCGTGGTTCGACCGCCACGTGGTCGATGGCTTCATGGACCTCCTCGCCCGGGGCGCCAACGGCGCCGCCTGGCTCATCCGCGACATGCAGAGCGGCAGCGTGCAGCGTTACTGCATCTGGTTCCTCGGCGGTGCGCTGAGCCTCACGATCCTGATCCTTTTAATCTGCTAATCGGAAAGTCGTTATGAATATACTATCCCTCTTCCCGGCCGTCCCGCTCGTGATGATGCTGGGGTTGTGGCTCTCGAAATCGACGCGGCAGATCCACGCCGTGATGGTCGCCGGCTCCTCGCTGCTCCTGGCGCTGGCCGTCGTGCTCGTGGTGCAGTACCTCGGGCTGCGCGGCGCGGGCGAGACGGCCCCGATGCTCTTCACCGCCAGCCGCGTGTGGTATGCGCCGCTCAATATCCATTACGCCGTGGGCGTCGATGGCATTTCGGTGGCGATGCTCCTGCTGTCGGCCATTATCGTCTTCACGGGCACGTTCGCATCGTGGCAGATGAAAACCGATGTCAAAGCCTATTTCCTCTGGTTCTGCCTGCTGAGCGTGGGCGTCTTCGGGTTCTTCGTCTCGGTGGACCTCTTCACGATGTTCATGTTCTACGAAGTGGCGCTGATTCCGATGTACCTGCTGATCGGCGTCTGGGGCAGCGGCCGCAAGGAGTATGCGGCCATGAAACTCACGCTGATGCTCATGGGCGGTTCGGCGCTGCTGCTGATCGGCATTCTGGGCATCTATTTCGGTGCGGGCGCCACGACGATGAACATTCAGGAGATTGCTGCCCTGCACAACATCCCGCTGTCGTTGCAGCGCATCTGGTTCCCGCTGGTGTTCGTGGGCTTCGGCGTGCTGGGGGCCCTGTTCCCGTTCCACACGTGGAGCCCCGACGGCCACGCCTCGGCCCCGACGGCCGTGTCGATGCTCCACGCCGGGGTGCTGATGAAGCTGGGCGGATACGGCTGCTTCCGGGTGGCCATGTACCTCCTGCCCGACGCCGCGCAGGAGCTGAGCTGGATATTCATCGTCCTGACGACGGTTTCGGTCGTCTACGGCGCTTTCGCGGCCTGCGTGCAGACCGACCTGAAGTACATCAATGCCTACTCCTCGGTGTCGCACTGCGGGCTGGTGCTCTTCGCCGTGCTGATGATGAACACCGCGGCCGGCACGGGCGCCGTGCTCCAGATGCTGAGCCACGGCCTGATGACGGCCCTCTTCTTCGCCCTGATCGGCATGATCTACGGCCGCACCCACACGCGCGACATCCGCCAGCTGGGCGGACTGATGAAGGTGATGCCCTTCCTCGCGGTGGGCTACGTGATCGCGGGCCTCGCCAACCTCGGACTCCCGGGCCTGAGCGGCTTCGTGGCCGAGATGACCATCTTCAACGGTGCGTTCATGCACGCCGACACGTTCCATCGCGTGGTCACGGTCGTCGCCTGCACGTCGATCGTCATTACGGCGGTCTACATCCTGCGCGTCGTCGGGAAGATCCTCTACGGCACGTGCGACAACCCCGGGCACCTCAAACTCACCGACGCCACGTGGGACGAACGCCTTTCGGTCGTCTGCCTCGTCGCGGCCATCGCCGGCATGGGGCTCGCGCCGCTGTGGGTGAGCGATATGATCCGCGGCAGCGTTTCGGAAATCATTGCACACATTTTGAGTTAAGCGACTATGGATTACACCTCGATATTTACGCTGATGCGGGCCGAAGTGACCCTCACGGCAATCCTCGTCCTCGTATTTCTCTACGACCTCGTTGCCGGGGAGCGCGGACGCCGCCGGTTTTCGGCCGTGGTCTGCGGCCTGCTCGCCGTGCAGACGGCGGTCTGCCTCCTTCCGGGCGGAGAGGGCGAAGCGTTCGGCGGGATGTTTCAGTACCATCCGATGCACGGCATCGTCAAGGGCATTCTCGCCGCGGGTGCGCTCGTCGTCTGCTTACAGGCGAACACCTGGCTGCGGCGCGAGGATACGCGCCACAAGCAGGGCGAATTCTACATCCTGACCCTCTCGACGCTGCTGGGCATGTATTTCATGATCGGCGCAGGCAATTTCCTGCTCTTCTTCATCGGGCTGGAGCTGGCCTCGGTGCCGGCGGCCTGTCTGGTGGCTTTCGACAAATACAAGCGCTATTCGGCCGAGGCCGGAGCCAAGTACATCCTCTGCGCGCTGTTTTCGAGCGGCTTGATGCTCTACGGTATCTCGTTCCTCTACGGAACCACCGGAACGCTCTATTTCGACGATATGACGGCCCGTCTGACGGGTTCGCCCTTGCAGGTGATGGCGCTGGTCTTCTTCTTCTCGGGGCTCGGGTTCAAGATCTCGCTCGTGCCGTTCCACCTCTGGACCGCCGACACCTATCAGGGGGCGCCCACGGCGGTGACCTCCTACCTTTCGGTGGTGTCGAAGGGCGCCGCGGCGTTCGTGCTGCTGGCGGTGCTCGTGAAGGTCTTCGCACCGATGGTCCGGGAGTGGCAGACGCTGCTTTGGATCGTCACCGTGCTGAGCATCACCGTCGCCAACCTCTTCGCCATCCGGCAGAAGGACCTCAAACGCTTCATGGCCTTCTCGTCCATCTCGCAGGCCGGCTACATCATGTTGGCCGTCATCGGCGGCAGCGCCCTCGGCATGACCTCGCTGGTTTTCTACGTGCTGGTCTACATGGCCGCGAACCTCGCGGTGTTCGGCGTCCTGTCGGCCGTCGAGCAGCAGACCGGCGGCAAGGTGGGGATGGAGGACTACAACGGTTTCTACAAGACCAATCCCCGGCTGGCGGTGGGGATGACGCTCGCGCTCTTCTCGCTGGCGGGAATCCCGCCTTTCGCGGGCTTCTTCTCGAAATTCTTCGTCTTCGCGGCGGCTTTCGAGGGCGGGTTCCGCTGGCTGGTCTTCATCGCGCTGATCAACACCGTGATCTCGCTCTACTACTACCTGCTGATCGTCAAGGCGATCTACATCACCCCCAACGATACGCCGATCGCCGCGTTCCGCACCGACCGCTGCACGCGCATCGGTCTGGCAGTTTGCATGGCCGGGGTGTTGCTGCTGGGCGTCGTGAGCGCCGTTTACGACGGCATCAACCTCTTCGCGTTCGGGCTCTGATCCCGGAGCCCGGACGGCATGTGCGGGGCGCGGTTTTCCTCGCCCCGCGCTTTCGACGGAGCCCCCGGACGGGGCATATTTCGCCCGGGAGTGCGGAATTTGCGGGATTTGTCGTATTTTTGCAACCGAAACAACGCTGAACAGGATTGATGATCTCTTTCGAACGCCTCGGAATTACCCCCCCCCGCCTGATTTGGGCCGGGTGTCTGGTCACGCTGCTATACGCCGCTTTCAGCCTGGGCACCTACCATCCCGACGAACATTTCCAGATACTCGAATACGCTCATATGAAGCTCTTCGGGACCCCTACGCCGGATCATCTGCCGTGGGAGTACCTCTTGCAGATGCGCCCCGGTATACAGCCGTTCGTGGCGTGGGCCGTCGGGAAAGGACTGCTGGCCGCGGGGATTTATTCGCCCTTCGCCGTGGTCTTCGTGCTCCAGCTGCTGAGCGGAGCCCTTTCGGCCGTCGTGCTGCTGTTCTTCTACCGCACGGTGCGCGATGACCTGCGCGACGAGAATGCCCGCTGCTGGTTCCTGCTGCTGGGATTTTTCCTTTGGTATCTGGCCTACCTCCACGTCCATTTCAACGCCGAGATGATCTCGGGCAACCTGCTCCTGCTGCTGGCGGCGCTCACGATGCGCTGTCATAGGGCCGTGGGCCGGCGGGAGTTCGGCCGGGGCGTGCTGCTGGGCATGACCGCGGGACTGACTTTCGCGGTGCGGTTCCAGATGGGATTCGCGCTGTTGGGCTACGGCATCTGGCTGTTGGTGTTCCACCGCCGCCGGAAGCTCTATGCCGGGATGGTTCCGGGCGTTCTGGTCGTGCTGGCGCTCGGGATGCTGACCGACCGCTGGCTCTACGGCGAGTGGACCCTTACGCCGGTGAACTACCTGCGCGAGAACATCTTCAACGAGAATATGCTCAAATTCGGGACCTCGCCGTGGTGGTACTACTTCACCGAGCCGTTCACCGAGGGCGGCTATGTCTACGGACCGTTGGCGCTGGTCGCTGCGGTTTGGTTCTTTTGGCGCCGTCCCCGGCATGTCGTGACGTGGATGCTCGTGCCGTTCCTGCTGGTGCACTTCTTCCTGGGGCACAAGGAGCTGCGGTTCTTCTTCCCGGCGCTCTTCTTCGCCCCGTGGTTCATCGTGCTGATGTTCCGCGAGCTGCCCCGCAGGTGGTTCGGGGCCCGGGTCTGGCGTTACGTGCTGGGAGCGCTCGTCGCGGTCAATGCGGGCATCATGGGCTACTGCCTGGCGCAGCCCCGTCCGGAGATCTGTTTCTACAAGATGATGCAGGAGTACTGCCGCGGCAAAAAGGAGGTCGTGGCTCTCGGGCTGGTTCCCACGGGCGTCGGATACGGGTATATCGAGGATATTTTGGAACCCGGCCGCATCGTGGAGATCCGGTTCTACATGCCCCGGAACCTCCGGCCGCTCTGTTTCGACACGCAGGAGGCGCTCGAAGCGGCGGTTCCCGCGTTGCAGGCCCCGGACCGGCAGCTGATGGTGCTTTCGCACTGCTGGTGGCTGGACACGGAACTGTCCCTGCCGCTGAAAAAAGTCCCCTGGCGCCCCTATCCCGACTGGCTGGTGCGCTGTTTCAATTTCAACGACTGGACGCGCTTCGGCGCCCGCTATATGGGTGTCTGGGAGGTGGAACCGACGGCCGCGGCCGCTCCGGAAGCCGTCTGACTACCGTTTCTCCAGCGCGAGCAGCTGCTCCTTAACGTCGAGGCCCCCGGCATATCCCGTGAGCTTGCCGTCGTAGCCGATGACCCGGTGGCAGGGGACGACGATCACGATCGGATTGCGGTTGTTGGCCATGCCGACGGCCCGGAACGACTGGTTGTGGCCGATTTGGATGGCGATCTGTTTGTAGGTGCGGGTTTCGCCGTAGGGGATGGTGCGCAGCGCCTCCCAGACCTTCTGCTGGAAAGGCGACCCTTCGGGGGCGAGGGGCAGCGTGAATTTGCGCCGCGAGCCTGCGAAATACTCCCCGATCTCTTCGGCGGCCTTGCGCAGCAGGGGAGTGGCTTCCGCCGCGGTGCAGCGTGCGGAGCCCTCCGGGACCTCCGTGCCGAATCGGATGGCCGTCACGGCTTTCTTCGTCGCCGTGACCGTCAGCGGGCCGATCGGCGTTTCGAGTTGCATGGAATACGTCATAAATTCTTCAGGGTGTAATCAATCATTTTCTGTCTTATGTGTGCCGTTGCGTCGGGCAACATCGAGTGATTCTGATCGGGATACACCATCATGTCGTACTGCTTGCCGGCGCGGTTCAGCGCCCGGGTCATCTCCACGGTGTTCTGGAAATGGACGTTGTCGTCGGCCGTGCCGTGGATGATCAGCAGGCGCGTCCGCTTGTCGTCGAGCATCCGCGCGAAGTTGATCGGCGAATTGTCGTCGTAACCCGCGGCGTTGTACTGCGGGAGGTTGTTGTAAATTTCGGTGTAGATCGTGTCGTAATAGCGCCACGAGGTGACGGGCGCCACGGCGATCGCCATGCGGAACAGCCCGTGCCCCTTCATGGCGCAGCTCAGGGCCATGAATCCGCCGTAGGACCAGCCGTAGATGCCGATGCGCGCGGGGTCCACCCAGGGCTGCGACGCCATGTAGCGGGCCGTCGAGATCTGATCCTCGGTTTCGAGGGCTCCCAGGCGTCCGTAGGTGAGTTTCTTGAACTTCTCGCCCCGGAATCCCGTGCCGCGGCCGTCGGCGCAGACCACGATATAGCCTTTGTCGGCCAAAGCGTCCTCCCAGTCCAGCGACCAGCGGTCGCGGACCGACTGCGAGCCGGGGCCCGAATACTGCGTCAGCAGCACGGGGTAGCGCTGCGAGGGGTCGAAGCCGCGGGGTTTGACGATGTAGGCGTTAAGCGTGTCGCCGCGCTCGGTCGTGAACGTGAAGAACTCCTTGACGGGGCGTTCCGATGCCGCCAGCTCCTCGCGCAGCTTGCGGCTGTCGGCCAGCGTGCGGATCACCCGGCCTTCGGCGTCGCAGACCTCCGTGAGGTTGGGCGTCGCGGCGTTGGAGAAGGTGGTGATGAAGTATTTCATGCCGGGAGCCGGGGCGGCGGTGTAGTAGCCTTCGCCCGCGGTGAGACGCCGCTTGTCCTTGCCGTCGAGACGTATGCTGTAAAGGTTGCGGCGCAGCGGCGAGGTCTCGGTCGAGAGGTACCAGACGCGTTTGCCGTCGCATCCCACGACCTCGGTGACCTCCCAGTCGCCCCGGGTCACCTGCCCGAGAATGCCCCGGCGGAGGCTGTACAGGTAGAGGTGCATGAATCCCGTGTGGCTCTCCTGCCGCACGAGGAAGCGGTCCTTGTCGATGAACGTCACGGTCTTGTCATCGACCCGTTCGACATACTGCCGGGCGCGCTCCTCGTAGACTGTGCGCTGGGCCCCGTGGGGTTCGCAGACGATCATTTCGAAGGTGTTCTGACGCCGGTTGAGGCGGTAATACCAGGGCCGTCCGTCGGGCGTCCACCCGATGCGGGGGATGTACTGGTCGGTTTCGGGACCCGTGTCGATGCGCTCCTTCGCGCCGGTCGAGAGGTCCGCCACCCAGAGCTGGACCACCGAATTGCGCTCCCCGGCCTTGGGGTATTTGAACGAGTAGGCCCGGTTGTAGAGCTTGCCGTCGAAGCGCATCATCTCCATCAGCGGCACTTCGCTCTCGTCGAAGCGCAGGTAGGCGATGCGGCGGCTGTCGGGCGAGAAGGCGTAGGCGCGCGTGATGCCGAACTCCTCTTCGTAGACCCAGTCGGTCGTGCCGTTGATGACCTGATTCCACGCTCCGTCGTCGGTGATGCGGCGCGTGGTCTGCGCGGCGATGTCGTAGACGTAGAGGTCGTTGCCGTCGGAGTAGGCGATGCGCTGTCCGTCGGGCGAGAACGAGGCGTCGCGCGGCGCTTCGGCCTGCCGCAGCACGGGCTGCACGCGGTTGTCGCGGATGAGCGAATAGGAGGTGGTGTAGGAGTGGCGGTAGATGGGTTTGCGCCCCGAGGCGATGAGGATCGTCCGCTCGTCGGGCGAAAAGAGGTAGTCGCTGATAACCAGATCGGGCGCGGGCGACGGGAGCAGGCTCTCGCCGGGAGCATCCGTGGCATAGCTGTAACGGAGTATATTGTTTTTTTCGAGCGTGGTGTAGTGCTCGCCGTCGGCCGTGGGGCGGATGCCGCGCACCGATTCGTTCAGGCTGCGCAGGCGGGCGATTCCGGCGTATTCGTTCTGGGCGTATGCTGTCCCGGTTGCCAACAGCAGTCCGGAGAGAATAATTAATTTGTTTATCACGGTTGTTCTGTCTTTTTTGCGTTGCAGCGTAAGTCCCCTCCGAGGAGGGGATTTAGGGGTGGGTCAGATTTGTAAACGCCGCCCGTGGCGGCGACTGCGACCGGCGGATACGCAAATTCGGTGCGGGACCGGATTTTGTTTCAGTTCCCGGTTGCTTAAATATCCTCTATGTCGAAATCGTAGCCCAGTCGCTTGCCGGTCACGAATTTCGAATTGTCCATCTTGGTGTTGAACTGATCGACCGTCACGCGCTTGTTCTCCTCGTAGGGAGGCATCAGCAGGTCGAAGTTCAGCGCGAAGTCGATCGCCGATTCGAGAATCGGCACCAGCGCGTCGCGGTCCAGCTCCTCCCGGCCGAAATCCGCGGCCCGCATCGAGGTCTGCTGCTTGCCTTCGACGAAGTAGCGGCGTTCGCGGTTGATGAAGATGCGGCCGATCAGATACCCTTCGTCGGCGTTGCGGTTGAACTTGAACGAGTCGGAAAGGAAGTTGTAGATGTTGACCAGTCCGCAGTAGGAGTTCTCGCGGTCGGCCGCGACGTAGGGGTTCTGCCAGATGGGGTGTCCGTCTTCGAATTCGAAAACGTCGGTGTGCATCTGGAAGATCAGGATGTCGTTGGCGACTTGCAGCTGGGCTTCGAACTTGCCGCGGTCGCGGTATTCGAGGCGCACGCGGCGGTCGAGTTTGCCGTCCAGCTCGTCGTCCATCTCCGAGGCCATCTCGAACAGCGTCTCCTTCAGGGTGTTGAATGCCGCGAACGAGTTGTCGAAGACCTTCTGTTTGAGGGTCGATTTGCGGATGATCGTATCGAGTATCCTGGCTCTCAGCGGGGTTGTTTCCATAGGTCTTATGTCGGTTTTTATTTGATCCGTATCTGGCGTCCCTGTTCCAGCTCCTCGCCGGGTTTGAGTTTGTTGAGCTTTTCGATCGACCGCGTGCGGATGGCGTAGGACTGGCCGACGGAGTAGGCCGTCTCGCCCCGGCGCGCGATGTGGTGCCGGGAGTTGCCCGTCCAGCGCTTCTTCTTGCGCTCGATGTAGACCGTCTCGCCCGGCACGGGCTGCGCCTGCTTGTCTTTCAGATCGTTGAACTTGCGCAGGTTGCGCGGCGAAATGCGGAATTTGCGGCCGATGTTCTCGAACGTATCGTTCTCCTTGGCCGTGACGTAGTGCACGCCGTTGGTGGCATAGACGTTGTAGCCCGCATGGGCGTTGATCGTCACGCGGTAGTTGTCCGGATCGACGGCCGTTCCGGCCTCGGCCGTGCGTTCCACGCTGCTCTGCTCTGCGAACCACTCCTCGGGGTCGCGCGGAAGCCCGTAGCGCGTGGCGTAGAGGCGCATGCCGTCGGGACGGTCCAGCAGGTAGAGCTGGTTCTCCTCGATGACCCGCACGAGCCGCTGGGCGTAGTCGGGGGCCGTGGCGTATCCGGCGGCCTTCAGACCCCGCGCCCAGCTCTTGTAGTCGTCGGACGGATAGGCGAAGAGCGAGTCGTAGCGCGGCTGCGAGTCGAGAAACTCGGCGTGGTCCTGGTAGGAGGCTTCGACCGAGGGGTACGAACGGAAACATTCGCCCTTGGCGTCGTCGTCGTGGTAGACCTTCTCGCCGGTCCAGTTGCGCTTGCACTTGATGCCGAAGTGGTTGTTGGACTTCATCGACAGCAGGCTGTTGCCGCAGTCGGATTCGAGGATGCCTTGCGCCATAGTGATGCTTGCCGGGATGCCGTAGCGCTCCATGTGGGCCACGGCGATCGACATGTAGCGGCTGATGTATTCTTCGCGTGTCTGGCGCACCTGCGCCCCGAGCTGCACCGCGCAGCAGAGGAGGATTCCCGCGAGGGATATTGCTTTTTTGGAAAAAGTCATTATCTTTGTTTAACAGTTACCGACAAAGGTATAATTTTCCGATGAAAATAACAATAATCGAATAAACCCTAAGCTATGTTTACCGAAAACGCGAATCGTATTTTCAACCGTTCTATCGAAGATTATCACCGCTGGGACGATGTCGATCATCCGATCGACAATCCCTATGCTCCGGGAACGATCGACCACCTGCTTTATCATAAGAACTGGATCGACACCGTGCAGTGGCATCTGGAGGACATCATCCGCGATCCGGAGATCGACCCGGCCGAGGCGCTGAAGATCAAGCGCCGCATCGACAAGTCGAACCAGGACCGCACGGACATGGTGGAGTACGTGGATTCCTACCTGCTGGACAAATACAAGGAGGTCGTGCCGGCGCCCGACGCCCGGCTGAACACCGAAACCCCGGCGTGGGCCATCGACCGGCTGTCGATCCTCGCCCTGAAAATCTATCATATGGCGCGCGAGGCGGAGCGCACGGATGTCGATGACGAACACCGTGCGGCCTGCCGGAAGAAGCTCGGCGTGCTGTTGTCGCAGCAGGCCGACCTTTCGCGGGCCATCGAGGAGCTGATCGAGGACATCGAAGCGGGTCGCAAGTACATGAAAACCTACAAGCAGATGAAGATGTACAACGACCCGGCGCTGAATCCGGTACTCTATGGGCAGAAGAAATAGGGAGCTGCCGCGTCATCTGCTGGTGCTGCGGACCTCGGCGATGGGCGATGTGGCGATGCTGCCGCATGCGCTCCGGGCGCTGATGTCGGCCTATCCCGACCTGCGGGTCACGGTGGCGACGCGGCCGATGTTCAAACCCTTCTTCGAGGGGCTCGGCGTGGATTTTCTCGATGTCGATCTCAAAGGCGTCCACCACTCCCTGCGGGGCATGTGGCGGCTGGCGGCCGAGGCCCGGCGGCTGGGCGTGGACGCCGTGGCCGACGTGCACGACGTGCTGCGCTCCCGGGCGTTCCGCCTGTCGATGACTCTCCACGGCATCCCCGTGGCCTTCATCCACAAGGGCCGCGCGGAAAAACGGCGGTTCATCCGCTGCGGAAGCCGCGGCATGGAGCCGCTGCGCCACACCGTGCTGCGCTACTGCGACACGTTCCGGCGGCTGGGGTTCGTGTTCGACGATCCGGAGCCGGTCCGCCGGCAGGAGCGGCCCGATCCGTTCGGCCCGAAAGAGGGCGTCTGGGTGGGCTTCGCGCCGTTTTCGGCCCAGCGGGGCAAGACCTATCCCGAAGAGCTGAGCCGCGAGGCGGTGCGGCTGCTGGCGGAGCGTTACGACCGGGTCTTCATCCACGGCGGCGGAGGCGGCGAGCAACGCTTCGCCGAGGAGATGGAGCGCACGTATCCCAACGTCACGGCGTTGTTCGGCAAGGTCGGCCTCGACGGGGAGATGGACCTGATCGCCGACCTCGACTGCGTGGTGTCGATGGATTCGCTGGTCATGCACCTCGCGGCGCTCGTGGCTACGCCCGTGGTGTCGGTGTGGGGAGCGACGCATCCCGGGCTGGGATTCCTGGGCTACGGGTGCGATCCGCGGGGCGTGCTGCAAGCCGACATGGCGTGCCGTCCCTGTTCGGTCTTCGGCAGCAAGCCCTGCCGCTACGGCGACTACCGCTGTCTGAAAGCCGTGACCCCCGCGATGATCGCCGAACGGGTCCGGCTGCTTGTCGGACGATGACGAAACGAAAAAGCCTCCGGACGACCGGAGGCTCTTTTTTTGCCGCAGATGCGGTTAATCGGCTTTGGTGTAGACCGTTCCGGTCCCCTCGATCGTCAGGGTGTATTTGCCCTCGGCGTCCTTGGCGATCACGCCCGTCTCGGTGAAGCCGATGGTCTGGCCGTTGCCGATGCTCTCTCCTTTGAGCAGGATTTTGTCGGCCTCGCCCTGGAGCTCCCACGACGTGTAGACCAGCGTGGCCATGTTGATCGACTGCGCAACGCCTTCGATCCGGATCTCGACGCCCATCACGCCCTCGGGGTCGATCGGGTCGGGCATCGTCCACCGGCCTATGGCTTCGGCGTAGGTGGGGTCGGTGGCGATCTTCGTGGCCGCGGCGCCGTCCTCCAGTTTGCCCGTGTAGTCCACGACGACCGGAGCGCCCGGCAGCAGGCCGTTGGCCTCGCTCTTGTCGGCGTCCGTCGTCGAGAAGGTGTAGGTGACGTCGGCCGTCGGAGCCTTGACGGTGACGGTGTTCATCGAAGCGTCGGCGATGAAGCCCTCGAAAAACTTCGGGGTATTGTCGGCGCAGGCTGCCAGCCCGCAGAGGGCCGCGGCAGTCGTCAGGAGTTTGATGCTTTTCATTGGCTTGTATTGTTAACGTTTTTTGATGTATTCGTCGATCGCCCGGGCCGCCGTGCGTCCGGCTCCCATAGCCAGAATCACCGTCGCGGCGCCTGTCACGGCGTCGCCTCCGGCGAAGACGCCCTTGCGGGTGGTGGCTCCGTGCTCGTCAGCCGTGATGCAGCCCCGGCGGTTGGTTTCGAGACCTTCGGTCGTCGCCGCCAGCAGCGGGTTGGGCGAGGTGCCCAGCGCCATGATGACCACGTCGCAGGCGATCTCGAACTCCGAGCCCTCCTTCACCACCGGCGACCGGCGGCCGCTTTCGTCGGGTTCGCCCAACTCCATCTCCACGCACCGCAGACCCGTCACCCAGCCCTGCTCGTCGCCGAGGACCTCGGTGGGGTTGGTCAGCATGCGGAAGCGGATGCCCTCCTCACGGGCGTGGTGGACCTCCTCGACGCGCGCCGGGAGCTCCTTTTCCGAACGGCGGTAGACGATCGTCGCCTCGGCGCCCAGCCGCCGGGCCGTGCGCACGGCGTCCATCGCCACGTTGCCGCCGCCCACGACCACCACGCGCCGTCCGACGTAGATCGGGGTGTCGTACTCCTTGTCGTAGGCGTGCATCAGGTTGGCCCGCGTGAGGAATTCGTTGGCCGAGACCACGCCGTTGAGGTTCTCGCCCGGAATGCCCATGAAGCGGGGCAGTCCGGCGCCCGAGCCGATGAAAACGGCGTCGTAACCCTCCTCGTCCAGCAGTGAGTCGATCGTCACGGTGCGGCCCACGATCACGTCGGTCTCGATCTCGACGCCCAGTCGCTCGACCTGAGCGATCTCGCGCGCCACGATGCGCTCCTTCGGGAGGCGGAACTCGGGGATGCCGTAGACCAGCACGCCGCCCACCTTGTGCAGCGCCTCGAAGATCTTCACGGTGTAGCCCATCCGCGCCAGATCGCTGGCGCAGGCCAGTCCGGCGGGGCCGCTGCCGATGACGGCCACTTTGCGGCCGTTGCGCACGGCGGCGGGCTGTACGGGTGCGCCGTGTTCGAGTTTCCAGTCGCCGACGAAGCGTTCCAGCTTGCCCACGGCCACCGGTTCGCCCTTGATGCCCAGGACGCACGACCCTTCGCACTGGCTCTCCTGCGGGCAGACGCGGCCGCAGATCGAGGGCAGCGAACTGTCCTCGGAGATGATGTCGGCGGCCTCCTGCAACCGGCCTTCGTGCAGGGCGGCGATGAAGTCGGGGATGCGGATGCCCACGGGGCAGGCCGCCACGCAGCGGGGATTCTTGCAATGCAGACAGCGCGAGGCTTCGAGTGCGGCCTCTTCGAGGTCGTAGCCGTAGCAGACCTCTTCGAAATTGGCGGCCCGGATCGCCGGGTCCTGTTCGCGCACGGGGACGCGGGGTATTTTGTTTGCCATGATTTACTTGTCCAATCCGATTTTACATACGTGTCCCGCCTCGCGCTCGGCTTCGATGGCCGCGGCGCGCTGCTCCTGGTTGCGGTACATGCCCTGACGGCGCATCGCCTCGTCGAAATCGACCTCGTGGGCGTCGAACTCCGGGCCATCGACGCACGTGAAGCGCGTCCGTCCGCCGACCGTCACGCGGCAGGCGCCGCACATGCCCGTGCCGTCAACCATCAGCGCGTTGAGCGACACGGTGGTTTTCAGTCCGTATTTCTTCGTGGTGAGGGCCACGAACTTCATCATGATCATCGGCCCGATGGCCACGCATTCGTCGTAGTGCCGGCCCTGTCGCTCGACGAGCTCTTCGACCACCTGCGTTACCAGCCCCTTGAAACCCTCCGAACCGTCGTCGGTGGCGATGTAGAGGTTTTCGGCCACGGCCCGCATGGCGTCGGTGTAGATCAGCATGTCGCGCGTCTTCGCGCCGATGATGACATCGGCTTCGACGCCGTGTTCCCGGAGCCATTTGACCTGCGGATAGACCGGGGCCGTGCCCACGCCGCCCGCCACGAAGAGGTAACGTCGTTTGCGGAGCTCTTCGACGGGCATTTTGACGAACTCCGAGGGGTGGCCCAGCGGCCCTGCGAAGTCGGCGAGAGCGTCGCCCTGTTCGAGTGCGCAGATTTTGCGCGTCGAGGCGCCGATGGCCTGCGTGACGATCGTCACGCTGTCCTCCGCGGCGTCGAAGTCGGAGATCGTGAGCGGAATGCGCTCGCCGTGTTCGTCGCTGCGCACGATGACGAACTGTCCGGGCTGCGCCGAACGCGCTACGCGCGGTGCGAGGATCTTCATCAGCCAGATGCCTTCCGCGAGGCTTCGTTTTTCAAGAATGGGGTACATTGTGTCGTATTAAGCGTTTGTGTGTCACTCTTCGATGATCGCCGTGATCCGCAGCCGCCGCATCGGCCGCACGGGGTCGTTGGTCACCACCACGAGGTGCTCGGTCAGGACGCCGAAATCCTGCGTCCCGGGGTCGAGGAGCACCTCGGCCCGGTAGGAACCTCCCGGAGCCACCGTCTGGCCCGGTGCGAGCGTCGTGGCGATGTGTCCTTCGCCCTCCACGGCCCGGACGATCAGTTCGGCTTCGCCCGTGTTCGAGAGCGTGAACGACAGTCTCCGGCGCGGGCCCGCATGCTTCACCGGTCCAAATTTAAGGATATTTTCCGAAAATTCGGCCCTCGGGGTCTTTTGTGTCGCGTCGGCAGGCCGCGGATCGACGCCGATGCCGTGCGCAACGATCGTCGTGCCGTTGCTGCGGCCGTCAACGGCGACTTCCAGCGCGTCGCGCAGGGTGCCGTAGCGGGGTTTGTCGGCCGGGATGAGGTAGGAGAGGTTGATCTCGCCCCGTTGGCCCGGCGCGATCCGCTGCGGGGCGTCGATGCTGAGCAGGCCGCTCGCGCTCTGCGGACGCAGCGAGAGGCGGATCGTGCGGTCCGAGGCGTTGGCGTAGCCGATCGCCCCCTGCGTCTGCCGTCCCTGATATATATAGGAGAAAGCGCTGAGCGTCGCGGCCAGCCGCAGGCCCCCGCCGGCATCGACCGGGTAGAGTTCTTCGAGGCTCTTTTCGCGCGGCGTGACATTGCCCTGCACGGTGATCGAGGCGACTTTCTTCCGTTCGTCGGAATAGATCCACAGCTCCTTGGTGAAGGTGCCGGGGCGGTTCGTGGGGTCGTACGTGACGGTGATCTGCGTCGTGCCGCCCGGGGTGACGGGACGGCGCGAGAATTCGGGCGCCGTGCAGCCGCAGGAGGTCACCACGTCGAGGATCACCAGCGGTTTGTCGCCGCGGTTGACGCCCGTGAAAGTGTGGCTGACGCGGCCGTCGCTCTCGCGGATGGTGCCGAAATCCCAGGTGTCGGGTTCGAAGACCAGACGCGCCTGCGCGGCGGCGGAAAGGGCGGCGAACGCCGCGATAATGAGGAGTATGGTTCGTTTCGCTGACATCGGTTCGGTTGTTGCGGGACATGCAAAGATACTTTTTTTGCGAAAAATTCGTGCAATAATTTTGCAGGAATGAATTTTTGCTCTATATTTGCACTCCGAAACGATGAAACAACTCGTTTTCGAATGCCTGAATAGCTCAGTTGGTTAGAGCACATGACTGTTAATCATGGGGTCCTAGGTTCAAGTCCTTGTTCAGGCGCAGATGCGCGAGGGTTGCGTAAAGGTTCTTTCAAGAATACGCCTGCAAGGGGTTGTCCGTAAAAGGATGGTCCGGAATGTGCGATCGGAAGATTGCCTTTGCAGTCCCAAGCCATTTTTAGGGGAGCTTAGCTCAGTTGGTTCAGAGCGTCTGCCTTACAAGCAGAGGGTCGGGGGTTCGAATCCCTCAGCTCCCACAACTGAAAATCAACGACTTACAGCAATGTAGGTCGTTTTTCTTTTGTGTGCCTCCGTGGTCGGTTTACACGTTTTTTGCCCGTTTGTGTAAACCAGTGTGTAAACCGAGATTTACACGATGAAAGTTACCGTAGAGGTTGTTTGTTACAAGTCCAAGCCGCTCAAAGACGGCACATTTCCTTTAATGCTCCGAGTTACGAAAGACCGCAAACGCAAATACGTTTCGCTCGGCCTTTCCCTGCACGAAAAGTTTTGGGATTTCGAGAAAGGCAAGCCCAAACGAAATTGTCCCAATAAGGAGCAAATCGAACGGCTGATAGCCGCAAAAACGGCGGAATACAACGATTTGATTGTCGAAATGACCGCCCAGCAACGTGAATACACGGTGGAAACGCTCGTGTCCCATTTTCATAACCAAGTCCGTTGCGCTACGGTGGTCGAATTGTACGATAAACTGATTGACGACATGAAACGCGGCGGTAAACTCGGCAATGCAGGCGTTTACAAATACTCCCGTACATCATTGCTGAAATTCACGGGACAGCGGTTGCAAATCCCGTTCAGCGACATTGACGCCGTGTGGTTGCGTCGTTACGAGAATTGGTTACGGACGAGCGATTGCGGAGATACGACCATTAGCCAACTCTTTCGAACGTTGCGTAGCGTGTTCAACAAGGCGGTAGAATTGCAGTTGGTGAAACGGGATTATTACCCGTTCGATGCCTATAAAGTCAGCAAATTCGATACGCGGACGAAGAAACGGGCCATTACGAAAGAGGATGTGCGCAAGGTTATTGCACTCGACTTATCACAAGGCTATCCCTCCGAACGATTGGCGCGTGATATATTCGTGTTCAGCTATTTCGGAGCAGGGATTAACTTTGCAGACATTGCCCTGCTGAAATACGGAAATGTACGGGACGGTCGGGTGCAATATGTTCGGAAGAAAACGGGTAAGCCTATCAATTTTCTGCTGACGGAAGAAATGCGGAATATCATTGTCAAATACCAGCGACAAGGACAGACGGATGAAGATTATATTTTTCCGATACTCGACCGTCGTGTGCATAGAACGGAACAGCAGAGATATGACCGAACGCATAAGGTGCTGACGAACACGAATCGCTGGTTGCGTAAAATCGGGCAGCGGGTTGGCATCGAACATCTGACTACCTATGTCGCTCGGCACACGTTCGCAACGGTTTTGAAGCGTTCGGGAGTGAATATTGCCATCATTTCCGAATCGCTCGGTCATTCCGATTTATCGACTACCCAAATCTATTTGGATAGTTTTGAGAACAGCCAAATCGACGCGGCTATGCAGAATCTATTGTGAACGAAAAAGGGCACTCCGACGAATATACGGAGTGTCCTTTTTTTCAACGACAGCAGGCTGAAATTAGGCGACCGTCGCGTGTTCGGGAAGCCGTTTTATATCTTCCGACAGAAACCTGTCCGCATCTTCGGGAGAGAAGCGTTTCCCGTAAAGTTGCACATCAGCCCCTAATGTACGGGATACGCCGTCTTTCAGCACCTTTTTCATCGTGGCACTACCGAGGAACACGATATGTTCCGCTACATATTCAGGCTTCAAACCCAAGATTTCGCACTCGCGGCAATACCTGCGGCTGTCAAGCAGGATATTTACCTGCTCCATAAAGTCGCTCCAAAATTTGTTCGCATCCGAGTAAGCCGCATTCATGAATTTGTCGATGCATGCCAATTTAATTTCGTTATCCTTTTTCAGTTGGACATCGAAAACGGGCCGCGCCTGCGTCATTACCCGCCACATCGGGGGCGTAGTCGAACGGCGGCGGCGCGAGGTCTGCGCAGTCTGCTGTTCTTTCTGTTCAGCAACGGGAGCAGGCGTAGCGGTTGCGGCGTTTGCCACGTTCTGCTCGTTTACGTTGTTTTGTCCGTTAATAATAGCATTAGCCATAATCTTAAATACTCCTTTTACAGAGGGGCTTAAATTATGCTGCATCCCTTGCCCAAGCGTTTGCAGGTCGTCGGGTTTATCCCTTTCGACACTACAAAGATTTGACTTTTCGCACCCCAAACACGGGGAGTGAAATAAAGGGCGTTTTTACTCTCCCTTTGCAAATCACAGATAAACAGCGGAATAAGTTGCAGGCATACGCCCCTTGCAGGACTTAATTATTCCTTTTAACGAATCGTCGCTATACAAAAAACTGTCGTTATAGGTAAATTCATAAAGGTAACAGATACGCGAAATCAGCAACAGACGATTCAACGAAACACTCTTGTCGGGTTGCTTCGGGCGGTTATCCCCCAATAAAGTGTTCAGCATATCCCGATACATCTCCACAGTCCGATAAATCCGAAACGACGTACTCGGATAGGTTTCGTCGAAATTACCCGTGTCAATTCCGTAATACTGAATCTTCCTGCCTTTGCATTCCCGTTCATAGGTTTCCCGCAACCAGTCCAAAATCCCACGCTTTATAACGGGCAGAACCTCGACTTTCTTTCGGTTCTTTTTAAGGGTTATTTCAATATCATCGTCCGCGAAATCCTCGCCTAACTCTTTGAACAGATTTTGCACCGCCTTATCCAAAGACGCGGGTTTCACAAGGCCGCAGTTCTTAAACGAGGTTTCGACATAATCGTAAATAAAAACCAGCGCAAACCAGAATTTCTCGACATCCAGCCCCAATCCCATAACGGTAGCGATTATATCGTCGTTAGCGAGATAATCCGACTTGGTAAAGGGCATCTTAATCTTCCCCGTACAGTAGCGATATTCAAACTGCGGTGTGCGGATTCCATACGTCTGTTCATCACATCCGCAGGCAATATCGACATACTCGCGCAACTCACGGCGCATCGGGTCGAAATCCCAATGCACAATCTTATCGTTTTCATCCATCAGTAAGGGTTCATACATACTCTTACGGATGGCATCGGCTTCTTTCTCATTCATAAAATAGCGTTTTACACCCAAATTTACGGCTTTTTACGTGTACATCGCACTTATTTACCATGCAAAAACCGCTATTAGCACTTAAAACACGTGTTCGAAAGGAATTTCAGAACAGCCACACCATGTACCGAACCGCTAATAGTACTGAATTACATGACACGAAAGGTGTTTTAGAACAACTCACTATGTAAAATACCCGCTAATACTACATTTTGCACATTAATTTCCACGTCGAACATACTCCGCCACCCGTACAACACCCCTATAATGCCATTTAAGACATGAATAAAAATGTTCGGATTAATTGCTGTCCGACCTTTGTTCCCAATAAAAAAGGTGCTATCTTTATAATACGAAAAAGGAGTAGTCCTAATGTCGAGTCCGTCCATAATCGGGAGGTGTTTTTCAGCACCTCTTTTTCTTGTTTCCGAGTGTAATATTTTTTGATTCCGAAATGGACTTTCTCTTTAATAATAACAATACAAGATTAAAAATAATTACAGACTTTATTTCACTAAAAACGAATTACTTATGCAAAACTGAACAATCGACGCACCCAAAGGTGCAAACTTACTTCGGGACTTTATGACCGAAATTCCCGTGAATTGTCTATTTAACAAGAAAAAGACGGGGTGCGGGGCTACCGAACTGGCTATCCGCAACTCTATTCCCACCCTTATCGCTATGCCTTACGTGGCATTGGTGAAGAACAAGACCGTCTGCCGCACCGACGATATAGAGGTGCTGGGCGTTTACGAAGACATTACCGAGTGGGACATCACGCAATTCGCCCGTACCCATTCCCCCTTAAAGATAGCCACGACTTACGATTCCCTGCCGCGAACGATTCGGGCATTGAAAACTGCGGGTCTTAATCCTTATAAAGAACTGTTCCTTTTAGTAGACGAATGGCACGTACTGTTCAACTCCTATTCGTTTCGACATAATGCCATTAAGAATTTACTTGTAGAAGCCGCTAAATTCGATAAGGCAACATATATGACGGCGACACCCATAGAGCGGGAATATATTTTAGAGGAGTTGAAGCATCTGCCTGTTTGCGAAATCGACTGACCCGACCTTACGGAGGTTAAGGTGCGTTCGCGGCAGACCAACAAACCCGATAAATACATCGTGTCGGAGTGCGTCAAAGTCCTGCACGACGAATTGCCCTACAACCTGCATATCTTCGTCAACAGCGTGGAATTTATCGCAAAGGTCATCGACACGCTCAAACTCGCTCCCGAAGCCGTTAAGATAGTCTGTTCCACGAGCGGGGAGAGTAGGCAGGAGAACCAGCGCAAATTAGGCAATGCCTATCCCATCGGCCAGCCCTCCGACCCTGCGAAGAAGATAAACTTTTACACCTCGACCTGCTTCGAGGGGTGCGACATCTTCGACCCCGATGGCGTTACATTCATCGTCAGCGACGGACGAAAGGCGCACACGCTGTTGGATATTTCAACGCTCTTTACGCAGATATGCGGACGCATCCGAGATTCCCGTTACAAGGCGCAAATCGTGCACGTCTATTCCACGACCAAATACAGCAAGGCCGTAACGCTCAACGAATTCGTTGCGGCTACCCAGCGGACGCTTGCAGACGCCGAAAGCTATGCCGCCGAGATAAACTCGTTGAGTGATGCCACACGGGTTAAAACCTTGTCGAAGATTCCCTACATCAACGAACAATATGTGCGGATAGTCAATAACCGCCTTGTCGTGGAAAAGAACCTCGCCAACATGGACATCGTGAATTTCAAAATCAGCCGACATATTTACGCAACCTATGTAAACCTTACCGACGAACTGCAACGAAACGGCTACAAGGTAACGGTGCAGACATACAGCAAGGTCGTGGAACGCCTTGCGGCCAGCCCCTCGGCAAGGACTACTTTTCGGGAGTTGTTCGATGAATACAGCCGACTGAAAACAATGACCGAGCAATTTTTCGTGGTAGAAAGTCCCGCCGAACTATGCGCCGTGATAGAACAGCGGCATCCGTTAGTGAAGCAGGCTTACGACCAGTTGGGAACAACCAAAGTGCAGGCGTTGAAATACCATGTCGGCAACATCCGCCGCGAGTTGGTAAAGGGACTTTCAATCGGCGACGACTATAAAATCGTGAAGATGATAAACGCCGCATTTCAGAAGCAGACACCGATTGCCAAGAACAAGGCGAAAGAACGCTTGCAGGAGATTTACGACACGCTGGGTCTGCAACGAAAAGCCAAAGCGACAGACCTTGCACAATGATATGAAATAAAGGACGCGCCGACACGAATAGAGGGTAAAACGACTGCGTGTGTGACAATTATTAGGGACAGATGAGTGGCCAACAAAATATCTAAAAGTTAAAATAAATCTAAATAGTGTTACCTTTAAAAATAATCGTTAATTTTGAGAATTAAATATTATACAGATGAATACAACGGCAAAGGGAGATAAATTTGAAGATAAAGTTTATAAGGTTTTCAGAGGACTATTAGAAGACAATCGATTGCCCGTTAATAGTCAGCAAAGCATTATCAAACAAAAAGCAAAGTATTTCTCTCAAGCTCGCAATAATTATATCATTACCGATATATCTATTGAAACAACTATGGATATATCATCATCATATAATACGCTTACGATTATTGAATGTAAAGACTGCAATAGACCGACCCCTGTTGATGATGTAGAGGAGTTTCACACCAAATTATCCCAAATTAAAGCCCATAAAGGGTTCATGATTTCCCGACACGGATTTCAACAGAGCGCAATAACTGTTGCCGAGCACTATCATATTGGATTGATTCGGATGAATGATGATGGAACTCTTTTGTCTATTGCAAACAGAGAAGTAAAATCATATAGCTTACAAAGGGCTCGAACATTATTATCCGATGCAACAATCTCCTCGGGACAATTTGTTATCCTCAATGCAGGAAAAAGCTACAATAGCCTTATAGATTTATTTGAAGATTTACGATTAATCCAACGTAAATCAAAAAATAGCATAGTCCCATATCTTACTCCTGAGGACATAAAAGCTAAAATAGAACTATTAGCCGTTAGCCATTGCTATAATAATGGGTGTTTGGATATACAAAGTCTTTGTGAGCACTTTACTTCACAAAATAATATTCAGTTTGAACATCAACTACTTGATACAAGAATATTAGGTAGAACAGATTTCAAAAATAAAACGATAATTCTTAATTCTCGATTAAAGTGTGACGAGCATCGCTATAGATTTACAATTGCTCACGAGATAGGCCATTTTATATTACACAAGCATTTACACTCTACCTTTGAAGAAACAAACTGTTCTCAAAATATTTTAGCCAAAGAACGATTATCAAACAATGATATAATGGAATATCAAGCAAATGTTTTTGCAGAACATTTACTTTTGCCACTCAATGAATTAAAAGTTGCGTTTGCAAAATTTATGCTACAAGAAGGCATCACCAAACTCCCTATATATATTGACAATCAGCAGTGTAATATTTCATTAGGATACAAAGCGTGCTCTTACATTGGAGATAAATTTAATGTTTCTAAACAGATGGCAAAAATTGCTCTAAAACACAACAATCTACTCAAAGATGCTTCCAACTTTATAGACCGTTTACGAGAAATGAAAACACCATCTTTAAGTAAATTTTAGGTAAAAACTTAGGCGTTGCATAAACTGCAACGCTTTTTTATTTCAACCGAACGGATACTCCCTATTTTTAACCCCTCCCCCTTTTCAGATGGGAAACCGAATTTTTATCCATCCCATTTAATAGGATTCCACATAATACAAGCCGCCCCTTATTTATGCCCGAAACCATATAACAGCATAAAATTATCGGAATTATATAGAATCGGAAAGCTATTCTTACATGGAGATATACCGCCCTGTTTAGTTAGTTATGAATGGAGTTATCTTTTTACAAGTAATGGGGAATAACTCTAAACTTTACAGACCATGAAAACATTAAATGAAAGGGCGACAGAAATTCTGAAAGCCTTGTTAGCCGTGCGGGCTTACAGAATCGACCACGGAAACGGAGTTTACACACGCTTACGTGCCGCAATGATTGGGCGCAATGGAAAGTACAACCTTATTTCGCTGGTAGAATACTACGAAGCTAAAGGTAAACTTGCGCAGAATACAGAAATGAATTTTGCATTTGACACAAGTACAAAGCAATTTATCCCGTACTATTACTGCAACAAAACTCTCCGCATTGAATCGCATAGTGCGTACCCGACAGAAAACGGAATGGAGAATTGCGCCGAGGAACGACAGGCTGACCACACAAATTTTGCAAACCGATGGCTAATACGCATGAACTCGCAACAACCGATTATATGAATGCGCAACGAGTAGTACAGAATTGTGTTTTGAAGAATCAAAGCACGGTTATCGAGGAAATGATACGGGCAAACCTTATTTCCGAAGAATATCTTTATCCGTTCGTGGATGATGTCATGGAATGGTGGCTGATTGATTCTTGGCTGGCTGAACGACTGAAAGCGCAAGGCGAGGTTATCATCGAGGAATACGGTTGCTACTGGTGGGGCAGACAATCCAGCGGGCAGGCGATTTACATGGATGGCGTAATACAAGAAATCTGCGGGAACGATTAACCCAACTTACAACTAACAAAGTTTCGATTCCATAGCGTAATCTATTGGATAGAAACTTTGTTTTCAAGAACTTTGCACAATTAATCACAGCAACAGCACCCGAAAGGGCAGGATGTTTTGCAATTTCCGCCGAATATGCTACTTTTGCAGTAACATATTGAATACACGGAAAGTGTAGCTTGTTCCTTTAGAGTGAACGTAGGAAATTCAATCTGAAGAGGGAATTAGCTGACATCTTGCTGCGTCATATCCATTTGTGGATATAGGCGTGGTGTTGTTGCTTATTTTATCTTCAAGGTTTCCTACGACCTACTCTAATAGAATAAGTTTTCGGCATCACGCTTTCTATTTTTATATGAACCACTATCGAGGTGCGGATAGTAAGATTGGAAACATTTGTTCAACTTAAATAAATCTTACTATGAAAAAGCTATTGACCTTTGCCGCATTATTTGCGGTGGTTGCTCTCACATCGTGTAAATACGATGATGATGACCTTTGGAACAGCGTTCACGGATTGGAAAACCGTGTCGCAAAATTGGAGGAACTCTGCAAGCAGATGAACACAAATATTTCATCGTTGCAAACCATCGTAACAGCATTACAAAACAACGTCTATGTTACGGGGACTACACCTCTTATGCAAGACGGTAAAGAAATCGGCTATACAATTACTTTCAGCAAAGGTAACCCTATTACCATCTATCACGGTAAAGACGGACAAGACGGTGAAGATGGGACAACACCCACTATCGGCGTAAAGAAAGATACTGATGGTGTCTATTATTGGACGTTGAACGGTGAATTTATCATGGTCGATGGTGGAAAAATCCAAGCCGAGGGTAAAGACGGCACAAATGGAACCAACGGCACGACCCCGCAATTCAAAATCGAAAACGATTATTGGTTTGTTTCCTATGATAACGGAGCAAATTGGATGCAGTTAGGTAAAGCAACAGGTGAAGATGGCATTGGTGGCGATTCCATGTTTTCGGGCGTGGATTATAAAACCAGCACCGACTATGTAATCTTTACATTGGCTGACGGTACGCAAATCAAACTGCCTACATGGTCTGCTTTTGAAGCCTTACAGCGTCTTTGCAACGAAACGAATACCAACCTTTCGGCATTACAAACGATTGTGACAGCACTCCAAAACAACGATTATATCACGAGTGTAGACCCACTGACCGAGAACGGCAAGGTGGTAGGCTACACGATTAAGTTCGCCAAGAGTAACCCGATTGTGATTTATAACGGTAAAGATGGTACGGATGGCGTCGATGGAAACACTCCCGTTATCGGTGTGAAGAAAGACGGGGATGGCATCTATTATTGGACGCTGGACGGTGAATTTATCATTGTGGACGGACAGAAAATCAAGGCACAGGGGACAGACGGCAGTGATGGTGCAGATGGTGTTACGCCGAAACTCGAAATTCGAGAGGGCTATTGGTGGATTTCCTATGACAACGGAACGAATTGGACGCAATTAGGCAAAGCTACGGGAGAGGACGGCAAGGATGCAGATAGCATCAAAATCACGCAGGATGAGAACAATGTTTACTTTGAATTGGCAGATGGTACGGTAATCACGATTTCCAAAACGGGACAATCGGTAGACCCGAATATTATTCAGTTCGCAGATGAAAATGTAAAGAAACTATGTGTGGGAATGTGGGACACTAATGGAGATCTTGAATTATCCTATGACGAAGCCGCAACGGTTACATCACTTGGCACAACATTCACAGGAAACTCGGAAATTCAGATTTTTAATGAATTGAAACACTTTACAGGTTTGACAGTTCTTGATGATGCATTCAGCGGTTGTTCCAATCTATGGAAAGTGACGATTCCTGTAAATGTAGAGTCGATGACCTTTAATAATTTCAAGGGTTGTGTTTCATTGAAAACAATAACTTTTGAGAAAGGTTCAAAATTAAAAGCTTTCACAGGGGGACATGATAATAATTATAAGATTTTGGGTGCCTTTTTAGACTGCAAATCCTTAACTACTATTGAGATTCCTGCAAGCGTAGAAAGCCTTGGAACAGCTTTCAAGGGTTCATCATTGAGAACAATTACGTTTGAGAAAGGTTCAAAATTGAAATCTATCACAGGAGGTTATCAGAACAAAGATAATTATTCGGGTGCCCTTTCAGACTGCAAAGCCTTAACCTTCATCGAGATTCCCGCAAGTGTGGAAACGATTGAAATTGCCGCATTCAAAGGTTGTTCATCATTAGAAATGATTACGTTTGAGAAAGGTTCAAAATTGGAATCTATCTCAGGAGTTCGTGATTTGGGAGCCTTTGATGGGGCAATAAATCTTACGACCGTTGATATGTCTGAATGTACACAAGTCAAAAGAATAGATGAATACACTTTTTATGGCAATTCCAACCTTCGATTATTCAAAATAGGTACAGAAATACCGCCGACATGTAAAGATTATACTTTTTACAACATTAATCCTTATTCGGTGCTGAAAGTGCCGTCAGGATGCACTGATGCATATAAAAAAGCAACAGGATGGAAAAAATTTGCAAGCATTACGGGATTAGATGAATAAAAATAAGAACTTATGAGTAACTATCAAAATCGCATTGATTTTATTTCCCGCACGCGACAAATTCTTGTTCAATACGAACACAACTGCAACTCTGAAAAGACCCTCTTTATGAATTGTTGTGTGGGCCTCTTAATTATGCCGCAACAATGCGCAGACCATGACAAAAATATATCCGTAGATGGATTAGTTGATTATGAAAACTGGGGAATTGATACAACCAAAATCACAGCGAATGAACACAGAAAAGGAGTTGATAAGAATTCAATAGAAAATATAGCCTATCATATCCGTAACTCAATATGCCACTATCGGTTCGATATAATGAATTGCAATGTAGAAAACATTGAGAATATCCATATTATGGATAAAAGCGGAGATGATGTAAATGCACCTATTACATTTGATCTGGAATTAAGTTTCGATGATTTCCGAAAATTCGTGCTGAAATACGCAGATAAGTTAGAAGAAAAATTAACGAATAGTTGAATTTTCATCTGACCTTCCGAGTGACAGACTTTGTGAAAAGGTTAATCTATAAGACCCTTTTGCAGAGTTTGTCACTTTCTTATTTTGTTTATTCCGCTAATAATCTTATCTTTATAAAGATAAATAACAACATAACATTTTGCGCAATATGAACAGATACAAACAACCGAAAACAGCATGAAAGACCGACGCATGAGAGGATAAACAGATAATCCAAAAGGCGGTCAAATGGAGCCAAACAGAGGGAATAGTCCTGCTTGTAGGAAAACCCAAAGACGAAATATTTCCCGAAACATTTATCTACATGTTTGCCCCTAATATGGCAGACATTACAAAGCCCGTCGAAATTGTCCTTACAAAGAACCGACAATACATATTCGGATGAAAATGCGAACTCGAAGATATGGACGGGATCATCGGCACAATGACGGCTAACGAGGCACAAATCGAGGGAACGGGCGAAAAGGTGAATTTGTTCGACTACCACGTGAAAGCCGATACAATCCTATTCCAATACGTCACACCCGACGGACGGGACGAGGTAGTGAAATTCCCGTTAGCTGGATTTTGCGAAAACTATCTGATGCAATTTGCAAAGTAGCGGCAGGAACCGTACGGTAGTAACGGAACAGACGCACGTATTAGAGGTAAAGAATATTACTCCACAAAAAATGGAGTTATATATACTATATATCTTAAAAGGTTAAGGGCAGGCCGAAAAAATGCGGTTTTCCTTTGACCTCAAAATTAGGACCGACTTTGCAGGATGGTCTATTTTAAGACCCCCTGCACAAGTTGGTCCGATTTTATTCAAATATAAGATTGTCAATTAATTCACTATTGTTTAACCAGCATTGGCTTTATGCAAATGTGTAAACCAGCGTGTAAACCGAACGAACTGCCAGCGAAAAAAGATTTCCCAAAATGAATGGAGGACTTGCAGGAATGATTTATTTATCATACATTTGCACTCGCAATTCAGCAAAAGGGGAGCTTAGCTCAGTTGGTTCAGAGCGTCTGCCTTACAAGCAGAGGGTCGGGGGTTCGAATCCCTCAGCTCCCACAAGGTTACAACCATCTCGGAAGATGGTTTTTTTATGCAGGGAGCATAGCTCAGTTGGTTTAGAGCGCCTGCTCGACAAGCAGGAGGTCAGCGGTTCAAATCCGCTTGTTCCCACCGATGAAAAAAGTCTTTCAGGATTTTCTGGAAGACTTTTTTGTCGTTCAATCCTTATTCCGGTGCCGCTATGAATACCATTTGGATCGTACTCCCCATTCTGATCGTGCTGATGTTCCAGCTCGGTATCGAACTCGACCGGCAGGCGTTCGCCGGGGTGTTTCGCCGTCCCGCAGCCGTCGTCGCGGGGCTGCTCGGGCAGCTCCTGGCACTGCCGCTCATCGCTTTCGGCGTGGCGCTGGCGTTCCGGCTTCCGCCCGTGTGGTTCATGGGGCTGATGCTGATCGCCTGCTGTCCCGGAGGCAGCTCGTCGAATGTCTTTTCGATGCTGGCCAAGGGCGACGTGGCTTTGTCGGTGACGCTGACGGCGTTGAGCAGCGTCGTCACGCTCTTCACGATCCCCGTGGTGATGGGGTTCGCCGCGCGGTTCGTCTCCGTGCATACGGAGGCGGCTATCGACCTCCCGGCCGGGAAACTGCTGGTCCAGAATATCGTCCTGCTCTTCCTGCCGATGGCCGCGGGAGCCCTGTTCCGCCGCTGGCGTCCGGATGCGGCCCGGCGGGTCCATGCGTCGCTGGGGCGCGTGGCCTTTCCCGCGCTGATGCTGCTGGCCGCGGTTTTCTTCGTGCAGTATGCCGGCACCATTCTGGAAAACCTCGGGACGCTGGGACTGGCCGCCGGGGCGCTGATCTTGTTGGCCATGAGCGCCGGATCGCTGCTGTCCCGAGTGTTCGGACTGCGGAGGGCGGCGCGGAGAACCGTCGTTATCGAGGTCGGGATGCAGAACGCCGCGCAGGCCATCGCCATCGCCGCCTCGCCGCTGATCTTCGACAGCGGGGAGATGGCCATCCCGGCCATCGTCTACGCCCTGCTGATGAACGTCATTCTGCTCGTCTATCTGAAATTGCTGCCGAAATATTCCGGCGAAACGGCGGCGGATTAGCTCCGATCGGCTATATTTGCCGTATGAAACTCCTGAAAATCGTGATGCTGTGTCTGTGCCTGCCGGCGGCGTTCGCCGTGCGGGGACAGCAGGGAACCTACTCCGTCAGCGGACGGGTGATCGACCGTCTGAGCCGCCGCCCCGTGGCCTATGCTGCCGTGGTGCTGGCCGGGCAGGAGCGGAAGGGCGCTTCGACCGATTCGCTGGGGAGATTCCGCATCGAACGGGTGGAGCCCGGCATTTGGCGGCTGGCGGTCTCGTCGGTGGGGTATAAGAGCGTCACGACACCCGAATATATGGTGTCGGCGGCCACGCCCTTCATCGAGGTCGAGCTGGAGGAGGACGCCGAGCGGCTGGAGGCCGTGACGGTGCGACCGTCGCCGTTCCGCGCCACGGTCGAAAGTCCCGTGAGCCTGAAGGTGATCGGCTTGCAGGAGATCGAGAAGAGCCCCGGCTCGAACCGCGACGTGTCGCGCATCGTGCGCTCCTATCCCGGCGTGGCCTTTTCGCCCGTGGGTTACCGCAACGACCTGATCGTGCGCGGCGGAGGCCCCGCGGAGAACAAATTCTACATGGACGGGATCGAGATCCCCAATATCAACCACTTCGCCACGCAGGGCGCCACGGGCGGCCCGGTGAGCATCGTCAATGCCGACCTCGTGCGCGAGATCAGCTTCTATACGGGGGCTTTCCCCGCCGACCGGGCCGGGGCGCTGAGTTCGGTGTTGGATTTCAAATTGCGCGACGGCAATGCCGAAAAGCAGACTTTCAAGGCCACGTTGGGGGCTTCGGAGGTGGGCGTGAGCGGCAGCGGCCACATCGGTAAAAAGACCACCTATCTGTTTTCGGTCCGCCAGTCCTACCTGCAACTGCTGTTCAAGATGCTGGGACTGCCGTTTCTGCCCAACTACATCGACGGGCAGGCGAAGGTCAAGACGCGCCTTTCGGAGCGCGACGAGCTGACGGTGCTGGCCCTGGCGGGCTTCGACAATATGAAGCTCAACGTCGATGAGAAGGGCGAGGACGCCGAATACCTGCTGAGCTACCTGCCCCGCATCCGGCAGGAGACTTTCACCGTGGGGGCTTCGTGGCGTCACTATGCGGGCCGCCACGTGCAGACCGTGACGCTGAGCCACAACTACCTGAACAACCGCAACCTGAAATACCTGCGCAACGACGATTTGTCGGAGGATAACCTCACGCTGCGGCTCCGTTCCGTGGAGCAGAAGACCGCGCTGCGGGCCGAGAACCGCTCCTACCTGGGCCGCTGGACGCTCCGCGAGGGCGTCGAGGTGAACTGGTCCGGTTACACGAACCGCACCTTGCAGCGGCTCTACACCGACAAGTCGCAGCTCTCGGATTACAACACGCGGCTGGGAATCGTCGGTTGGGGGCTTTTCGCCGGAGCCGAATACGCCTCGGCCGACAAGCGGTTCACCGCCTCGGCGGGACTGCGCGCCGACGGGTGCGACTACTCGGGGCGCATGGTCCGGCTGTGGAACCGGCCCTCGCCGCGCGCGTCGGTCTCCTATGCGCTGGCTCCGGCGTGGTCGGTCAGCGGCAGCGCAGGGCTCTACTACCAGCTTCCGGCCTATACGGCGCTGGGATTCAAGCGGGACGACAGGCTGGTGAACGAATCGCTCGACTACATGCGGGTCGGGATTTTCAGCGCCGGCATCGACTGGCGGCTACGCGACCGGCTGATCGTCTCGGTCGAGGGATTCTACAAACGCTACGGGGATGTGCCCCTGTCGGTTGCGGACGGGATTCCGCTCTCGTGCAAGGGCAACGACTACGGCGTGGTGGGTAACGAGGAGCTGGTCTCCTCGGCGCAGGGACGCGCCTACGGCGTCGAGGCGATGGCCCGCTGGCAGATTCCGGGGCGCGTGAGCGTCGTGGGGTCGGTGACCGTGTTCCGCTCGGAGTACCGCAACGACCGTTCGGCCCCGTGGATCGCTTCGGCGTGGGACAACCGTTTCGTGGTCAACGTCAGCGGCACCTACGATCTGCCGCGCCATTGGAGCGTCGGGGCGAAGCTCAGCGCCGTGGGCGGTGCGCCCTACACGCCCTACGACGAGGAGAAATCGTCGCTCGTCGAGGCGTGGGACGCGCAGGGACGGCCCTATTACGACTATTCGAGGTACAATGCCGGGCGGCTCGACGCCTTCGCCCAGCTCGACGTGCGCATCGACAAGGTATTCTATTTCCGCCGCTGCATGCTGGGTCTCTACATCGACTTGCAGAACGTCGCCGGAGGAAAGCTCCGCCAGCCCGACGTGCTGATGTCCACGGGCGAGATCGAGAACCCCTCGGCTCCGGCGTCGGAGCAGCGCTACCGCATGAAGAGGCTCGAACAGGTCAGCGGCACTTTGCTGCCGTCGCTGGGCGTCACGGTGGAGTTCTGACCCGCCCCGGCTAAGAGCCGGGTTTTAGGGGGCGATGGACGGTTGCTGCGTTTCGGGCCCGGTTCTGCGCCTCTTCGGTTCTGCGTTGCGGGATACGCAAAAAAACAGCAGGGAATCGTCACGATTGCCTGCTGCCCCCGGAGGTTGCCCTCCTAAAACTACTAACCCAAACTTAAATAAATGAAGAAACCTCACTGCGGTTGCTGTGCCGCAGTTGATTGAAGTAATTGCAAAGTGCGTGCCAAAGATGGACGGCGGTCGTCCGAAAACGGCTGGCCGGGGCCGAAAAGGCTTTTTGAGCGATTTTCGGACCCTCCGGACAAATATTCCGCCGGATTCGTTTGCTTCCCGGCGGGAAAAGCCTATCTTTGTTCCCGCAATGGTTTCCCCTCGCGGGGAATTAAAAGGGAATGCCGTGTGAATCGGCAACAGTTCCCGCTGCTGTGAGTCCCGCCCGTCGAGGGCATGAAAGGATGCGGCAATCCGAGCCACTGGTGAAAACCGGGAAGGCGCCGCATTCGGGACGAGTCAGAAGACCTGCCTTGCACGATAGAGTGTTTGCTCCTGCGGAGAAAGGGGGCGCCTGACATGCCGCCGGCATTGTGCCTGCGCGCAATTTGTTAACAGCTTTCGCTTTTTTTTCATCAGCAGCAAACCTCTTCGGACAGACTTTTTACGGTCGGATGAAAAGGTTGTCGCCATGCTTTGCCGGGACTTGTTGTTCCCGCTCCCGCTTGTGTATGCCTGTCGTCGTCGGGAAAGCCTGTCCGGACCGGACGAACAGACAACACCATTAACTAAAAAGCAAAGCATGATGAAAAAATTGTTTGTGATCTGCGCTTGGACGCTGCTCCTCGGCGGATGTGAAAGCGACTCGGGCAACGCCCCGGGCGATGTACCCCCCCCCTCCGTCGATCCCGTCTCCCCGGAGCTGAAACAGAAGATCGAGGACCTCAATGCCGGGCTCGTTACGCTTCGGGAGCTGACCGGGGCTGTGTCGCGCTCGGCGGTCGGTGCCGTGACGGAGGGCGACGCGGGGACGCTTATCGCGTTCCGCGACGGCACGGAGGTGACAGTCGCCTGCGATGCGGAGGCAGCCGGAGCCCCGTTGATCGGAATTGCGGCCGACGAGGAGGTTTATTATTGGACGCTCGCCGCGGAAAAGGATGCGCCGTGGCTGAAAGACGCCTCGGGTGCACGGATGCCCGTCTCGGGGGCCGTTCCGGTGACGGATGTTGACGAAGAGGGCTATTGGACCGTTGCGGCGGGCGAGGCTGCGCCGTGGCGGATCGTGGACGCCGCCGGAGAGCCGATCGAGGCGTCGGAGGAGGTGCAGGCAGCCCAATTCCGCTCGGTGACGATGGCCGAGGGGCGCGTGAAAGTGGTGCTGACCGGCGGCGGGGAACTTTCTGCGGTGAAGGTCGATGACCTGAGCGCCGCAGGAACGGCCAACTGCTATGTCGTATCGACTCCGGGAACCTATGCGTTCAATGCGAAAGTGCGCGGCAACGGCGCGGGCGAAGCGGCTTCGGCGGGATTCGACCCGGCGATCGAAATCGCCGACGGCATGAAGGCCGACTGGATATGGACCGACCGGGAGGGGCTGGTGTCGGATGTTGTCCTCGACAAGGAGTCCGGGGAGATCGTCTTCACGGTCGGCGAGGGCCGGGGCAACGCGCTGGTGGCCCTCGTGCAGGAGGATGCGATCGTGTGGAGCTGGCACATCTGGGTGACCGACGCCCCGCAGACGATGGCCTATGAAAACGGCGTGGTCTTTATGGACCGCAATCTGGGCGCTGTGGGAACCACCGTCGGCGGAACGGACGCTTACGGCATGTATTACCAGTGGGGGCGCAAGGACCCGTTCTACTGGGGAACGAAAACCTCGACCAGCGCCACCCCTTTCGATGAGGTGAAAGAACTTACCGTCGTAAACCCCGCGTATGCGGCTCTGACGTGGAGCCTCGCCAAGGCCGCCGTGACGCCGGAGGCAGCCGCGGCCAATCCGATGACGTTCTATAACAATACGGTCGGAACCGGTTCCAACTGGCTGGCGAAGCCGAGCGCAAAACTGTGGGGAGAGGCCAAGACCCTGAACGATCCCTGCCCTCCGGGATACAAGGTCCCGGATATAGACGCATGGGAGAACCTGAGTTCGGGACGCGACTACATCGACGGCGTGTCGGCATGGGATGTCGAAAACTATGGCGTGACCTATACTTACAACGGGCAGACGGCCTGGTATCCGGGGCAGGGCTACCGCATGTACAATACCGGTGCCATCGTCGGCCAGCGGGCTTCGAGCGGCGGTTCGGGCGGCTACTGGTCGTCGAAGGCGACGGCGGTTAAGGCTTACTACCTGTATGTCAAGAAGCGGATCAGCACATCCGGGTCGATCAATCCGGAGCTGGACGTACACCGCTCCTATGGCTACACGGTGCGCTGCTGCAAGGAGTAGCGGCCGTTATGACGGAAAAAATGCAGGGCTCCGAGCGGGGCCCTGCATTTCGCTTTTTGGGAGAAAGACCTATCGGAATACGCCCGTGTAGGTCGAGGGCGAGAGGGCGCGCAACTCCTCCTTGACCGATTCCGCCACGTCGAGCGTCTCGATGAACGCCGCGATCGACTCACGGGTGATGTGGGCGTTGGTGCGCGTGAGGGCTTTCAGCGCCTCGTAGGGCTTGGGGAAGCCTTCGCGGCGCAGGATGGTCTGGATGCCCTCGGCCACGACGGCCCAGTTGTTCTCCAGGTCGTGCTCCAGCGCTTCGGGGTTGAGGATCACCTTGTTGAGTCCCTTCATCAGCGATTGCAGGGCGATCACCGCATGGGCCATCGGCACGCCGACGTTGCGCAGGACGGTCGAATCCGTCAGGTCGCGTTGCAGGCGCGAGACGGGGAGTTTCGACGCGAGGTGCTCGAAGACGGCGTTGGCGATGCCGAAATTACCCTCGGCGTTCTCGAAGTCGATGGGGTTGACCTTGTGGGGCATGGCGCTCGATCCGACCTCCCCGGCCTTGATCTGCTGCTTGAAGTACTCCATCGAGATATAGGTCCACATGTCGCGCGAAAGGTCGATCAGAATGGTGTCGATGCGCTTCATGTTGTCAAAGATCGCCGCCAGATTGTCGTAGTGCTCGATCTGCGTGGTGTACTGCGAGCGGCAGAGCCCCAGCTTTTCGCCCACGAAGCGGTTGGCGAACTCCACCCAGTCGATGCCGGGATAGGCCGCGCGGTGGGCGTTGAAATTGCCCGTGGCGCCGCCGAACTTGGCCGGTACGGCGATGTCGTGGAGCATGGCCAGCTGTTTTTCGATGCGCTCGACGAAGACCATGAATTCCTTGCCCAGGGAGGTCGGCGAGGCGGGCTGTCCGTGCGTGCGTGCCAGCATCGGCACCGCGCGCCACTGCTCGGCGAACGACGCCAGCTTGCCGCGGACCTCCTCGACGGCGGGGTAGTAGACCCCCGTCATGGCCTCTTTCAGCGAGAGCGGGATGGCTGTGTTGTTGATGTCCTGCGACGTGAGGCCGAAGTGCACGAACTCCTTGTAGGCTTCGAGCCCCAGGGTGTCCATTTTCTCCTTGATGATGTACTCGATGGCCTTGACATCGTGGTTCGTCACCGACTCGATCTCCTTGACGCGTTGGGCGTCGGCGGTCGAGAAATCGGTGTACAGCGAGCGCAAGGCGGCGAATTTCGAGCGGTCGATGCCGGCGAGCTGCGGCAGCGGCAGTTCGCAGAGCGCGATGAAATACTCCACTTCGACGCGGATGCGGTAGCGGATGAGGGCCTGTTCGGAAAAATAATCGGCCAGTTTCTCCGTTTTATTACGGTAGCGCCCGTCAACGGGCGAAATGGCGGTGAGGGAAGTTAACATATCGGGTTTGATTTGTTTTTGCTTTCAGCCGCCAAATTTACGACAATTAATTGAAATACGCAGATTTTTCCCTACCTTTGTGGGGATGTAAACCAGAATCGGAATGAATTTCATAACGGCAATCATCGACTCGCTGGTGGGTTTCGTGCAGCGCAATCCGCTGACGACGCTCCTTATCGTCATACTGGCGCTCGGCGCCCCCGCGCTGCTGAAAGGCATCGCGCTTTTTATCATGTACTTTTTTATGGGACTTGTCATTTTGGCCGTCGTGCTGATGCTGGCCTTCCGCTGGCGGATTTACAGGGTCCGCAAGCAGATGGAGGAGCAGTTCGGCGAAGGCTTCGGGGATCAGGCGCAGGGCGGATTCCGGCAGCGGAATTCCGGCTCGCCGTTTGCAGACCGGGAGCGCAGGGGCCGCGAAGGCGAGGTGCGGGTGCACCGGACCGCCGGGACCCCCGAGAAACGTGTGTCGAAAGACGTGGGCGACTACGTCGATTTCGAGGAGGAAAAGGAACGGTAGCCGCATGTTGAAGGTATTCGAAATCATAGGCCGCTATTTCATGCTGATGGGGAAGGTCTTTTCCCGTCCGGAGAAGGCGGCGATCTACCGCCGGCGCATCGTCTTCGAGATGGAGGCGCTGGGCGTCAATTCGATCGGCCTGACGGCCATCATCTCGGTGTTCATCGGCGCGGTCATCACGCTGCAAATGTGCATCAACCTCGATTCGCCCTTCATCCCCCGCTCGCTGGTGGGCTATGCCACGCGCGAGACGATGATCCTGGAATTCTCGTCGGCGGTCGTGGCGCTGATCCTCGCCGGCAAGGTCGGTTCGTCGATCGCCTCGGAGATCGGAACGATGCGCATCACCGAGCAGATCGACGCCCTCGAAATCATGGGCGTCAATTCGGCTTCGTATCTGATCCTTCCGAAGATCGTCGCCGCGATGCTCTTCTTCCCTTTCCTCACGATCCTCTCGATCCTGATCGGCATCCTCGGCGGATGGATCATCGCCGCGGCCACGGGCATTATGATCCCGGCCGACTACGTTGACGGCCTGCTGATGGATTTCAAACCCTATTCGATCACCTACACGCTCATCAAGACCGTCGTCTTCGCCTACATCATCACTTCGATCTCGGCCTTCTACGGCTACAACGCCCGGGGCAACTCGCTGGAGGTCGGCGCCGCATCGACGCGCGCCGTGGTGGCCAGCTGCGTGGTGGTCCTGCTTTTCGACCTGATTCTTACGCAAGTCCTGCTCATATGATACGTGCCGAACATATCGTCAAAACGTTCGACGGGCGCGTGGTGCTCGACGACATCTCGGTGGAGTTCGAAACCGGGAAGACCAACCTCATCATCGGCCGCAGCGGCTCGGGAAAGACCGTGCTGCTCAAAACGCTGGTCGGATTGCACGAACCCGATTCGGGCGACGTGTGGTACGACGACATCAATTTCACCCGGCTGGGGTTCCGCGACCGCAAGGCCATCCGCAAGGACATCGGCATGATCTTCCAGGGCGGGGCGCTGCTCGATTCATCGACCGTCGAGGAGAATGTCCGGCTGCCGCTGGACCTCTTCACGTCGCAGAGCACGAAGGAGAAGATGGAGCGCGTGAACTTCTGTCTTCAGCGCGTGCGCCTCGAAGATGCCAACCGGCTCTATCCGGCCGAACTGTCGGGCGGCATGATCAAGCGCGTGGCCATCGCCCGCGCCATCGTGATGAACCCCCGCTACCTCTTCTGCGACGAGCCCAACTCGGGCCTCGATCCCCAGACCTCGATCGTCATCGACAACCTGATTCACGAGATCACCGAGGAGTACGGCATCACGACGATCATCAACACCCACGACATGAACTCGGTGATGGAGATCGGCGAGAAAATTGTATATATCCACGGCGGCCGCAAATGGTGGGAAGGGACCAAGGAGGATATTCTCCACGCCGACAACCGCGAACTCAACGATTTCGTCTTCGCCTCGGCCATGGCCAAACGGGCCAAACGGGTCGCGGAATAGGCCGCAGGGAGGGTGCGGCGTACAGGTGCATACGGTTCGTAAAAAAATTTAATTTTTTATTTGCGTAAAATATATAAAGTATGTACTTTTGTGCTGTGAAAAAAATAACGGAAACTTTTATTAACAAATAATTCAAATCATTATGGCAACTATCAAAATCGGTATCAACGGCTTCGGCCGCATCGGCCGTCTGGTGTTCCGTGCAGCCTGCACGAACGACAACATCGAAGTAGTGGGCATCAACGACCTGGTTCCCGTGGACTACATGGCTTACATGCTCAAATACGACACGATGCACGGCCGCTTCAACGGCACGGTGGATTTCAACGCCGAGAAGAGCCTGCTGATCGTAAACGGCAAGTCGATCCGCGTGACCGCCGAGAAGGACCCCGCTAACCTGAAGTGGAACGAGGTGGGCGCCGAGTACGTCGTTGAATCGACGGGTCTGTTCCTCACCAAGGAGAAGGCCGAGGCCCACATCGCAGCCGGTGCCAAGTACGTCGTTATGTCGGCTCCCTCGAAGGACGACACCCCGATGTTCGTATGCGGCGTGAACACCGACACCTACGCCGGTCAGAAGATCGTTTCGAACGCATCGTGCACCACGAACTGCCTCGCCCCGATCGCCAAGGTCCTGAACGACAAGTTCGGCATCACCGACGGTCTGATGACCACCGTTCACTCGACCACCGCAACGCAGAAGACCGTTGACGGTCCCTCGATGAAGGACTGGCGCGGCGGCCGTGCCGCTTCGGGCAACATCATCCCCTCTTCGACCGGCGCCGCAAAGGCCGTAGGCAAGGTGATCCCCGAGCTGAACGGTAAGCTGACCGGTATGTCGATGCGCGTTCCGACCCTCGACGTTTCGGTTGTCGATCTGACCGTGAACCTGGCCAAGCCCGCCAAGTACGACGAGATCTGCGCTGCCATGAAGGAGGCTTCGGAAGGCGAACTGAAAGGCATTCTGGGTTACACCGAGGAGGCTGTCGTTTCGTCGGACTTCCTGGGCGACGCCCGCACGTCGATCTTCGACAAGGCTGCCGGTATCGCACTGACCGACACCTTCGTGAAGGTCGTTTCGTGGTACGACAACGAGTGGGGATACTCGAACAAGGTCCTCATGCTGATCGAGAAGATGGCCGCTTTCAACAACAAATAGTCGAAAAGCTATTCAACGGAAAAGGGACCCCTCGGGGTCCCTTTCTTTTTTTCGGGCGGTCGGAGGCCGCCGCTCCGGGCGGGGATTATTTTCCCGACTCCACGCGCAGCTCTATCGAGGCGCCCGACCACTGGTTGATCGCCCGCCTCTCGGTGCGCAGCAGGCGCCCGGCGTAGGAGATGCGCAGCTCGATTTCGAAAGGCCGTGTCGTGTCGATGTCGTTGCCCGCAGGCAGCGTGTGAGGAATGAGGTAGAGATAGAGCACGAGATGGTCGCACGGCATGGTCTCCAGCACCGCGCGGCGGTCGGCCGGGATGTCGGCCGGGCGTTCGGCGAGATTGGCTCCCACGGCGGCGACGGTCGATTCGGCCGAAGCGAACCCGATGCGCTGCTCCGCAGCGTCGAAACAGCCGCACATCAGCGCCGCGTTATACCGCCACCACCCGTCGTAACGGCTCGTGACTTCGATGGTGAATCCTTTTTTGTCCATATTATAATAAGGTGCGATAGAATATCCTCCGCAAAGATAGGGAAAAGACGCACGGATGCAAAACCATCCTGCGGCGGGCTCGCCGCAAAGCGTGCGGAAGCGCTAAATCTCGCGGTTTTCTTTGCAAATGTCCTATTTTTTCGTAACTTTGCGCACTAAATATGTATAAATGGAGGAATCTCAACGATATGCGATCCCTTATAAAGGGCTGAAGAACGGCTGCCACGAATTTCGTTTCGAGGTGGACGGATCGCTGTTCGAGGAGTACCAGAGCACGGAAATCAAGGACGGCCGCTGTGAAGTGACGGTCGCCGCCGACCGCTCGGAAAGCCAGGTGACGCTCGACGTGGCGATCGCGGGCTACGTCGTCGTGGAGTGCGACCGCTGTCTGGAAGATTGCCGCGTGCCCATCGATTTCGAGGGGCGGCTCGTGGTGAAATTCTCCGAAGAGGTGCATGAATACGACGGCGAGGTGATGTGGATGCTGCCGGGCGAGGATCAGGTCGATCTCAAACAATACATCTACGAGAGCATCGTGCTGTCGCTGCCCTACCAGCGGGTGCATCCCGAGGGGATGTGCAACCCCGACATGCTCGAACGTTTCCGCATCGTCTCGGACCAGGAGTTCGCGTCGATCGAGGCCCGGGCCGGAGGCGGGGCGCACAACGAGGGCGAATGGGCCAAACTGGCGGCTCTGCGCGAGCGGATGGAGGCCGGGGAGGAGACGCCGGAAAAGGGAGAAGCGGGGGAAAAGCCCCGCGGCACGAAATAACGAAAGCGAAAAAATACGTTAAACTTATAATTCATACTGTAAAATGGCACATCCTAAACACAAAGTTTCGTCAACGCGACGCGATAAGCGCAGAACCAACTACAAGGCTGTCGTTCCGACGGTGGTCACCTGCTCGAACTGCGGTGCAGCCGTGCTGTACCACCGCGTATGCCCCGAATGCGGCTTCTATCGCGGAAAGCTGGCTATCGAGAAGAAGGCTGCCGAATAGGTTCGGCACTCAGAAGAGTGCATCCCGCAGGGTTTGCCTCTTTTTTTATGTAACAATCTCTTCCGTTTCACCCGGATCCGGCCGGGCGTCGCACGGCCGTTGCCGTATGTGCGGGTGGCGGGAGGAGACAACAACCAAATCGCACGAGTATGATAAAGATTGGTGTAGACGCCATGGGCGGCGATTACGCTCCCGAAGCGACTGTGAAGGGCGCTATTCTGGCGCTCGGAAAGGTCGGATCGGACAGCCGTATCGTGCTGTTCGGCGACGAGCAGAAAATTAACTCCGTGCTCGCTTCGGAAGGGTGCCCGGCCGACAGGTTCGACATCGTCGCCACTACCGAGGTGATCGAGATGGGCGACCATCCGGCCAAGGCGTTCCAGTCCAAGACCGATTCGAGCATTACGGTGGGCTTCGGCTATCTGGCCAAGGGCGCCATCGACGGATTTGCGAGCGCCGGCTCCACCGGGGCCATGATGGTCGGCTCGATGTACGCCGTCAAACCCATCGAAGGGGTCATCCGGCCCACGATCTCGTCCGTCGTTCCCACGGTGGCAGGGCGCCCCGCGCTGCTGCTGGACGTGGGTCTGAACGTGGACTGCAAACCCGAGGTGCTGGCGCAGTACGGACTGATCGGGTCGATATACGCCGAAGCGGTGCTGGGTATCGAAAAACCGCGTGTCGCGGTGCTCAACATCGGCGAGGAGGAGACCAAGGGCAACGTCCAAACCAAAGCCGCTTACGAATTGCTGAAGGCCGACGGCCGCATCGATTTCGTGGGCAACGTCGAGGCGTCCTACATCTTCTCGGGGAAGGTCGCCGACGTGATCGTCTGCGACGGATTCGTCGGCAACACGGTGCTGAAGATGGCCGAGGGCCTCTACCGCATCAACAAGGCGCTGGGGGGCAGCAATGCCTTCTGGGACGCCATGAACTACGAAAACGTGGGCGGCACCCCCGTTCTGGGTGTCAATGCGCCTGTCATCATCGGCCACGGATGCTCTTCGCCCGAGGCCATCAAAAGCATGATCGTTTCGACCGGGCAGGTCATCCGGGCCGGCCTCACGAAGAAATTGCAGCGTGCATTTCAAAATTAATCCGAATTACGAACAGCAAAAGTTAAGTTAATGGGCAAGATTACAGCAGCGATAACGGGAGTGGGACAGTATCTTCCGGAGTATATCCTCACCAACGACGAGTTGAGCCGGATGGTTGACACCAACGACGAGTGGATCATGTCGCACACCGGTATCAAGACGCGCCACATCCTCAAAGGCGAAGGCATCGGCAGTTCCTACATGGGAGCGCGCGCCGTCATCAACCTGCTTGACAAGACGGGCGTAGACCCGATGTCGGTCGATGTGGTGATCTGCGCCACCGTGACCCCCGATATGTTCTTCCCTTCGACGGGCAATTTGATCGCTGACCAGGCCGGCTGCAAGAATGCCTTCGCATTCGACGTGTCGGCCGCGTGCAGCGGATTCCTGTTCGCGCTGACGACGGGCGCCAAGTTCATCGAGGCCGGCACGAGCAAGCGGGTCATCGTCGTAGGCGCCGACAAGATGTCGTCGATCGTCGATTACACCGACCGTTCGACCTGCCCGCTCTTCGGCGACGCGGCGGCAGCCGTGCTGCTGGAGCCCGACACCGAGGGTTACGGCGTGATCGACTCGATCCTGCGTTCCGACGGTTCGGGCGAGATGCAGCTCTACATGAAGGCGGGCGGTTCGCGCTATCCGGCTTCGATCGAGACGGTGCAGAACAACTGGCATACCATCATGTGGGACGGACACGCCGTGTTCAAGGCCGCCGTGTCGAAGATGTCCGATGTCTCGGTGGAGATGATGGAGCGGCACAACCTCACGGGCGATGATGTCCGTTACTTGGTGCCCCATCAGGCCAACCTGCGCATCATCGACGCCACGGCGCGCCGCATGGGTATCACGCAGGACAAGTGCATGATCAACATCGACCACAACGGCAACACCACGGCAGCTACGATCCCGACATGTCTCTGCGACTACGAGAAGCAGCTCCGCAAGGGCGACAACCTGATTCTCTCGGCCTTCGGCGGCGGTTATACCTGGGGCGCGATCTACGTCAAGTGGGCCTACGACGGCGAGAAGGCATAGCTTCCGGCCGGTAAATAACTGTGCGGCGTCCTGCGGGGCGCCGCTTTTTTTTGCCGCCCGGCCGGAAATGGCTATATTTGACGGACGGGCGGGGCCGTTTCAGTTTCCTTTCGGATTCGTTTCCGATCTTTCCCCCGCCTAAGAGGCGGGTTTTAGGATGGTGGCGAGTTGGGAATGCATCTGAGCCGGTTTGCGCCCGCCCGCCTAAGAGGCGGGTTTTAGGAAACCAGCCGTGAACTAAAGATAGATTATGAAAATACTGATTGTCGAAGACGAACCCTCCCTGCGGGAGATCATGGTCCGGACGCTGGTCCGGGAACAATATGTCGTCGAGCAGGCCGCCGACTATGCCGCGGCCCTCGACAAGATCGCCGCATACGACTACGACTGCATCCTGCTGGACATCATGCTGCCCGGCGGCAGCGGACTGCGGCTGCTCGAAGAGCTGAAACAGCGGCGCAGCCGCGCCGGGGTCATCATCATCTCGGCCCGCGACTCGCTGGACGACAAGATCGAAGGATTGGAACTCGGGGCCGACGACTACCTGCCCAAGCCGTTCCATCTGGCCGAACTCAGCGCCCGCATCCGCAGCGTCCTGCGGCGCCATCAGCGCGACGGGCACGAGAGCCTCGATGCCGGGAACGTGCGTCTGTGGCCCGACAGCCGCCGCGTCGAGGTGGCGGGCCGCGAGGTGGAGCTGCTGCGCAAGGAGTACGACATCCTCCACTACTTCATGTCGCGGCCCAACCACACGGTCGACAAGACCGCGCTGGCCGAGGGGGTGTGGGGCGACCATATCGACCAGGCCGACAATTTCGATTTCGTCTATGCGCAGATGAAGAACCTGCGCCGCAAGCTCCACGATGCGGGTGCCGACATCGAGATACGCGCCGTCTACGGCTTCGGCTATAAACTCGTACAGCCATGAAACTGGTTTACCGCATTCTGCTGCACCTGTCGTGGGCCCTGTCGCTGCTGTTGGCGGCCTGGGCCGTGCTGTTTTACGTCACGATGATCGACGAGATCAACGACGAGGTGGACGACTCCCTCGAAGCCCGCGCCGAAGTGATTCTGACGCGGGTGCTGGCGGGGCGGGAGCTTCCGGCGCCGGCCTCCGAGGGCAACAACGCCTATTTTCTCAACGAGGTGTCGGCCGAATACGCCGCCGCACAGCCGCGCGAACGCTATTCCGACGAAGAGATCTTCATTCCCGAGCGGGACGACGAGGAGCCGGCGCGCGTGCTGCGCAAGGTGTTCCACGACCGCGACGGGAGGTGGTACGAGCTGACGGTGATGACGCCCACGATCGAGAAGGAGGATCTCCGGGAGGCGATTCTCGGCTGGATCGTCTCTCTCTACCTCTTCCTGCTGGGGATGATCCTGCTGGTCACGGTCGTCGTGCTCTACCGCACGATGCGGCCCCTCTACGCCCTGCTGCGGTGGCTGGACGGCTATACCGTGGGGGCGCAGAACCCGCCGCTGGCCGTCGAAACCTCCGTCACGGAGTTCCGGCGCCTGAACGACGCCGCACGCCGCTATGCCGAGCGCGCCGAGGAGACCTTCGAACGGCAGAAGCAGTTCATCGGCAACGCCTCGCACGAGATGCAGACCCCGCTGGCGGTCTGCCGCAACCGGCTCGAAATGCTGGTCGATGATGCGCCGACGCTCACGGAGGAGCAGTTGGGCGAGATCGCCAAGGTGCAGCGGACGCTGGATTATCTCGTGCGGCTCAACCGCTCGCTGCTGCTGCTGTCGAAGATCGACAACGGGCAGTTCCCCGAAACCGAGGCGGTCGATATGAATGCGCTGGTGCGCCGCACGGCCGAGGATATGGAGGAGATCTACGCCTACCGCAACATGCGCTTCACGCTGGCCGACGAAGGGCCGCTGACGGTGCGCATGAACCCCTCGCTGGCCGGGAGCGTGGTGGCGAACCTCGTGAAGAATGCGTTCGTCCACGGCGACGCCGGCGGGGAGATCGTCGTCACGGTGGCGCCCCGAAGGCTCACGGTTGCGAACAGCGGCGCGGGCGGTCCGCTCGACGCCGGGCATATCTTCGACCGCTTCTACCAGGGCGCGAAGAAGGAGGGTTCGACGGGGCTGGGCCTCGCTGTGGTCGATGCCGTGTGCCGCCTCTACGGGCTGAAGATCGCTTACTCCCATGCGGACGGGCGGCATTGCTTCACGGTGGATTTCCCGGCGTGATTTTTCCGGTTTTTTTCGCTTTTTCCCGATTTTTTCAGATTCGTTTCAGTTTCAGGCCGCAACTTTGCAGTAGAAAATCCGATTAAACCTGTAAAAACAAAAACGATTATGAAAAAGCTCACGATTATCTTCGCTTCTCTGGCCCTCATGGTCTCCTCTGTCGCCGCTTTCGCCGGCAACGACCGCATCATCACCGTCGCCGAACTCCCGGCCGTTTCGCAGCAGTTCATCAAGACCCACTTCGCGGGCGTCGAGGTCTCCTACGTCAAGGTCGATGAGGAGATGTTCGACAAGGACTACAAGGTGGTCTTCGTCAACGGTTCGAAGGTCGAGTTCGCCAAGAACGGACAGTGGACGGATATCGATTGCAAGTACGGCGAGGTGCCCGCGGCCATCGTTCCGCAGCAGATCCGCGACCGTGTGGCCAAGGATTTCGCAGGCCGCAAGATCGTCTCGATCGACCGCGACAAGCGCGGCTACGAGGTGGCGCTCGACAACGGCCTCGACCTGAAATTCGACATGAAGTTCCGCCTGATCGAGGTCGATGACTGATCCGCATCCTGCTGAAAACCACCGACGGCGCCCGGATTCGTATCCGGGCGCCGTCTTATTCATATTTATAATATCCGGCTATTGCGATATAAAATAATGTGATGGCTATTTTGATACAAATCACAAAAAACTATTGTATATTTGTGTCACAAACAAAACGCAAACTTAAAGCAATACAGTTATGTTAAGCAAGAAATTACACGAAGCGATGAACGCTCAGATCAATGCCGAGCTTTGGTCGGCCTATCTTTATCTTTCGATGTCGATGGACGCCGAGGCCAAGGGGCTGAAAGGCGTTGCCAACTGGTTCTACGTCCAGTTCCAGGAGGAGCAGGACCACGCGCGGATCTTTATGAACTACATCCTCTCGCGCGACGCCGAGGTGAAGCTGCTCCCGATCGAGGAGGTGCGCACCAAGTGGGCTTCGCCGCTGGAGATGTTCCAGGACACGCTCAAACACGAGAAAGAGGTTACGGCCATGATCGGCAACCTGGCCGCCATCGCCGCCGAGGACAAGGATTACGCATCGTCGAACATGCTCGTCTGGTTCATCGACGAGCAGGTCGAGGAGGAGGCGTCGGCACGCGACATGATTACGGCCTGCGAGGCCGTCGAGGGCAACAAGTTCGGGCTCTACATGCTCGACAAGGAGCTGGCCGCCCGCGCCTACACGCAGGCTTCGCCGCTGGCCAACGCATAGACGGAAGATTTTGTCATAGTTATTTTTAGTGGGTCCGGCCTCCGAAAGGGGGTCGGATTTTTTGGTTAGTCGGATTATTTGACTATATTTGCCAAAGATAGACTTTGGCTTAGATAGGCTGCGCCTCAGCATAGCTCGGGCTTGCCCGGCTCTGCATTCGGCTTGCGCTATCTTTGCAATAGAATATATGATTAGAGGTTAAGACAAACCTTTATGCCTATAGTAAACTTGCGACTGTCGTAGCAATACGACTTTTATTCACGGTATAAAATTTGTCTGAAACCTGAGTCTTGTCCCTACCCGTTCGGGCAGGGGACAGGCTTGGGCGTAGGGAAAACTACCGTGAAGGGCTCGCAAGGCCTGCTATAGGGGTTGTACCTGCGTCCTTGCTTTTTATAGGAGGATCGCCCTGCGGGGCGCCGCTGTGAGAGCGGACCGGGTACATGACTTGTGCGGAAGGAATGTAGCCCGGTCCGGTTGTTTGGGGATTCTTCATAGGATTTCCGGACAAAGCAAAATGAGGCGTCACTGTTTGTTTGCCGGGCCGGGTTCCTTCCGCACGTTTTTTGTCCCTGCCGGCAGGTCCGGTCCGGCGAGTTCCATGCGCAGGCGCACCATGTGGCGGCACTCGACGCCGTTTTCGAAGATCGGGACGGGGCTGTGTTTGCGGAAATAGTCTTCGTCGATGCCGCAGCGGACGAAGCCGCAGCGTTCGTAGAGGGCGATTTGTCCGAATCCCGAGTCGCCCGTACCGATTTCGAGCAGGCGGAACCCCGCCCGGCGGGCCGTTTCGACGGCGTGGGCCAGCAGGGCCGTAGTGATGCCCTGCCGCTGGCGGTCGGGCGCGACGGCGATGTTCACGATCTCGGCCGTGAAGGGCCGCGTGTGGATCAGCACGTACTGACCGACGATCCGGTCGCCGTCGCAGGCGGCGTAGCACGTCCCGCGGCCGATGTAGTCGGCCACCGAGGCTTCCACCTCGTCGGCCAGCGTCAGGAGTTCCCGCGAAGGGGTTTCGGTTTTGCGGATTTCCATGTCAGAAAAGGGTTAGGGCGCCCCGGAGGGTCGCCAGTACGACGATGTAACGCGCGGTTTTGCCCGCGAGCATCGCGGCGGCCGTCAGCCACACGTTGCTGCGCATCAGCCCCAGCACGATGGCGATGGCCTCGCCGATGGTGGGCAGGAAGGCGAAGAAGGCCATCAGCGCCCCGCGTCCGGAGAGGAATTTCCGCGCCCGGGCCAGCTGGCGCGTCGAGACCCCCAGCCGGGTGATCCACTCGGTCCGGCCCAGCGTGCCGATCCAGTAGCAGGTCATGCCGCCGAGGGTGTTGCCCAGCGCGGCCGCGGCGATGCACCCCGCGGGGTCGAGGCCCATGCCGACGAGCACCACCATCACCGCTTCGGAGCTGAACGGCAGGACGCTCCCGGCGATGAACGCCGAGAGGAAGAGGCCCCAATAGCCCCAGTCGATGAGAAATTCGGTGATCGCTTCCATACGCTTCGGGCGGACCCTGCGGCGGGCCCTGCGGACAAAGATAGCGTTTTTTTCGCTCGCTGCGTCTATGGGGTCCGGGTACGGCATGCGGCCGGGGCGAAAAATGCGGGGAGCGTTTGCGCGGATCGGGCGAATTTGGGTATCTTTACGGCATGAATTTCAACCGGCATATCACCCAGGCGGAGTTCTCCCCGCTGGCGGAGTTCCTCCGCGCGGAGGGAGCCGAACGCCGCTTCGAGCGCGGCGAGCGTCTCGCCGCTCAGGGCGGGCGCAGCCATCGTGCGGGGCTCGTCGTGCAGGGGGCGTTCCGCTATCTGCATGCCGATGCCGCGGGCGGGGAGCATGTCGTCGGCTATGCCTTCGCCGGGGAGTTCGTCGGCGACTATATCTCGATGTGCGTCGATGCCCCCTCGCAGGTGACGATCGAGGCGATGTGCGGCGCCGCGGCGCTGGTCGTCACGGGCGGGCGGCTCGAAGCCTTCTACCGCACCGACGCCGCGCACGAACGGCTGGGCCGCACGATGGCCGAACACATGCTGGCCGAGGTCTACGAACGGCTGCTGGAGCGCTATGCCGCGTCGCCGCAGCAGCGTTACGAAGCGTTGCTGGAGCGGTGTCCCGACCTGCTGCAAATGGTCTCCCTGCGCGAACTGGCCTCCTACCTGGGCGTGCGTCCCGAGACCCTGAGCCGCATCCGCGGCCGGATTCGCTGATTTCTTGATTTCGGTCAATCTTTTTCCCGTTTCCGGACGCTAACTTTGCCCCTGTGAAACGAGCGATTGTCATAGGGGCCACCTCCGGCATCGGCCGCGCGGTGGCCGAACGCCTCGCCGCCGCCGGATACCGCGTAGGCGTGACCGGACGGCGCGGGGCGCTGCTGGATGAACTGGCCGCCGCCGATCCCGGCGCCTTCTGCTGCGCCGAGGCCGATGTCACCGATCCGGCGGCCTCGTGCGCCGCGCTGGATGCCCTCGCCGGGGAGCTGGACGGTGTGGATCTGTGCGTGGTGAGCGCCGGGGCGGGCGAGCTGAACCCCGGGCTGGACTATGCGCTGGAGGAGCCGGCCATCCGCACCAATGTCGTGGGCTGGACGGCTGCGGTCGGTTGGGCCTACCGCCTTTTCGAGCGGCAGGGCGGCGGACACCTGGTCGTCGTCACCTCGGTCGGCGGCCTGCGCGGCGGGGGAGGGGCCCCGGCCTACAACGCGTCGAAAGCCTATCAGATGAATTATGCCGAGGGGCTTCGGCAGCGGGCCGCCAAATCCCGGCTGCCGATCTTCGTGACCGACATCCGTCCGGGACTCGCGGCGACCGCGATGGCCAAGGGCGAGGGGCTGTTCTGGGTGATGCCCGTCGATAGGGTGGCGGACCAGCTGCTGCGGGCCGTGCGGAGACGCCGCTCCGTGGCGGTCGTCACGCGCCGCTGGCGGATCGTCGCGTGGCTGCTCCGGCATATGCCCGACCGGATTTACCGCAAAATGGGATAGCGATGAACGGCTGGTTTCTCGCGGCCGGAGCGCTGCTCGCCGCCGCCTTTTCCGTGCATCTGTTTTCGGGCAACCGCCTCTATTCGGCGGCGCGTCCCGATGCGGCGACAGCCCCTCCCCGGGCCTGCGAGGCGTGGATGATGGGCCGCTGCGGGATGCAGATGATCTCCGTGGACCTCTTGCTGGCCGCCGGATTCCTCGTGCTGTCCGGGCTCGGAGTGCTGCCCCGCAGCTTCTGGTTCGAACTCTTTCTGCTGCTGCTCTTCGGCGGCTGGGGGATTTTCTGGCTGGTGTCGCTGGCCTGTGAAAAAGCCGGAGGGCGCTATTACCTCCGGCTGTGCCAATGGGTGCTGTTCCTCGTGCTGTTCGGGCTGGTGCTGGGCGGCATGCTCGGGCAGCCCTACTGCTCCTCCTCGTAATAGACCTTGTAGAACTTGCCCTTCTCGTCCTCGCCCTGCTCCAGCAGACCGCGGTTGCCGTGGACGTAGATGTGGAAATTGCGGTCGAGCTTGATGACGCTCTTGTACGACCGCGCCTGCTTCTTCACGGCCGAATCCGAAATGCCGAACTCGTCCTCGATGCGGATGTCGCGCTCCTGCTCGTACTCCTGTTTGAAGCGCGCGAAGCTCTCGGCGACCTCCGGCTGGCGGATCACCTGCTCCGAAAACTCGTCGAGCGAGAAGCTGTCCCGCTCCTGGAAATAGCTGATCGTGTCGTTGAGCATCTCCGCCTGATCGGCCTTCGAAACGTCGAACTCCTTCGAAAGATGCTTCGTGACGTACTTCTTGCACATAGCCAGGGCGTTGTGCGTGTTGTGGTAGTCGTCCTGACGCTGGCGCACGCGCAGGAAGTCGTCGATCCAGTAGCGGGCCTCGGTGCGGTTGGTGTTATCGACGATGTGGACCGCGAAGCCCGCATCGCGCTCCACGTTGAAGATGACGGCCCCCTTGTCCAGCCGCTTGATGTCGATGCCTTCGCGGGCCGCGATGCGGACTCCTTCGGCCTCGTGGGCGACATCGAGGAACGTGTCGCGCGTCTCCGACTTGAAGAGCCCCAGCGCGTCGGTCGGCTCGCCCCCGAAGCGGCAGTCGGAGAAGTAGACCGCGTAGAATTCGCCGCTCTTGATCTGCGGGTGCAGGCCGTTCTCGTAGAGGTGTTTCGCCAGGCTCACCGAGTGTTCGTAGAACGTCGCCGGGTCGTCGAAAATCCGGCAGGCGAAGTTCCAGACCTCGTTGCACGCGAGGTCGGTCTCGTGGTAGAGGTTGTAGCACTCCTCGGACTTGAATCCGCCGAGAAAATAGGCTGTCAGCGTGCGCATCAGCCCTTCGTCGGCGACCTGCGGGGAGATGTCGGGCGAAATCATCAGCGGTTCGTCTTTCGATTTGTTGCCGACGACATGCACGGCGAGCGTTTCGATACGGGTATCTTCGGAGCAGAACATTTTCAGAGCTTGTTTTTCGGAGTGCAAAGATGCGCATTTTTCCCCGATTAGGCAAAACGTTCTATCAGTTGAGCAAAAAATGCTATTTTTTGACGGAATAACGATGATGACAATGCGATAAACCGTTTAATTTTACAACCTGAATGGAACGCTCCCCGCCCGGGAGCCGGTACGACACATGTGAAACGGATATGAAGATAACGGAATTTTTGACCGCGGCGCTGTTTCTCGCCGGAACGGTGTTTCAGGCGAATGCTTCGGATATTCCCCGCGGGGAGTACCCGCGGCCGCAGTTCGAACGGACGGAGTGGATGAATCTCAACGGGGTGTGGGACTATACGTTCGACTTCTCCGGGTCGGGATTGGAACGGGGATTGGAGAAGGCGACCGCTTTCGAGGGCCGGATCACGGTGCCGTTCTGTCCCGAGAGCTCCCTCTCGGGCGTCGGGTACACCGATTTCATCAACTGCATCTGGTACCACCGCGAGGTGGCGGTGCCCGAAGCGTGGCGCGGAAAGGACATTCTGCTGAATTTCGGGGCCGTCTACTACAATGCGGAGGTCTATGTCGATGGCGTTTTCGCCGCCCGCCATATCGGGGGCAGTTCGTCGTTCAGCGTCGATCTGACCCGTCTGGTCACGCCCGGAAAGAGCCACCATCTGGTCGTGAGAGCCACGAGCGACGTGCGTTCGACGACGCAGGGCGCCGGCAAACAGAATCTGCAATACGCCTCCTACGGCTGCAACTACACCCGCACCACGGGCATCTGGCAGACGGTGTGGATGGAGGCCGTGGACCCTGCGGGGCTGCTCTCGGCGCACGTGGTGACGGACATCGACCAGGGGCAGCTGGTCATCACGCCCCGCTTCCGGTCGGAGAGCGGCAACACGCTGCATATCGCGGTGAAGGAGGGCGGCAAGGTCGTGGCCTCCGCGGCGGTGAGGGCCGCGAACAGTTCGGTCGCCGTGCTTCCCGTCAAACGTCCGAAACTCTGGTCGCCGGAGTCGCCGTTTCTCTACGACATCACCTACCGGATCGTGAATGCGAAAGGGGAGGTGCTCGACGAGGTGAACTCCTATGCGGGCATGCGCAAGGTCCACATCGAGGGGAACCGGATCTACCTGAACAACGAACCCTATTACCAGCGGTTGGTGCTCGATCAGGGATTCTATCCCGACGGCATCTGGACGGCTCCTTCCGACGCGGCGCTGAAGCGCGACATCGAACTTTCGATGGCCGCCGGGTTCAACGGCGCGCGTCTGCATCAGAAGGCTTTCGAGGAGCGTTTCCACTATTGGGCCGACCGGCTGGGCTACATCACCTGGGGCGAGGCGCCCAGCTGGGGCATGGATGCCAACGGCATCGAGACGGCCCGCAATTTCCTGACCGAATGGTCGGAACTGGTGCTCCGCGACCGGAACCACCCCTCGCTGCTGATCTGGACGCCGATGAACGAGGAGTGGTGGCCCGACCGGGTGCAGTATCCCCGCTTTACGGCGGACCTCTACGACCTGACCAAGGCGCTGGACCCGACCCGTCCGGTGAACGACGCCAGCGGCGGCGTCCATATCAAAACCGACATCTGGACCGTGCACAACTACGAGCAGGACCCGGCCCGGCTCAAGGAGATCATCTACAAGGACGGTGTGTTTTTCCAGACGCCGCTGCGGTCCGTCGGGGTCGCTCCGGCCAACATCGGCTTCAACGGCCTGCGGCAGAACGACCGCTACGAGTTTCCGGTTTACGACGGGAAGATGCCGTTCCTGATCGACGAGGTCGGCGGCATCAAGTGGGCGAAGGACCAGGAACGCGAGTCGCAGACCGAATCGTGGGGCTACGGCAAACCGCCGAAGAGCGAAGCGGAGTTCCTGCAACGGCTCGAAGGGCAGATCGGCGCCGTTTTGGAGCTGGCGGACCAGGTCTGGGGCTATTGCTACACCCAACTGACCGATGTGGAGCAGGAGCAGAACGGCGTCTATTATTACGACCGCACGCCGAAATTCGACATGGAGCGGATTCGTGCCATCTTCGGCCGTAATCCCGGAGACAAGGCGCTGAAGAAAGACTGATTGCAGAACGATAAACGAATATCTGAAAAACAATGAAAAAATCTCTTATTTTGCTGTGTGCGGCCCTGACTGCCGCATGCGCGGGCGGTCCGCAGGACGGGCCGACGCTCTCCGGACTGAACCGGAGCGATTTCCAAAGCGAGGCGGACGGAAAGAAAACCGACCTCTTCGTCCTGAAGAATGACAACGGCATGGAGGTGTGCGTCACCAACTTCGGCGGACGCATCGTGTCGGTGATGGTTCCCGGCCGCGACGGCGTGATGCGCGATGTCGTGCTCGGATTCGACAAGGTCGCCGACTATCAGACGGTTCCGAGCGATTTCGGGGCCACGATCGGCCGCTATGCGAACCGCATCGCCCAGGGGCGGATCACGCTGGACGGCACCGAATACCAGCTGCCGCAGAACAACTACGGCCATTGCCTGCACGGAGGCCCCCGGGGATTCCAGTACCGGGTTTTCGACGCCGTGCAGAAGAGCGACCGCGAACTGGAGCTGACCTATGCGTCGAAGGACGGCGAAGAGGGTTTCCCGGGGAATTTCGAGTGCCGGGTGACCATGACGCTGACCGACGATAACGCCATCGACATCCGCTATGCCGCCGAGACGGACAAGACCACGGTCGTGAACATGACCAACCACTCCTATTTCAACCTCGACGGGGACCCCGCGAAGGACAATTCGGAATGGCTGCTGACGGTGAACGCCGACAGCTATACGCCGGTCGATTCGACCTTCATGACCACCGGCGAGATCGCCCCGGTGGAGGGCACTCCGATGGATTTCCGGACCCCGACGCCCGTCGGCGAACGCATCGACCGGGATTTCGAGCAGCTTCGCAACGGCCACGGCATCGACCACAACTGGGTGCTGAACACCCGGGGCGACATCGCCGAGGCGTGCGCTTCGCTGGAGTCGCCCGCCACGGGCATCCGGCTGGATGTCTACACCACCGAGCCCGGCATTCAGGTCTACTGCGGCAATTTCCTCGACGGAAGTGTCAAGGGGAAGAAGGGGGCCGTTTACGGATTCCGGTCGGCCGTCTGCCTGGAGACTCAGAAATATCCCGATACGCCGAACAAGCCCGAATGGCCTTCGGCCGTATTGCGTCCCGGGGAGAAGTACGAGAGCCGCTGCATCTATAAATTCTCGGTCGGCGAGTGATTCCGCTTCGGCGACCTTCCGGCTGCCGGTTCGCCGACCGCCTTATAATGAACGAGAGGAGGCCCGTCGGGCCTCCTCTCGTTTCGTTTTCCGGCCATTGCTGCAAATTTTCGGTGGGCATCCGAATGATTCCGAAAGGAGCCGCGTCGGCGAAGCCCGTGACGCCTCCCGCCGGAAAACTCCCGCAGGCAGTACGGACGCCCCGCAGCATTGGGGAACTCCGGGGTGCGTTTATCGAAAAGCAGGCTGCCTGCCTTTCGCCCGTCCGGTGTATGCCGTCGCTTCCTTCCGGGGAGCGATCGGACGGTGTCGCCGGCCGCACCGGCCTCTGCACCGGGGCTGAGTGCGATGCCTGCGAGGTGATTTCTGTCGCTTTAACTGCATCTGTGGAAAAAGGCCGTCCGCTTTCGGCGGATACGGCCTTTACGAATGTATTCTCGTTCAATGCGGGCTGTTCTGCCGTTATCGTGCATCGGGAGACGGCTCCCCATGCCGATTCCGTACCCATCCCCGCAGAAAAACTACTCCCGAACGGGGCGCACCGTTAATCCGTTGTGGCGGACCGAGGGATACAACAATTCAAAGCCATCCGGACCGTAGTTCATGCTTAACCCACTGTCGCGCGAATACCCTACAGCTGCCCAATAGAACCCGAAGCGGCCGATGCCGGAGTAGGAAGAGTTTAACATGCTCATCCCCGGAATGAAGATCACACCGCCCGAGGTGTCGTAGTTGCCGATACCCGTCATCTTGTTGCAATACACCGTCCAACCGTAATTGAGGCCGACATCATTGGAAGACGTATAAGGCGAATTGAATTGGGAGCCGAAGTAAGAGTCCCCCTCAGAGGGCTCCTTAGTAGTCAGGCCGCTATACGTGAATCCCGTGAAGGCATCCGGAGGCGGCAAATGATAGCCGACGGGCGAAGGATCGTAGATGGTCTTGACCACCTCTTTGTCGTAGGCTGTAGTTTCAATATTATCGGCACTCCAATAATTGTAATAAGAGGTAGAACACCAATCCCAAGGGTAATTGGGGCCGCGATCATAGCATACGTGCGGATTCTGGATGGCCGTGCCGATCGAGACTTTGCCCGTGCCCGACTTGTCGAATGCATAACCGCTGTCGGAATAACAGCTTTTAGGGTCAGGGGGCCAGGAAGTTGTGAGAATACCGCCCAGCATCGGGTCCTTACGTCCGAACTGGAAATAGGAACAGTTGCCGCACTCTTTCGTCTCACCTGCATCCTGGGCGATCGTTATGATCTGTGTGGCTCCGGTTTTGGTCTGTTTGAAACGCACCTTGACGCTGCGGGCGTCGTAAGTCGTGATTCCGCCGTCGCACCAACCGATATTGACACCCATGAAGGTGTATTTCAGTCCCCGATTGCTCGTCACGACCTTGTCGCGCTGCATCTCTGCCGGATTGTAATGCGGTGTCACGGTCGGCGGAAGACCGGGGACGAAGTCCGTCACCCAGATATGCCAGCTCCACATGATGCGGTTGCTCGCGTCGCGCACGGCCACGATGGCGTTGCCCTGCCTGATCGTCGAACTCCCCACCTCGAAGGTCAGGCTATGTCCGTCGGGTGCGAGTGCGACGTTCGTCACCAGGTCCGGCTCGTCCTGCCATACGAGGATGGCATTGTTCGGCGTACAATCCGCATTGTTGTAGATGTACGGGTCGGTGATAGGCGCATCGAGGTGATTTACGAAGGTCTTCAATACGTACGTTCCGCTGGCCTGCGAGGTATAGGCCGAAGCGTTCGTACTGCCGTTCTTGACAGCATTGCCATAGACCAGCGGGAGGGAGTATTTTCCGGGGGCGTTGATGACATAGCAGTTGGCCGTATTCATCGCCGTCGTCCCGCCCTTTGTCGAGAGGTCGTAGATACCCGACACGGGCTCTGCTTTCCGCAATGTCTCGTTATGCGGGTTGGAGGTAACGGCTGTCTGGGCCGCGACCGCAGCCGAAAACGACGAATCCGATATACTGCCGGAGCCGCTCGCGGTGAAAGCGGTAAGCCAGTCGGGCTGGGGGATCACATTGTAACCGCCCGCACCGTCGTCTTCGACGAACTCGGCAGTCCATGCCATCGACACGTTTCGCGGGGCCTCGCCCGGACGGGAAACAGTGGCATAGCTGCTGACCGTGTAATTTTGGGCGCCTCCGGTATAGGGGGAAGCAGGAGGAGGCGTCACGGAGAAAGTCGGAGTTATGGAGATACTCGAGGTGGAAATCCGGTAAGTGACGGTCTTGCCTATCGGCCACAGGCTGCCTGCGATAGAGGCAGTTAAGGTCCGTTGTGTCGAAGTCAGATTGTCCGTATAGACGACCTCATCGAGGCGCCCGGCGGCAACGTCTGGGGCAGCATCATGAAGGTCCTCGCGACGGGCGTGATCTCCTGATCGGCAGACCCGTCCACATCCGCCATAGGTCTCTGCGAAAAGGTTGCCGTAGCGCCGTAATCGCCCCACGAATCGGCCCCCATCGTATACGAGCCCGAGCCGTAGACGCCTTTGAGCGTGATTTTCAGAATGCGTCCGGCCAGCATATCATCGCCCGTGGTGAAGCGTATGGCCGTGAGCGCGTGGGCGAAAGTCAACGGAGCGGCCGCAGCGGTATTACCGGCTATTCCGGAGGTGGCGGCGACGAGCAGATCCCGCTGGGCGCCGACGCTTTTCGGGACCGTATAGGCAATCGTCGGAGTGCCGGCCTTCGTCGCGCTCGAAAGGGAAATACCCGTCCCGTTATAGGGTGCGTAGGCGAAGAAGCGGATATTGCGCCCGCTGCCCGGCCAATGGTAAGAGGTCGTCCACGACGATGCCTTCGTCACCTCGACGTTGTACATATAATCCGGCAGACACGAGGTTTCGCTCCACGAGCCCGTATAAACCGAAGCCAAGACGCCGAACGAGTCGTAGAAATTGGCCGTCTCGATGGGTGTGGCACGGGTCTGCGACCGGTCGGTTTGGGCATTCGGCTGCGGTGCGGCGATTCCGTCGGCGACCGAGGCGTGCAGGAACAGAGTGTCGGCGGGAGTTTCGCCCTGCAACGTAAAAACGGCGGCAGACTCTTTCGTTTGCAGACTGTCTTCGGCGGTCCGGCTCTGCGATCGGGTGCGGGAAGAATTCGCTTCGGTGACCTCGAAGCGCAGATATCCGCCCCGGAGAGCGCCCTCCGCTGCCGGATCTTTCGAGCAGGCGGCGAACAGAAATGCCGCCGCAATCGCACCTGCAATTCGTACATGACCCGGTAAAAGTAAAGATTCCATTGTTTTCATACATATTGCATTTTCAGTTCGGATCGGCATCGCCGAAGTCGGAGCGTGACGCTCCCTGAGCGATCGGGAGGGGACAGAGTCCGATCTTTCGTCGTCCTCCCCGCGCACCTGCCGTACATAACCTACTAAATACACGACGGTTCTCTGCGGTTCAACCCCTCCCGATCCGGTTGTCCGGCTGCACGTCAGCCGGAAGATTTCTTACATGTTCAGATTCTGCGGAGCATCCACCCAGGGAGTCACCGTAACCGTGAACTTAATGGGGTCGCCCAGGATGGGTTCACCCGGCTCGAACGGATCCGGATCGGTGGGGTCGGGCTTTTCGGGATCGACCCGACCGGCGCCGTTCGAGAAGTCCAGCGTATAAACGTACTTCTGACCGGCTACCCAATTCGTTCCGACGGGCACGGCCACCCAGCCGTACTCGCCGACGGAAGCGTCCGGATAGATACGGGCGCCGCTCGCGGTCGTGATGTTGACCTTCACCGCGATATACGCACCTTTTTTCGTGTTGGTCTTGTCCGAATCGGGCGTCCATGCAGTCAGCTGCTGCGGGATCAGCATGGCGTTATTGCCGTCCGTCGCCATGATCGAAGCGGCCGTAGCGTTCAGGGTTTTCGCCGAAGTATAAGTCACCTCGTAGTTGCTCTTCGTCGTTCCGAGCGTCCACGCCGATGTTCCGAAATCGAACGTCGTCGCTTGGGAAACAGGCTGTCCTATACGCACGCCCTGTACTTTGTAGACGTAGCCTTGATTCGCATTCTTGGCTTTGATCTCGATTTGCGCGAGGCGGTGTGCGAACGTCAGGGCTACGCCCGTCGATTCGTTGGCCTTGCTGCCCGTAGCCGACGCGGTGATGAAATCCTTCTGGCTGGCGATCGCCGCAGCAGGGCTGAAATTGGTCATCGTTTTGCTCGCAGAGGTAATCGAGATGGTAGCGCCCAGATCCGTGGCTGAAGGCGAATAGGCGAAGAAGGAGAGATTGCTGCCGTCGTTGGGCCAATAGTAGGCAGGATTGGAGGTGAAGTAAGAGCCCGTTTTCGTGAACGCCTGATCGGTGAAGAAATTGGAGTTGCCGGCATTGATGGCGGTCACCAAAAAGTTCGTGATATTGGCTGTCGTCGTCTCTGTCGCGCGGGTCTCCATCGCAACGCGGAAGTCGATGGCCTGGCCGTTGTTGACCTCCGTCGATTCGTCCTTCGAGCAGGAGGTGATGGTCAGAACTGCCGCAGTCATTAAAAGAATTTGTTTTTTCATAATTGAACAGTTAAATAATAAGTAAGAAGTTAAACATTGAATTGTTTCATGCGAATCATCTTTCTCCCGAAAAGAGAGAAACCGTCACATTTCTATATCTATCGGTACTTCCTGCCACTCTTCGACCGTGGGCTGGAAACCGCCGCCGTTGACGATGGGTTTCGGCAGCGGCAGCCCGTCCAAAACGATATGTACGTCGCGTTGATTCGGGGCCGAATGAATCTGATCCGTCACGTCGTAGGTGTAGTACCACCGGCTCTGGTCGGCCAGAACCGCATAGACGGTCAGCTGGTGTCTGTTCCGCACCGACGGACAATGCCCGAATGCGAGCAGCTGCCCCGTAATGAGGTGTTGCTCGGGAGAAAAAGTTGCATCGAAAGGTATCGTGACGCATTCTTCCGTCGTTTCCGCCTTGCCGGCTAACAGACCGCCCGCAAGACTCGAGATGGACCCGCTGATCCCTGAAACGTATTTCAGATTCTCGGCGTTATGGATCTCGACCGTATAGCGGCTGACCGATACTTCCGGATAAAGCGTGATCGTCTGCGTCGCGGAGGTTGCTTTCAGTTCGATACCCTCCGCATGATCGCTCCAGAGCATGTCCGGAGACAGTACCACCCGTTCGCTTTCCGTACCTGCGGCACGGGGCGCTCCAGACGAACGCACGCCCAGGGCGGCGAGGTCCGACAGCAGGGCCGTGGTTCGTGTCGTCACCTCGAAACCATTTTTCGTCTCCGTATTTCGATAGCTGATGTTTTCCGTGTCACTGTTCAGGCACAAAGCGTCGTAACGTCCGGCAGGAACCCGGATTGCACCGCCGTTTCTGTCCGTAAATTCATAGCGCAAAACCTCTCCTCCGTCGGTCGGAAACAGATAGCATGACATGGATTTCGGAGCGGCGTTCGGGGCATTGCGCCAGTCGAAAACCACATTTACAATGCCTGTGTGCGCGTGATCGTAGCAAAGATTCTTATGTTCGCAGGATGTCGTGCTTAATATACATGCCGCCGCTATCGTGTAGAATATATTTTTCATCGTTTACCTCCTTTCTTTGCGTTATAGTTCCCGCGGCCGAGCAGCCATACCAGCGATATTTCCGCTTTGGTCGGTCCGAACCAGTGGCGTTGCCGGGTTTCGGTCCACACATAATGACTCTCCTTGGGAAGATATTTCTGGTATTCCCCTCCCCAATAGCCTACGCCGACGCTGAAATCGAGGTTCAAACGACGTCCGACAGGTAATGAATAACCGTACTCCAGACTCGCGGCATAGTTCATCTTGTCCCAGAGCGTACCGCCCGGTTTGCCGCCCATGTATCCTCGGCCGCCCGTTTCGAAGTCGTAGGTGAACAACTGGCCGCAGAGCCCCAGATGGTGCCCCGTAAGGGGTTTTTCCGCAGCGCGGCGACCGAAATACTTGCGAACTGACAGGTCGCCTCCGTAGATCCGCCAATAGTTGTGCTGCCGGTTGCTGTTCCACCATGCGTACATCCAGTTGATGCCGACGGACCATCCCCGGCCCGCGTAGAACTCGGCGCCGATATTCGGAACGAGCGCCGCGTCGTATAGCAGATTGGTTTTGAGTGCCATATAGAAAGGTGTGCGCGAAGTGCTTCCGGCAACCCCGGAGCCGACCGGATATGCACTGTCCAGGATCACTGTGTCGCGCACGGCATCCCCGACCGTATCCGTGCCGCCTTCCGTGGGAGTTGCCTCGTCCGAGCCCGTTGCGACGATGGGAGAATCCGGAGCCGGCGTCTGCTGCGCCACGGGTTCCGGTAGGGGTGTGATCCGATAAACGACACGAACGTCCGAACCGCGCAATTTCGGAAAGAAATGCTCGTACATATACTGCCACGCCCGGCCTCCGTGCAACATTCCCAACCGACGTTTACGTCCATCGACAACGACCCCGTTCCGAACAATCCATTCCGGAGTGTTGCGTAAAATATTCAATACCTCATCTCTGTACGGCATGTCCGAAGTATCGACCAGATCGGTCAGTCCCTCCCAGTTCACCCCGTGCGCAACGATCTCGAACAATGAATCCGGAAGGTCGGTCGAACGGTGCAGTAAAATCGGCGAGCCGGAACGCTCTTCTTTCGGATAACCGACTGTTGCAGTCGGAACTGCCTTCCGGCGAACTGAAAGCCATGATACGAACCGAATGAACTCGACGCATCGTATCACGGCGCAACTCGGCGACCTGCTGGAAAAAGGTGTCGAGGCGCCGGCCGTTGTCACGGAACGACGGCTCCAGAGTCGAATGTCCCTGTCGGAAATACACTGTTACGCCGACCGTATCTGTGGAAGGATTTTGGGCCGAAAGCGTTCCCCCGAATAGAACCGGCAAGATTAATAAGAGGTAACTTTTCTTCATCAAAAAAACGTTTTCGTTCTTGCTAATTTCCTGTGTGTAAAATTAAGAAGTCCGTATCGCATGGGATTTGCGATACGGACTGAAAAATCTAACGGTGTATATGTATTATATACTGATTGTCAGGGCTGTAAAAATATGTTTCATGCAGATTTCTAACACCGGACTAACAGCTAACCGAGGAGGGCGAGAAAAAGCTCTTTGTGCGGTGCTTCCGAGGTGCGAATGCGGGATTTCAACCGCGACTTCCTGGCATAGACGTTGGCGACGCTATCGTGCATGAAGAGGCTGATGACTTGCGGGGAGAATCCTCCGAAAATATAACACAGCAAACGGACATCCGCATCTTTCATTTGCGGAAAGTCGTCCCGCAATTTCCGGACCGCATCGTCATGGACTATATTCACGACCCGCTCCAGCGTGAGCAGCATTTCTCCGTTTTCCGAAAAGTCGTCGATGAGTTTTCGCACCAACCGGACCAGCTGCGCTTGTTCCGAAACGGAATGTTCGCGTTCATACAAGGTTCGGCCGATCTGTTCCACGATGTCGAACCGGGAGGCGAGCTCTTTCCTTAACAACGCATCCTGTTCGTGATTCCGTTCCAGAAGGGCGGAAAGATTCCGATATTCGGATTGCATCTCTCGAACAAGCAGCATATAGCGTTCGTTTTTCGCCTGATGCAGGTGTATCCGCTGCCGGATTATATATCCCGCAATTCCGAGCAGCGACAGCGCGGCGGCGACGATCGTGATTTCCCATGTCCGGCGATTTTGAAGCCGATAATCGTAGAAAGCGGATCGTTCCCGGAAATACTCCTTTTCAATCATCCCGGCAGACCCTTGCAGGGACGAACGGGTCAACGAATCGCTGTAATAGATGAATTTGTTGATATTCCACGTCGCTTCTTGGTAACGTCCTGCCGATATGTCGGCCTTATAAGCCGTATAGAGCAACATCGGAAGGTCCTCGCTGTTCGCAATTCTTTCGGCGCGTTCGATGTAGTGGCGGGCGCTGTCGGGACAGTTGCGGAGCAGCTGTATTTGGGACCGTGTGCGAAAACCCGTGACGGTCGTATCCCGGTGAACGGATTGCTCGATTCTCCGTAACATCTCTTCTGGCAAAGAACCCTTGTCGGACAGAGCGTACAGAGCCGCCAGATAACCGAGACTTTTCTGTGCTAATTGTTCGTAGTGCGCTTCGTCCGACAATTCGAGAGCCAGCCTGCAATTACGGCGCGTCTGCTCGAAGTCGTGCATACGCAGACCGCAAGCCGTCATGCCGAGCAATGCTTCGATCCGATGGCGCATGTCTCCCGAACGCAGGAACAGTTCGCGGGCCTCCCGATAATAACGGTAGGCCCTTACGAAATTCAACTCGCCCCGGTAAACGTCTCCGATGGATAAATAGAGCATTCCCCGGTCTCTGGGATTGTCGAGGCTGTCGTTGTTTTCCTCGGCTTCCAGGAACAAGCGCAGAGCTCCGGGTTTGTCGCCTTGGCGCAATTTGCTATGGGCCATGTAATAGAGCGTGCGGCAACGGTTTTGCATCTCTTGCGGGTGCTTACGGTAATATCGCCAGGCTATCCGAAGCAGGGAATCCGTATTTTCATTGAGTTGCGCACGTTCCGCGGCATCGATGTACAGCAGGGCGTATCGGGCCCGCATCGCCTGGTTGCCGAGCGATTTTGCCGGAATGTCTTTCAGCAGGCGCATGGCGCTGTCCGGAGCAACGGCGAGGGCCTTTTCGACCTGCACAAAGGTATTCGCTACTCGATTCCGGTTCATGCAGCCCCCGAACAGCATAGTCGAGACAAGCAGTACACAGATACATCGTTTCATATTAGATATGGCAATTTGCTTCGAAGATAATCAGTCAAACACATCTATGCAAATAAATGCTGATCTATTCGAGTTCTAAACCAAACTTTCTTCACAACGCCGGAAATGGCGGCATCGGCAGCAAGAGTGCTTTTTGGGGCCGGCATTAAAACGAGACACAACGATCTGTCGGTTGCTTGTCGGGGACGTACAATGAAGTGGGGCGGGCCACGCTGGTCGAGATAGAGGTCTCTCTCATTTTGACGCTTACGTGCTGTTTGGGTCATTAGACAACCGGGGAACACCATCGACCGCGATCGATTTGACGAAGAACTTGGTTATGGCACGGGCGGAGAGTAACAATCTGACTATTGACGACCGCTTTCGGCCCTTGGCAGATGTTGCCCGGCAAGCTATCCGGCTGTGAAGTGTCGGAAATGCACGAAGAGACATAGTCCGGAAAGAGTTGTATTGCCGTATTGTTACCTCGATTTCTTTCCGGATTCTGCATGACCCTGAAAACAGATGCACGGATAACTAAAAGAAAATATATGAAAAATATCTAACCTGCTAACAGGTAGATTCGTGTTGTAATGTGTTTGTATTCAGGGTGTTTAGTTATTTGCCCACACAAAATTTCGAAAAGATGTTTTGAAGGACTTCGTCGGGGACGATGGCGCCGCGGGCGGTGATGGAACCGAGAGCGTGGATGACCTGGCGGATCTCTTCGCTCAACAAGTCGGCGGGAAGCCCGTTGCCCAAGCCGTCGAGAGCCCGGTCGAGAGCCTCGCGGGCCGTCGTGAGGGCTTCGTAATGGCGGCTGTTCGAAACGACCGGATCGCCGTGGTAGAGTGCGTCGGTATCGACTGCCCGGCGCAGGGCTTCGCACAGCCGGTCGAGACCCGTGCCCTGTTTCGCCGAGATGCCGATGATGTTTTCGGGAAGCGTCAGCAACGCGGGAGCCCGGTCGATTTTGTTTGCGACGGTCAGGAGCTTCTGATCGGGACGGAGCGCGAAATCGGGCTCGGGAACCGCGGCTGCGAGGGCCGAAGCGTCAATCAGGTGGATGACGAGCTGCGCCCGCCGGATGCTCTCCATCGTGCGTTCGATGCCCATGCGTTCCAGGCGGTCGTCGGTCGAGCGGATGCCCGCCGTGTCGAGGAACCGGAAAAGGATGCCGCCGATGTTGGCCCGCTCCTCGATCACGTCGCGCGTCGTGCCGGCGATTTCCGAGACCATCGCGCGTTCCTCGTTGAGCAGGCGGTTCAGCAGCGTCGATTTTCCTACGTTCGGGGCTCCGGCGATCGCCACGGCAACACCTTCTTTGATGGCGTTGCCCAGCGAAAACGAACTGCGCAGGCGGTCGATTTCGGCTCCGATGCGCTGCATCGTCTCGCGTAGTGCCGTCCGGTCGGCGAACTCCACGTCCTCCTCCGAAAAGTCCAGTTCCAGTTCCAGCAGCGAGGTGAGGTTCAGGAGTTTGTCGCGCAGGCGTTCCAGCTCGTCGGAATACCCGCCGCGCATCTGCGTCGAGGCCAGCGCATGCGCCGCGCGCGACGAGGCGGCGATGGTGTCGGCCACGGCTTCGGCCTGCGAAAGATCGAGCTTCCCGGCCAGATAGGCCCGTATGGTGAACTCCCCGGGCTGGGCCATGCGTCCGCCCGCGGCGGTCAGCAGACGGAGGATTTCCGATACGATGTAGGACGATCCGTGACACGAGATTTCGACCGAATCCTCGCCCGTGTAGGAGTGCGGCGCACGGAACACCGCGGCCAGCACGTCGTCCACGATGCGGTCGCCGTCCATGATCTCTCCGTAGTGCACCGTGTATCCATCGGCTTCGGCGAGCGGCTTCCGGCCCCGGAACATCCGGTCGCAGAGGGCGAAAGCCTCCCGGCCGCTCACGCGGACGACTGCGATGGCCCCTCCTGCGGCGGTTGCGGGGGCGACGATGGTATCGTGATCGGGAATCATGCCGTTATCTGCCTTCGATGCGGAGCCGTTGCCCGATACGGAGTTTGTGGGCGCTTTTGAGGTTGTTCCAGCGCATGATCTGCGTCGTGGTCACCCGGTAGCGCCGGGCTATGGCGCCCAGCGTGTCGCCCTTCTTGACCACATAGACCGAGCCGCTGCGCTCCTGGCGCTTCTTGTCGAGGTTCGCCGGATTGATGTACTCTTTGAGGTACATCGAGTCTTTGGCGTGAATCTCGGGTTCGTGGGCGATGTACTGCATGACGTAGCGCTGCGGCAGGACCAGCGTGTAGGGCTTGGTCGTCGCCGGGATGATGTCGAGCTTGTACTGGGGATTGAGCTGGCGCAGGGTTTCGACCGGCAGGTCGATCGTCGAGGAGATCTGTTCGAAGTGCATCAGCCGGTTCACCCGGATCGTGTCCACCGAAAGCGGAATCGGCGCCTCGGTGGGTTCGATGCCGTGTTGGCGATGATAGGCATAGGCGTACGACGCCCCGATGAAGGCCGGCACATAGCCGCGCGTCTCGCGGGGCAGGTAGTCGTAAATCTCCCAGAAATTCTTGCCTCCCGAACGGGCGATGGCCTTGTTGACGTTGCCCGGGCCGCAGTTGTAGGCGGCGATGGCCAGCGACCAGTCGTTGTAGATGGCGTAGAGGTCTTTCAGATAGCGGCAGGCGGCCTGCGTGGCGCGGTAGGGGTCGCGGCGTTCATCGACCAGCGAGTTGACTTCCAGTCCGTAGCTCTTTCCGGTCGTGGGCATGAACTGCCACAGCCCGACGGCGCCCATCGGCGATACGGCCGTGGGGGAGAGTGCCGACTCGATGACCGGCAGGGCGCGCAGTTCGACGGGCAGCCCTTCGCGGAGCAGCTCCTCTTCGATGATCGGGAAATAGTACTGCGACATGCCGAGGATGCGGCTGATCGTGCTGTAGCGCGAGCCGGTGTAGCGGTTGATGTAGCCTTTTACGATGCTGTTGTAGGGGAACTGGATCGGCGATGCGAGGTCCAGCAGCCGCCGGGCGTAGACCGAATCGGGGGTGGTGTCCGCTACTACGGTGGAGTCTTCGAGAATGTATTGCTTGAAAAATTCGCTGTATGCGTCCTGACGCTGGCGTTCGCGCCACACGGCCAGCAGCGAGTCGGTCTGTTCGGGGGTGAAATCCAGCGTCATGTCGCTGACGGGCGGTTCTTCGGCGGATTCGGGTGCTGGGCCGAGGTCGGGTTCCGGTTCCGGGCAGACGGTTTTTTCCGCCGGTGCGGGTGCCGGTGCGGGGACTTCGGTTTCGGCCTTTTGCTTGTCGCGGCGTTTCTTGCGGGGGCTGCGGTCGAGCGCCGACGCCTCGGCGGCGACGGCCAAAAACAGCGCTATGGTCAGGAATTTCTTCATCGTCTAAAATTTGAGGCCCAGGTTGAAGCCGAACACCGGGCGGTTGCCCCCGAGCGTGGGGACATAGGTGTAGTCGATCAGCGGCTCGATGTTCATCGAGAGGTCGTCCGATACGTCGTAGTCCTTCAGGTGGGCATCGACATGGGCATCGACGATCTGCAAGACATACAGCGCGCCCGAAATGATGATGCAGAGGTCGCGGTTGCGCCGGTAGTTGTTCCGCAGGTTGCGGATGAACGACGCCGAATAGCGTCCGTGGAATTCGTCCGTCGGGCCGTCGGGATATTTGTCCGGATTGTGCTCGTAGTCGCTCAGCAGGTTGTAGGCTTTCTTGAAGCGCTGGTAGCCGCGGTTGTTCCAGTCGATGCAGTAGATCATCGAGGCGAATCCGCCCACGACGAACGGCACCTTCCAGTAGCTTCTGTTATAGATCTGTCCCGCACCGGGGAAGATGCAGGCCAGCGTGGTGGCCTTCTTGACATCCGACACGTCGTTGGTCTTGTAGCTCACGGCCGCGTCGCCGATGAAATAGATGTACGAGGCGATCGTGATTCCGAGATAGGCTTGCCTCCGGGTGTTGCTGCGGATCATCTGCGATTGCAGGGCGTCGAGCTCCGGGGTGCGCGAGAGACTCACGTCCGTATAGGCTTCGTACTGCCGTTTGAGCGGTTTGTAGGTCTTGTTTTCGTGGATGTAGAGCCCCAGTCCGGTTCCCACCAGTCCGTAGAGGATCGGCAGTTTCCAGTATTGCTTGTTGTAGATCTGTCCGTAGCCGGGCAGCACGGTCGAGAGCCAGCACACCTTCGAAAGCGACATCGAGTCGCTCATCAGCCACCCTTTCTTGAAGACGCGGGTTTTGGGCGTGGTGTCGATGCCCAGCCGGGCGACTTCGAAACGGGCCAGCGCCAGCGAATCGAGATAGCGGCGGTCGTCGGTCCGCAGGGCCGAAACGGCCGCGGAGTCGGCGAGGTAGCCGGCCGTGGCGACCGAATCGTAGTGGAGGATGATCCTCGCCAGCTCCGCCGAGTCGCGTTTGGGACGGAGCGAATCCGGTTTTTCGAGCAGGCCGCCCCGTACGATGGTGCGCGCGCCGCGGTGGAGCTGGGCGCCGGCAGGCAGCCACAGCACGAGAGTTGCGGCGAGCAGCAGCAGTCTGGCCCGGATTCGTGTCATGCGGTGTGTCAGGAGCGTTTGGCGAACCGTTCGATGAAGCGTTCGATGTCCTTGTCGTCGTCGAAGCCGATGACGATCTTGCCGCCGCCGTTCTTGGCGCGTTTGATCGAGATCTCCTGCGAGAAGAATTTCTCCAGCTGCTCGACCAGCCGCAGGTAGCTGTCGGGATACTCCTCGTCCTCGGCCGGCTGTGCCGCGGCGGCCGGGGCCTCCGCGAGCGAACGGGACAGCTCTTCGGCCTGACGCACCGAAAGCCCCTTCTTGATGCACTTCTTCAACGCGCGCAGCTGCTGGTCGGCGGGCGCTCCGGCGATGGCCTTGGCGTGCCCCATCGAGATCAGCCCCTCTTTGAGGGCGAGCTGCACCTCGTCGGGGAGTTTCAGCAGACGCAGGTAGTTCGACACCGACGAACGCTTCTTGCCCACCTTCTCCGAAAGTGCGTCCTGCGTGAGGTGGCACTCGTCGATCAGGCGCTGCATGCCCAGCGCGATTTCGATGGCGTTGAGGTCTTGGCGCTGGATGTTCTCCACGAGGGCCATGGCGTGCAGGTTCTCGTCGTCCACCTCGCGGATGTAGGCCGGGAGGGTCGTCAGATCGGCGCGCTGCGCGGCCCGCCAGCGGCGTTCGCCGCTGATGATGATGTATTTGCCGTTGTCGGCCTTCTTCACCGTCACGGGCTGGATGACGCCCAGCTGGCGGATCGAGTCGGCCAACTCGTCGAGGGCCTCCTCGTCGAACTGCGTGCGCGGCTGCGTGGGGTTGGGGATGATGTCGGCGATTTCGATCTCGGCCATCCGGCTCATCGGTTTGAGCTTGGCATCGACCGGATCGCTGCCGAAAATGGCGTCGAGGCCGCGTCCTAATCCTTTTTGTTTCATGTCGGTATCGCTATTTGCTGCGTTTGCGGTTGCGTTTCAGGAACTCCCGGGCCAGGGTCAGGTAGTTTTCCGAACCCACGGCCCCGGCGTCGTAAAGCATGACGGGTTTTCCATGCGAGGGCGCTTCTCCCAAACGGATGTTGCGCTGGATTATTGTGTCGTAGGCCAATTCGCCGAAGTGCTCGCGCACCTCGGTCACCACCTGGTTGTTCAGGCGGTTTCGCATGTACATCGTCAGCAGGAAGCCTTCGATGTCGAGATCGGGGTTCAGCCCCGACTTGACCTTGCGGATGGTGTTCAGCAGTTTCGAGAGCCCCTCCAGCGCGAGGTATTCGCACTGCACGGGGATCAGCACCGTGTCGGCCGCCGTGAGGATGTTGACCGTGGTGTAGCCCAGCGAGGGCGAGCAGTCGATGAACACGTAGTCGAACTTCTCGCGCACCGAATCGACGATGCGCTTCATCACGTGGTGGGCGTTCTCCATCTTGGGCAGTTCGGTGTCGGCGGCCACCAGGTCGATCGACGAGGGCAGCACCCAGAGGTTCTTCACTTCGGGACTTTGCAGGATCACCTCTTCGGCCTGCTTCTGCCCGGCGATACATTCGTAGATGCCTTCGAGATTGATGTCGAAACCCAGCCCCGAGGTGGCGTTCGCCTGCGGATCGGCGTCGAGCAGCAGCACTTTTTTGCCCAGCAGGGCCAATGAAGCCGCCAGGTTGATGGCCGTCGTGGTCTTTCCCACGCCGCCTTTCTGATTGGCCAATGCGATTACCTTTGCCATAGATGAATTCGGTTTATAAGCAGGCAAATTTAATGAAATTAAATGGAAATCCATAACCGTACCGGAAAAATGCTTACCTTTGGAGTCGGAACGAACTGACAGTTACACGATATTATGGAAGAAAAAAAGACGGCGTTTCCGGCGGCCGGGCGCGAAGCGGCCGCGGAAGGAGGTACGGAATCCGGGGGCGGCGGGGAGCTGCACGGGCGCCGCAGATTCCCGACCGTGGGCGACATGCTCGCCCTGCTGGGCATCGCCCTCGGGGCGCAGATCGTCGTGGGCACCGCGGCGATGCTCTTCATGCTTTTCGCCGGACACGGATTCGATTATAAGTCGATGGAGCCCGCCGCCCTGGGCAAACTGATGGCGGCGCTCTATTTCTGTTCGATGTCGATCACCCTCGCCGGCATCCTCTATTATCGTCGCGCGCGCGGCGGCAGCGGCCCGTGGGCGCGTTTCTCGGCCCGGGGGCTCAATCCGGCGCTGCTGTTGTGGGCCTTCGTGCTGATCTTCGCCGTCGGCGTGGTGCTCGAACCCCTGCTGCGCCTGCTGCCCGAACTCTCGCTCGACGTGGGGCGCGGTTTCTGGACCATCCTTTCGCTGGTCCTCTTCGCTCCGGTGTTCGAGGAGCTGATCTGCCGCGGCGTGGTGCTCGGTTCGCTGCGCGCCCGTTACGGCGTGGTCACGGCGTGGCTCGTGTCGTCGCTCTTCTTCGGGGTGCTCCACGGCCAGCCGGCGCAGGTCATCGGCGCTTCGGTCATCGGACTGATCCTCGGCTTCGTCTATCTGGCGACCGATTCGATGTGGTCGGTGATGATCCTCCACGCCCTGAACAACGCCGTGGCCTACCTGGCGATGGCCACCGGGCACGGAAACGCCCTGCTGATCGAAATGGTGGAGAGCCGCACGCTCTACGTCCTGATCTATATCGCGGCGCTGGCGCTCACGGCCGTCTCGGGTTACATGATGTTGCGCACGCTGCGGAGGATGAAAAATCCGTCCGCGGCGTAATAATCCGGGCTTCGCTGCGTTACTTACAAGTAAAAAACGTATCTTTGCCTTTCGGAATATGAATGTGCGAGCGAAAATAGCGGTCGCGGCGGGTGCGCTGCTGCTGGCGGGTTGCCGGGAGCTGCCCCGTTATTTCACGAGCGATACGACCATCGCGCGGGCCGGCGGCAAGGAGCTGAAGATACGCGACGTGCGTTCGGTGGTTCCGCAGGGGCTCACGGGCGAAGACAGCGCGGCTTTCATGCGGGTCTTCGTCGATCGCTGGGTCGTCAAGCAGCTCAAGCTGCAAGAGGCGGAGACGCTTTTCTCCTCCTCGGCGGCCGACATCGACAAGATGGTCGAGGAGTACCGGCAGGCGCTGCTGATCCGCAAGCTGGACCAGCACTACGTCGATCGTTCGATCGACACGGTGTTCACCGACGACGAGATCGCGGCTTACTACAACGCCCACAAGGCCGATTTCAAACTCGACCGCCCGATCGTCAAGGGCCGCATCGTCCGCTTCACCGAGGGGTACCGCCAGGCCGCGAAGCTCAAGACGCTGATGGCCTCCAAAACGGAGGCCCAGCAGCAGGATTTCCGCGACATCTGCGAGAAGAACGACTTTACGATCAGCGACTTCCGCGATCAGTGGGTGGATTTCTCGGATTTCCTGAGCTACCTGCCGACGCCGCGGTCGCAGTCCTACGATCCGCTGCTGGCCTCGACGGCCGTGCAGGAGATGCGCGACAGCCATTCGCACTACTATTTCCAGATCGAGGCCGTGCGGCGCGAGGGCGAGCCGATTCCGCCGGAACGGCTGCGGGGAATCATTCGCCGCATCCTGTTCAACCAGCGGCAGGGCGAGATCATCCGCCGGCACGAGGAGGAGCTCAGCGCCCGGGCCACGGAGAACGGCGAGGTGAAGATCTTCGACGATGAAAGGGCGAAAAGAGAAGATAATTGAATAAAAAACGATAAACGAAACCGAGATGTTGAAAAAAGGTATGTTGGCCGCGGCGCTCGTCCTGTTGTTCGCAGGGGCCCTTGCGCAGAAACGACAGGTGATGCTCGACAAGGTGGTGGCCGTGGTGGGCGGTTCGTCGATCCTCTACTCCGAGGTGGACGAATATGCGCGCCAGCTCACCGAGCAGCGCCGGCAGGAGGGCTATACGTCCGACCGCGACCCGATGAACGAGGCGCTCGAAGCGCTGATGACCCAGAAACTGCTCTACAACCAGGCGCAGATCGACTCTGTGAAGATCAACGACGGCGACATCATGTCCCGCGTCGAGGAGCAGGTGCAGCAGATGATCGACATGGAGGGTTCGATCCCTGCGCTGGAGGCCAAGCACCACATGCCGATCTTCAACATCCGCGAGATCATGCGCCAGCGTTACGAGGAGCAGTCCTATGCCAACTCGATGCAGAGCGAGGTGGTGGGCAAGGTCTCGGTGATCCCGGGCGAGGTCGAGCGGTTCTACAAGTCGATTTCGAAAGACAGCCTGCCGACCATCGCCGACCAGTACGTCTACGCGCAGATCACCAAGTTTCCCAAGTCGATGACCGCTGCCAAGCAGCGCACCCGCGAACGGCTGCTGGACATGCGCGAGCGCGTCATCACCGGCTCGGCGAAGTTCGAGAACCTGGCCCGCATGTACTCGCAGGACCCCGGAACGATGATGCGCGGCGGTGAGATGGACCCCTCGCCGCTGGCCAGCCTCGATCCGTCGTTCGCCGCGGCGCTCGAAAACATGAAGCCCGGACAGATCTCCGAGGTCGTCGAATCGCAGTTCGGATTCCACATCATCCAGCTGCTGGACAAGCGCGGCCAGCTGTACCATTTCCGCCACATCCTGCTGCGCCCGGTCTACACGACCGAGGAGCTGGGCGAGTCGCTCAACCTGCTGGACAGCATCGCCAACCTGATCCACAAGGATTCGCTCACCTTCGAGAAAGCGGCCCTGCAATACTCCGACGACGCGCAGTCGAAGATGAACGGCGGCATCGTCTCGAACCACGACATTCTGGAGCGATTCAACGCCTTCGACGCCAAACTGACCGTCACGAAGTTCCTCAAGGAGGATTTCGGACGTTTCAAGAGTCTCGACGACTACAACGCCCTCAACCGGCTGAAACCCGGAGAGGTGTCGGACGCCTACCTCACGGAGGACATGCTCGGCAACCAGATGGCCAAGATCGTCAAGCTCGTGGAGATCATCCCCACGCATACGGCTTCGCTCAACGAGGACTACCTGAGGCTGGAGGAGATGGCCTTGCAGGACAAGCAGGACCGGGTCTTCAAGGAGTGGCTCTCGAAGAAGATCGACGGCATGTACGTCTACATCGATCCCGAGTTCCGCGACGGGGAGTTCGAGAACAAACACTGGGTGAAGTAGGCCGTGCGCAGGCTCGTGTCCATAGCCGCTGTGGCGCTGGCTGCCGCCGGCGTGCTTTCGGCGCGCAGTGTCATGCAGGCTCCTGCGCCCGGGGAGGGCGAGAAGAAGCTCATCGACCTCAAATCGGACCTGATGGGCCCCGTGGCTCCGGGCGACTCGGTGGTCTTTCTGGTGGGCAACTTCGCCGCACAGCACAACGGCGCCGTCATCACCTGCGACTCGGCCGTCCGCTATTCGGACATGCGCATCGAGTTCTTCGGCAACGTGCTCATCAACAAGAATACGACCTACATTTACGGCGACCGGGCCGAGTACGACGGCGATGTGAACGAGGCGCGGGTCTATTCGGACATCATCAAGGTGGTGGACGGCGACGCCACGCTCTACACCTATAAATTCCTCTTCAACACCAAGAGCAACGTCGGCGAGTTCGACGACGGCGGCGTGATGCTGAACCGCGAGAACCTGCTCGAATCGGTCCGGGGCTACTACTATGCCGATACGAAGGAGCTGATCGCCGTCGATCGTGTGGAGATGCGCAACGACGAGTACGAACTCAAAGGCGATTCGGTGGTCTACGACATGACCACGGACAACGCCTTCTTCTTCGAACACACCAACATCTGGAACAAGGACGGCGACTACCTCTATGCCGACCGGGGGGCTTACGACAAGCTCGACACGCTCTATATCGTCACGCGCAACGGCTATATCCTGACCGAAAAGCAGGAGATATGGAGCGACAGCCTCGATTTTTACCGCGCCAAGGACCACGTGATTCTGCGGCACGACCTCCAGCTGGACGACACCGAACACAAGGTGCTGGCTTTCGGCGACTACGGCGAGTATTGGAAGGAGCCGGGCGATGCGATCCTCACGCGGCGTCCCGCCGTGGTGAGCTACGATCTTTCGCAGGGCGATTCGCTCTTCATGCGCGCCGATTCGATGTTCCTCTTCACAATCAACGAAAACGCCCTGCGCCGGGCCGCCGAGGCGGCGAAAGCCGACTCGCTGGCGCGCGTGACGCCGGATTCCACGGGCGGGCATCCCGTTCACAGGGCCGATTCCCTGCCGATCAGCCAGCCCGTGACGGATTCGCCCGGACACACGGAGCCCCTCTCCGGGGCCGATTCCGTGGAGCGGTCCCGAATGCTCGACTCGCTGAGCCGTCCGGAACTTCCCGATTCGCTGCGGGGAACCGATTCGCTGGCCGCTCCGGCGGTCGATCCCCTCGACACGCTGGTCGGCGACGCCCGGAAAGCCTACCTGAAAGAGCAGGAGATCAAGGCCAAAGCCGCCCTGAAAGCCGCCGCGGCCAAAGCCAAGAAAGAGAAACTCGAACAGATCGCCGCCAAGCGGCAGGAGAAGGCCACGGCCAAGCTGCTGGCCCAGAAGGAGCGCGAGGAGAAGCGTCTGGCGGCCCGCAGGCTCAAAGCCGAATCGAAACTGCGCGCCCGGCAGGCCCGTGCGGCCCGCAAGGGCAAGGTGATACCGATCGACTCCACGGCGCTGCGCGAGATCGACTCGCTGATCGACCGCAATGCTTCGGAGATGGATTCGCTGCTGATGCTGACGGCCGATTCGCTGGCCGCCGACTCGCTGGCGATGACGATTCCCGCCGATTCGGCCGATTCGCTGGCCGTGCCCGCCGATTCGGTCTACCGCCTGCTGAAAGGTTTCCGCGACGTGCGCATCTACCGCTTTGATTTCCAGGCTGTCTGCGACTCGATCACGGCCATCAGCACCGATTCGACGATCCACATGTACATCGACCCCGTGCTGTGGAACCAGTCCAACCAGATCACCTCCGACGTGATGGATGTTTTCACCGAGAATCAGCAGATCACGCGCGCCGAGTTCGTCGGCACGCCCATGATGGTCGCCGAGCTGGACACGCTCCATTACAACCAGGTGGCGGGCAAGCAGATGACGGCTTATTTCCGCGACAATGCCATCTACCGCAACGATGTCAACGGCAATGCCCGGACGATCTACTACATGCAGGACGGCGAACCGCCCCAGATCACGGGCGTCGGCGTCATCGAGAGCGGCGACTGCTCGTTCTACATCGAGGACAAGCAGGTCGTGACGATCGTCTACCGCAAGGACCCCGACTGGAACATCTATCCGATGGACAAGATCCCGCCCGATCAGGAGCTTTTCCTCAAGGGCTTCAAGTGGGAGGGCGCGCGGCGTCCGACGCAGGCCGACGTTTTCGACCGCACGATCCGCCCCTCGCAGCGCGAGGCCCGGTCGCAGCTGCCCCATCCGGATTTCCCGCTGCTGAAGAACCTCGAAGAGCGCAAGAAGCGGCTGATCGAGGAGCGCCGCTGGACCGACCGCAGCGATCAGGTCGATGCCGCCACGGTGGAGTGGATGCGGGCTCTGGGCTTCGAAGTCGGCCAGCCGCGGGAGTCGGGGCCCCGGCTCTGAAAAATCGGAAAAGGTGAAAAGAGGCAGAAACTTTTCACCTTTTTTGTGCTATTTTTGCGGCCGGTTAGTTGTTAAAGGTTATTTTCCGATGAAGAAAAGTCTGATCGCTTTGGCTTTCGGGACATTGGCGCTCGGCATGGCGGAGTTCGTGATGATGGGCATCCTGCCCGACATCGCCCGCAGCCTCGGCGTCTCGATTCCCGAAGCGGGGCACCTGATCTCCGCCTATGCGCTGGGCGTCTGCTTCGGGGCGCCCCTCACGGTGCTGGTGGCCCGTACGCGGCCGCTGAAACACATTCTGCTGGCCCTCACGGGCCTGATCATTCTCGGCAACGCCTGCGCGGCGCTTTCGCCGAACTACTGGACTCTGCTGGCCATGCGTTTCATCTCGGGGCTTCCCCACGGGGCCTTCTTCGGCGTGGGGTCGATCGTCGCCGAGCGTGTCGCCGACAAGGGCAGACGCGCCGAGGCCGTGTCGATCATGGTCGTGGGCATGACCGTCGCCAATCTCTTCGGCGTGCCGCTGGGAACCTACATCAGCGGTGCCGTGACGTGGCGCGCCACGTTCGGGATCGTCGCCGTGTGGGGCGCCGTGGCCATGCTGCTCGTGAAATTGTGGGTCCCGGCCCTGCCCGCGCTGCCCGATACGGGGATGAAGGGGCAGTTCCGGTTCCTGAAAAGCGCCGCTCCGTGGCTGGTGCTGGCGTCGGTGATGCTCGGCAACGGCGGCATCTTCTGCTGGTACAGCTATGTCAGCCCGCTGATGCTCCATACCTCCGGATTCCGCCCCGACGACCTGACGCTTATCATCATGCTCGCTGGTTTCGGCATGTTCGCCGGCAATATCGTCGGCGGCCACTATGCCGACCGCTTCTCGCCCGAGAAGGTCGTGCGCTTCACGCTCGGCACGGCCTGTCTGGCACTCGTCGGCATCTTCTTCGGGGCGCATGTTCCCTACCTCTCGGTGGCGCTGATGTGTCTGACGACGGCCTGCCTCTTCTGCGTCTCGTCGCCCCAGCAGCTGTTGATCCTCGAAAACTCGCGCGGCGGCGAGATGCTCGGCGCGGCCCTCGTGCAGGTGGCTTTCAATCTGGGCAACGCCCTGGGAGCTTACGTCGGCGGCCTGCCGATCGGCCGCGGACTCGGCTATGAATATACGGCGCTGCCCGGCGCGGCTTTCGTGTTGCTGGGCATGGCGGCCGTCATGGTTTACATCCGTAAATATCCCCGCCATGAACTGCGATAACAGCGAAGAGGTCTTTCCCGTGGTCGATTCCGCCGGAAAGGTCGTCGGCCGGGCCACGCGCGGCGAGTGCCACGGCGGTTCGATGCTGCTGCACCCGGTGGTGCACCTCCACGTCTTCAATTCGAGCGGGGAGCTCTACTTGCAGAAGCGTCCCCTTTGGAAGGACATCCAGCCGGGGCGGTGGGATACGGCCGTGGGCGGACATGTGGACTACGGCGAGACGATCGCCGAAGCCCTGCGGCGCGAGGTCCGCGAGGAGCTGGGCACCACGGAGTTCACGCCCGAGGCGGTCGCCGTCTACGAGTTCCGTTCGGAGCGCGAGCGCGAGTTGGTCCATGTCTTCCGGGCGGTCTGCGACGGTCCGGTCCGTCCGAGCGGCGAACTCGACGGCGGACGCTTCTGGTCTCCGCAGGAGATTCGAGAGAATCTGGGCGAAGGGATCTTCACGCCCAATTTCGAAGGCGAAGTGAAGCTGGTGCTCGGATAGAAGGGTCTCTTGCGCCTGCGCCCGTGGCGCGGAAATTGCGTCGTGGCGGGAGTATGCAAACTCATCTGAAACGCTGGACCGATTCTCTTTTGGAGTGGCTGGGCGCGACCTCGGCCGCCGATGACGGCTGGGACCGCTGGGTGGCTTTCGCGCTGGTCGTGCTGGCCGCCGTGCTCTTCGATCTGCTGCTGCGGCTGGGGATCGTGCGCGGAGTGCGCAAACTCGTCACGCGCACCCGGGCCAAGTGGGACGACACGCTTTTCAGCGTTCCGGTTCTCAACCGCATGTGCCACATTCTGAGCGCTATCCTGCTGGCGGTGGTGCTGCCGGTCGTCTTCGAGGAGAAATCCTCCGGCCGCGTCATCGTGATGCGGCTCATGCAGGTCTATATCGTCGTCACGGTCTTCCGCTTCGTCAGCGCCCTGCTTTACGCCGCTTTCCATATCGCCGCGTCGCGCCCGGCGTGGCAGAACAAACCCATCAAGGGCCTGCGGCAGACGGCGCAGGGCATTGCGGCGCTGATCTGCGCTATCCTGATCGTTTCGATCCTGCTCGACAAATCGCCGACCATCCTGCTCACGGGGCTGGGGGCCTCGGCGGCCGTGCTGATGCTGATCTTCCGCGACAGCATCCTCGGATTCGTGTCGGGCATCCAGCTCTCGGCCAACGACATGCTCAAAGTCGGGGACTGGATCTCGGTCCCGAAGTACGGCGCCGACGGAAACGTCGAGGAGGTGTCGTTGACGACGGTCAAAATCCGCAACTGGGACAACACGCTCGTCATGCTGCCGCCTTATCTGCTGACGACCGATTCCTTTACGAACTGGCACGCCATGCAGCTCTCGGGCGGGCGGCGCGTGATGCGCTCGGTGTCGATCGACATGACCAGCGTGCGTTTCTGCACCCCCGAGATGCTGGACCATTACCGCACCATCGACCTCATCAAGGACTATGTCGAGGAGACCGAGCGGCGGATCGAAGCCTACAACGCCGCGCACGGCATCGGGGCCGCCGAACGGCGGGTCAACGGACTGCACCAGACCAACCTTGGGGTTTTCCGGGCCTATCTGGTGCGCTACCTGCAAAACGAGGTGCCGGTGAACAAGTCGATGACGCTGATGGTGCGCCAGCTGCAACCGACGGAAACGGGGCTTCCGATGCAGCTCTATTTCTTTACCGATACGGTCGTCTGGGTGGATTACGAGAGGATACAGTCGGATGTTTTCGACCATGTGCTGGCCGTGATCCCTGAATTCGGGCTGAGGGTCTTTCAGAATCCCTCGGGTGCGGATGTCGTTTCGCTGCGCGCTCCGGCACCGCAGGGCGATGTGCCGCCTGCATCGCAAAACACGCCGCCCGCGCCGCAGGGCACTTCGCCGGAGGCTAAAGCACCAGCATCAGCATCACCTGAATGATGATCACGCGCAGGAACATGCAGACGGGGTAGACTGTGGCGTAGGAGACCGAGGGGTTGTCGCCTTCGATGGTGTCGTTGGCATAGTTCAGGGCCATTGGGTTGGCCATGCTGCCGCACAGCAGTCCCGACACCGAGCCGAAATCGACCTTCAGCGCCCGGAGGGCGAACAGCCCGACCAGCACCACCGGGACGAAGGTCAGCACGAATCCGACGGCGATCCACAGTGCTCCTTCGGGCCGCATGACGGTTTCGAAGAAATGCGTTCCGGCGTCGAGCCCGAGGCAGGCGAGGTACATCGAGAGCCCCAGGGCGCGGAGCATCAGGTTGGCGCTCTGCGTGGTGTAGGTGATCATGTGGAGCCGGGGTCCGAACGTGCCGATGAGGATGCCGACGATGATCGGGCCGCCGGCGAGACCCAGTTTCACGGGGATCGAGATGCCGGGGATGGCTATGGGGATGCTTCCGAGCGTCAGACCGAGGATCAGACCGATGAAGACCGCCACGAGGTTGGGTTCGTTGAGGCTCTTCACGGCGTTGCCGAGGATTTTCTCGACATTGCGGATCGCCTGCGCTTCGCCCACCACCGTCAGGCGGTCGCCCATCTGGAGCCGCAGGTCGGGCGTCGCCAGCAGCTGCACGCCCGAACGGTAGACGCGGCTGATGTTGATGCCGTAGTTGTTCCGCAGGCGCAGCTGCGAGAGTTTCTTGCCGTTGATCTCGGGGCGTGTCACCAGAATGCGCTGCGAAATCAGCTGGCGGTCCACGGCGTTCCAGTCGATGTTCTCCTTGTTCCAGTCCTTCTGTTCCTGCTCGCCGAAGATCAGCCGCAGGGCGTCGGCGTCGCCGGGGGTGGTGATCACGAGGATCACGTCGCCCGCGTCGAGCGTCATGTCCGACGTGGGGATCGACACCCGCCCGTCGCGCCACAGGCGCGAGATGACGAAGTGGTGGTGGCTGTGGACCGCGATTTCGTGCACGCTTTTGCCGAAGACGGCGGGATTGGTCAGGCGGTAGCTGGCGATGAAGACGTTCTTGTGGTGTTCGGCGTCGGGGCCCGGCATGTCTGCGGGGCGCACGAAGAGTTTGCGCAGGAAAATCATGGCCAGAATGACGCCCACGACCCCCAGCGGGTAGGCCACGGCGCAGCTCAGCGCGGCGCCGTTGGTGTCCATCCCCATCTGTTGCAGGGCCTGCTGTGCGGCACCCAGCGCCGGGGTGTTGGTCGTCGCGCCGCAGAGGATGCCCGACATGTCGGACATCGGGATCTTGAAGGCGTAGCTCAGCCCCACGGCCAGCGCCGTGCCGAGCAGTACGACGGCGATGGCCGGCGACATCAGCCGCAGCCCATCGACGCGCATCGAGCTGAAAAAGCCCGGTCCCACTTGCAGACCGAGGGCGTAGACGAAGATCACCAGTCCGAAACTTTCGGCGTAGGTCAGCATTGCCGGGTCGAGCGACAGCCCGAAGTGTCCGGCCATGATCCCCACGAAGAAGATGAAAGCCGTGCCGAGCGAGATTCCGAAGAAGCGGATCTTGCCCAGTCCGATGCCGATCGTCGAGATGAGCGAGATCACCACGACGGCTTGCAGTGCCGAGTGCTCGACGAGCAATTCTTTAAGCCATTCCATCCTGTTGTCGTTGAAAACGCTGCAAAAGTAGGGCAAATTTTCGGGATTGCCGCCTTTTTGCCGGACGAAAAGCAGTCCGAATACGGTCGGAGGCATCGTTTCGTGTGTTATATTGCAACAATTCGGCCGGGCGTGAATACAGAAACGCCCAGTCGCTTGTGGGGGCGAATAATTTGTTCTACCTTTGTATCGCTGGGATAAACACAGATTTCAGTGACGCACGAAGGACTTTCCTGCCGGAGGAAGTCCGGGACTCACTACCGGAAGCCGTCCGGGATTTTGTTGGGACTGATGTTTCGGATGGCAATAGGGCGACCTTTTCGGGTCGCTCTATTTGTTTCGAATTGTTTATTGCGGGCGGGCTTTTTCAGAGCGTCAGCGGTTTCCCGCGGTAGAAATCGAGTATTTTCGAACGGAATACGAATTCGTATTTGGCCTGCACGGCCTCGGCTTCGGCCTTCTCCATGCGCGTTTTGGCGTCGTTGAAGTCGAACACGGTCGAGCGGCCCGCTTCGGCTTTCCGCTCCTCGTAGGCGAAGGCGACCCGGGCCGATGCCGCGGCGGCTTCGGCCGAGCGGTATTTGGCGTAGGAGGCGTCGGCGTTGTACCACGCCTGTTCGATCAGTTTGCGCAGCTCGCGTTCGGCCTCGGTGACAGCCAGCCGCTGGCTGCGCACGGCGATCTGCGCCGTGCGGATGTCGTTGCGCGCGGCCCGGCGGTTGAAGATCGGAACGTTGAGCGAGAGCCCCACGTATTCGCGGCTGTTGTGGCGCACCTGGGCCCAGAACTTGTCCTTGTCGGCGCTGTAAACCCCCGTGCCGTATCCGCCCGAGAGCGACAGCGAAGGGTAGAGCGCCGAGCGGGCGACCGCCACCGCGTGTTCCGAACTTTCGAGCCGCAGCCGTTCGGCCCGGATGTGCGGACGGTTTTCGGCGGCATAGGCGTAGACCTCGTCGGCCGAACCGAGGCGGTGGAGTGCGGCGAGGTCCATGCTGTCGAGCGCCGGGGCGACGATGTCGAAGCCGGCGGCGCTCTCGCGGTTGAGGGCCTGGCTCAGGTTGAGCAGCGCCAGTTGCAGGTCGTTGCGGGCCTGCGTGAGGGTCATGCGGCTGCCGGCCGCGAGGGCGTCGCTCTCGTAGACGGCCGATTCGGGCTGTTTGCCCGCGGCGGCCAGCGCCCGGCTCCGCCCGGCCTGCTGCTCGCTCAGCGTCAGCTGGCGTTCGGCCACGCCGACCATCTCCTTGTTGTAGAGCACCTCCAGATAGAGCGTCATGACGTTGATCGCCACATCCTCGCGGGCGCGCTCCATATCCTGCACGGCGGCCGCGAGGTCCAGTTTCCCGGCTTTGATCCGGTGGTTGATGCGCATGCCCTGAAACAGGGGCATGGAGGCCGAGACGTTGAGCGACCCCGAGGTCTGGTTCTTCGTCTGATAGGTGTTGTCGCTCGACAGCACGCGGCCGAACGAGGCGTCGGCGCCGACCGAAGCGTTCAGGTCGGGCAGGCGGCTGTATTTCGCTGTCGAGAGATCCACGTCGCTCTTCTCGACCTGCAACGTGCGCCGCTGCACGTCGATGTTGTTGCGCTGGGCGAAGCCGATGCAGTCGTCGAGCGTCCAGGGGGCGTTTGCCGCGGGCGACTGCCCGGAGCCCTCCGGAGCCGCACCCTGCGCACAGGCCGCCACGGCGGCGAACAGGGCCGCGAATAAGATGCCGGTTTTCATCATGCGGTGTTTTTGCGGTTACTTTTTCTTTTTGTCCTCCTTGGCGCCGCGGATCTTCTCCCCGGCGGTCACGCCCTCCTTGATCTCGATGTTTATGCCGTCCGAAAGGCCCAGCTGCACCTCGCGTTTGTCGAAAGTCTGCTCCTCGGCTCCCTCGGCGCTGGTCAGCACGTAGACGTAGCTCTTGCCCTCCTCGAACTCCACGGTGCTCTCCGGGAGGGTCAGCACCCCTTCGCGGCTCTCGATCATCACGCTGGCGTTGGCGCTGTAACCCGCCCGCACGAAAACCTCGTCCGGAACCGTCACGGCCGCCTTGACCTCGAAGAGCACCACGCCGTTGTCCTCGGTGGCCTTCGGCGAGACATATTCCAGCAGGGCGTCCAGCTCGACGTTCTGCAATGCGCCGATGGTGAGTTTCACGGGCATGCCCTCCCGGAGCTTGCCCACGTCCGTCTCATCGACGTTGCCCCGGAAGAGCATGTTCGACATGTCGGCCACCGTGGCGATCGTCGTGCCGTCGTTGAACGTGTTGGCCTGAATCACCGAGTTGCCGACCTTGATCGGCACGTCGAGGATCATGCCGTCGATCGTCGAACGTATCTGCGTGTTGCTCAGTTCCTTGAAACGGCTCGATATGCCGTTCTTCACGATTTCGAGGTTCTCCCTGGCGTTTTGCAGCTCCTCTTCGGCCTTGGCGAGGGCGGTGCGGCTCTGCTCGGCCTCCTCGTCCGAGACGACGCCTTTCGCGTGCAAAGCCGTCGTGCGGTCGTGTTCGCGGCGGGTCTGCGCCAGCGAGATTTCGGCCACCGAGACGCGCGATTCGGCGCTCGACAGCTGGCCCATTTCGGGTACGACCTTCACCGTGGCGATCACTTCGCCCTTGCTCACCGACTGTCCGGCCTCCTTGCGGACGTTGGAGATGATGCCCGAGATCTGGGGCTTGATCAGCACCTCGTCGCGCGGTTCGACCTTGCCCGTGGCCACCACGAACTGTTTGAGCGTGTCCAGTTTGGGCTGTACGATCGTGTAGACGACCTTCACCGGACGGGTTTTCTGCCACAGGAACCAGAAGGTTCCCAGTAAAAGCGCTGCGAAGAGCACTCCGGCAAAAATCTTCAGAAACTTTTTCATAGGGCTGTGTATTGATATTTGTTCTTATTCTTCGCGTATGGCGTCCACGGCTTTGATTTTCAGGGCGCGGGTCGCGGGGATGACGCCCGCCAGCAGACTGCCTGCCACGAGGATCACGAGGGCGAGCATTCCCGTGCCGAACGAGATCATCCACGATATCTCGAATCCGTCCTGCGCCACGGTGACGGCTTGGTAGTAGATCGAGTCGACCACCGAGAGCACGCCCACGGCCGTCGTGAGCCCCAGCACTCCTGCGATGAACGTGAGCACGAAACTCTCGGAGAGTATCTGTCCGATGATGGCCCGGGGCGGGGCGCCCAGCGCGCGGCGGATGCCGATCTCCTGCGTGCGCTCCTTCACGAGCACCAGCATGATGTTGCTCACGCCGACGATGCCCGCCAGCAGCGTTCCGAGTCCCACGATCCACGTCAGCAGCGCGATGCCGTTGAACAGTCCCATCACCTTCTCGAAAATCTCGACCGTGGCCATCGACCAGACGGCTTTTTCGTCGTCCGGGGAGATGATGTGGCGGGCGAAGACCGCTTCGCGGCACGCCTTGTCGACCTCCTTGCTCGGAGTGTCGTCGCGGCCCGCCACGGCGAGCATGTCGATGCCGTTGCCGCGCCCGAACATCTGCTGCGCGAGCGACACGGGGACCACGATCGTGCGCTCGACGTCGCTGAACGACATCGCGGTACTCTGTTTGCGCAGCACGCCGACCACCCGGAAATAGGTGTTGCTCAGTTTGATGATCCTGCCCGTGGGGTCCTCTCCGCCGGGGAACAGGTCCTTGCAGACCTGGGTGCCGATGACGCAGGATTTGCGTTTCTGCACCATGTCGACCTCGTTGATAAAGCGTCCGTAGAGGATTTTCTGGGGATTGATTTTCTGGTAGTCGGGGGTGTACCCCATCAGCGTGTAGTCGCCCTTGTGCTCCCGGTAGCTGGCGTGGACCTCGCGGCCCCAGAGCACCGCCGAGGCGTACTGCACCTGGGGCAGCCGCTTCACCGTCTCCACATCCTCGTTGTTCATCCACCACCAGCGGTTTTTGGGCATGCCCTTGTAGGGGATGCCGGTCTGCTGGGGCTGCATGAGCAGCGTGTTGGTCGACATGTCGCCCAGCTGCGCCCGGAACAGACGTCCCAGACCCATCCCCGCGCCCAGCATCACCGTCAGCATGAAGATACCCCAGAAGACCCCCAGCGCAGTCATGATACTGCGCTTGCGGTTCCGGGCGATGGTCTGCCAGATTTCGTTCCAGCGGTCTGTGTCGAAAAAGGACATGGCTTTATTTGTTGTAACGCAGAGCGTCGATCGTTTTCAGTTGTGCCGCGCGGTAGGCGGGGATGTACCCGGCGATGAGGCCCGCGGCGACCAGTACCACCGTGGCGCTCACGGCTACGCCCAGATCGAGCGTCGGGTCGAGGAACACCGAATTCATGCCGCCCTCGGTCTGTTGCGACGGCATTTGGTTGAGCAGGTAGTTGACCGTCTCCATCACGGCCACGCCCAGCACCATCCCCAGGTAGCCGAACGCCGCGGTGATCAGGACCGATTCGGTGAGGATCAGGCGGATGATCGACGCCGGTCTGGCCCCGAGAGCCTTGCGGATGCCGAATTCGGCGGTGCGCTCGGTGACGGTTACCAGCATGATGTTGCTCACGCCGACGATGCCCGCCAGCAGCGTCCCGAGGCCGATGATCCAGACGAAGAGGTTGATGCCCCCGAAGACGACCATCATGTTCTTGTACATCTCCATCGTGTTGTTGATCCAGATGGCGCTCCGGTCGTCCGGGGCGAAGTGGTGTTCGGCGGCGAGGCGGCTGATGAGGCGTTTCTCGAAATCCTCCATCTGTTCGTCGGTGTCGACGCCCCGCAGCGTGAGGATGACGTTGTTGACCTCGGGATTGTTGGCCGTGTAGATGAGCTGTCCGGTCGTGAGGGGGATCGTGCACGAGGAGTTGTTACGCTGGGCGTCGCCCTGCATGACGCCGACGACCGTGAAGACGAGGCCCCCGACCTTGATCTGCCGGCCCAACGGGTCGGCGCCCTTGAAGAGGATGCGGCGCATCGGTTCGTCGATGACGATGACTTTGCGGTAGTTCTTCACGTCGGCGTCGTTGATGTAGCGTCCGGCCGAGAGCTTGATGCCCTCCATCTGCTGCACCTTCGGGAGCGATCCCCGCAGCCAGACCTGGGTGAATTCGTGTCCGTAAGTGGCTTTCTTGCCGTCGAGCCATTTGTTGGCCGAGACCTCCTCGACCTCGGGGAACTCCCGTTCGAGAATCTCCAGGTCGCTGTTCCGCATCCGGATGCGGCGTCCCTTCTCGTAGCCCATCCACGGCACGGAGGTCCGGCCGCCGTAGAGGTCGATGGAGTTGGTGGCGTAGTCGTTGAAGTTGGCCAGCACGCCGTTTTGCAGCCCGTTGCCCGAGCCCAGCAGAATGACGAGCATGAAGATGCCCCACGCGACCGAGAAGCCCGTGAGGAACGTGCGCAGCTTGTTGCGCCGCACCGAGGTCCATATCTCCAGCAGCAGTTCCCTCATCGTTTTCCGAGGCCCGTTTGGTCGATGCTGCTGATGACGCCGTCCCTGAGACGGATGATCTTGTCGGTCTGGTCGGCGATCGACTGTTCGTGGGTGACGCAGATGATGGTCATGCCCAGGTCGGTGTTGACCCGGCGCAGGAGGTCCATCACCTCCTGCGAAGTGGCGCTGTTCAGCGCGCCCGTGGGCTCGTCGGCGAGGATGATTTCGGGTCGGTTGATCAGCGCCCGGGCGATCGCCACGCGCTGCTTCTGGCCGCCCGACATCTCGTTGGGCATGTGCGAGGCCCAGTCCCGCAGCCCCAGCATGTCGAGGTATTCCAGCGCCAGGGCGTTGCGTCTGCGGCGCGCGACGCCCTGATAGTAGAGCGGCAGGGCGACGTTTTCGACGGCGTTCTTGTAGTTGATGAGGTTGAACGACTGGAAGATATAGCCGATCATCCGGTTGCGCGCGGCGGCGGCCTGCGTCTCGTTGAGATTCCGGATGAGACGGCCCGCGAGGTAGTAGCTGCCGCTGTCGTAGTCGTCGAGGATGCCGAGGATGTTCAGCAGGGTCGATTTGCCCGAACCCGAGGCTCCCATGATCGACACCAGTTCGCCTTTTCCGACTTCGAGGTCGATGCCCTTCAGCACGTGAAGCGGCGAACCGTTGTTATAGGTTTTGTTGATGTTTTCCAGTTTGATCATAATCCGTCCGCATCGGGTGAGGGTTGCCGGGTAACGGTTCGTTACGCATGCGGGGGCAAATATAGGGATTAATTTTTTGAAAAACAATTTATTTTTATCGAAAATCAATAAAATGTTGCCCCTCCCCGATAAGAGGGGGCTTACGAATCGTAAACGGCTCCGGAGGGTTGTCCGATCAACAGCCGTCGGAGCGTTTCGATGTCGGGGGCGAAGCGGTCGGGGCGGGCTGCTTCCAGTTCGCCCGGCGCGGCGTATCCCCATCCGACGGCGATCGAGGCGAGGCCTGTTTCGGCGGCTCCTTCGATGTCGTAGCGGCGGTCGCCGATCATCACGGCCTCCTGCGGGGCGATCCCCAGCGTGCCGAGGGCGTGGCGGATCACGTCGGACTTGGTCGTGCGCGTGCCGTCGAGCGTGCTGCCGCTGACGAGGCGGAAATACCGGGCGAAGCCGAAGTGTTCGGCGATCCGTTCGGCGAACGGCGCGGGTTTCGAGGTCGCCATCACGTTCACGCATCCCGCGGCGGCCGTCGCGGCCAGCAGTTCGGGAATGCCCGGGTAGATGTCGTTTTCGAAGATGCCCTTCGGGGCGTAGTATTCGCGGTATTTGGCGACGGCTTCGGCCGCTTCGGCGTCGCTCATGCCGTAGCGCTCCCGGAACGAATCGGCGAGCGGCGGCCCGATGAAGGGGCAGAGTTTCCGCAGGTCGGGTTCGTCGATGCCGAAATGGCGCAGGGCGTACTGCACCGAGCGGGTGATTCCCTGCATGGGGTCGGTCAGCGTGCCGTCGAGGTCGAAAAAGAGGTATTTCCTGTACATATTCTTTATAAAAAGCCCGGCCTCGCGGGGCCGGGACGGGATTACGGTTTCATCCGCAGGAACGAGTAGCCGTAGCGTTCCGTGGCGGCGCGTTCCAGCTCTTCGCGGACCGCGGGATGCGCCACGGCGATCAGCGCCCGGGCCCGTTCGGCGAGGTTGCGGCCCCGGAGGTGCGCCACGCCGTATTCGGTGACGACGTGCTGGACCATGTGGCGCGTCGTGACGACACCCGCTCCGGGCGTCAGCAGCGCCTTGATCTTCGATTCGCCTCTGGGCGTGGTCGAGGGGATGGCGATGAAGGTCTTGCCCCCTTCGGACAACGCCCCGCCGTACATGAAGTCGTGCTGGCCGCCTACGCCCGAGATGATGCGTTCGCCGACCGAATCGGCGCACACCTGCCCCGTGAGGTCCACCTCCACGGCCGAGTTGATGGCCATGACCCGGGGGTTCTGCCGGATGCGGAACGGATCGTTGGTCCACGCCACGTCCTTCATCACCAGATCTTTGCGGTAGTCCATATAGTCGTACAGCCGGCGCGAGCCCAGGGCCAGCGACGCCACCGTCACGCCGGGCATCACCGCTTTCTGCGAGTTGTCGATCACGCCGCTTTCCAGCAGCGGCAGCACACCGTCGGTCATCGCCTCGGTGTGGAGCCCCAGGTGCTTGTGGTCGCGGAGGGCCCCCAGCACGGCATTGGGGATGCCTCCGACGCCGATTTGGAGCGTGGCTCCGTCGGGGATCAGTTCAGCGATGTAACGGCCGATTTTGAGTTCGGTTTCGGTGGGCACGGCCGTCGGGACCTCCACCAGCGGGGAATCGACCTCCACGGCCGCGGCGAAGCGCGAGTAGTGGATCACGGCGTCGCCGTAGGAGTAGGGCATCGCCTTGTTGACCTGTGCGATGACGGTCTTGGCGCACTCCACGGCCGAGACCGCCAGATCGGCCGAGACGCCGAACGAGCAGTAGCCCTCGGCGTCGGGCGGCGAGACGTTGATGAGCGCGAAGTCGAGGGGCAGCGTGCCGTCGCGGAACAGCCCCGGAATCTCGCCCAGAAAGGCCGGGATCGACTGTCCGTAGCCGTCGGCCAGCCAGCGGCGGATGTTGTTGGCCACGAAAAGGCTGTTCACGAGGAACGAATCGCGGTATTCGGGACGGCAGTAGGGTGCCTCGAAGGCTCCCACGGCGAAGGCCGAGTAGACCTTCACGCCCCGGAGTTCCGGGCCCCGGTCGGCCATCGCGGCCACGAGCGCCTCGGGAATCGAGGTGCTGCCCTGAATGTAGACGCTGTCGTTGGACCGGATGAGTTTTACCGCCTCCGCGGCAGTCGTAAAGCGCATGGAATCGTCTATTTATGGGTTTCGGCGAATATTCGCAAACGTTCTTCGAGCAGGCCGAACTGTTCGGGGCGGTTCAGCTGCGAGACGCAGACCCGGATGCCGTGCTGGCGGCTGCCGGTCGAGGTGAGCGAGATGGCGCAGATGCCGCAGAGCAGCAGTTCGCTCAGCAGTTCGGCGCTGGTCATCGTGCCGTAGCCCACCGTGTAGAAGAATCCGTCGCTGACGGCCTCGTCGCGGTCTTTGTCGTAGACGATGCGGAAGCCGTGGCGGAGGAACGCCTCCTTGGTGAGCCGGGCGCGGCGGGCGTACTCCGAGGCTTCGCCCACGAAATCCAGCTCTCCGTCGGCCGCCGCGCGGAACATCGCCGCCAGAGCGTGCTGCGCCGAGCGGCTCGTGCCCGACGAGGCCGCGTAGAGGAAGACCAGCACGAAGGCGTCGCCTAACCGTCCGATGTTGTAGCGCCGGCGCAGGGCCGGATAATCGCGGCGGCGGAGCGTTTCGGAGAGGGCCGCCACGGCGATCCGCTGTCCGGCGTAGCTGAATATCTTCGAACCCGAAACCAGCAGGATGTAGTTCTGCGTGTAGCGGGCGACGGTGGCCTGATAGGGCGGTTCGAAGGGGCGTCCCAGCGGCTTGCGGAAATCCATGCAGAGGTAGGCGAGGTCCTCGATGACGACGGTGTCGTATTTCGTGGCCAGCTCCCCGATCGTGCGCAGCTCCTCCTCCGTCAGGCAGACCCACGCCGGGTTGTTGGGGTTCGAGTAGACGATGGCCGCCACGTCGCCGGCGGCGAGGTAGCTCTCGATCTTCGGGCCCAGTTTCTCGCCCCGGAAGTCGTAGATGTCGAACGACTCCGAGGGGATGCCGAGGATGCGCACCTGACTGCGCTGCACGGGGAATCCGGGGTCGATGAAGAGAATCTTGTTTTTGGCCGGGTCGAGCTGCGAGCACATCAGGAACGCGGCGAAACTGCCCTGCATCGACCCGACGGTCGGGACGCATCCTTCGGGGGCGATCTCCACGCCGAGAAAGGCTTCGAGGAAGCGCGAAGCCTGCTTTTTCAGCTCCGGGATGCCCTGCATGGCGGGGTAGCGCGACGCGACACCCTCTTGCAGGGCCGCGCATTCGGCTTCGACGCCCACGCGCTCGGGCGGCAGTCCCGGCACGCCCATTTCGAGGTGGAGGAACTCGGCGCCGGTTTCGCGCTCCATCATGCGGGCGATGTCGCCCGACTGGCGGATCGTGGCCTGCGCGATGTCCGCGATGTCCATCCGCTCCAATGCGGAGCGCAGACAGGATCTGTCGAAGGGTATCTTCATCATCGTTTCGTCTGTTTTCGGGTCGCTTCGCAGCCGGCGCGGAACGCCGCGAGGTTCATCTCCACCACCTGTTCGCCCTTGCGTGCGAAGATGTCGCGGATGCCCGCTTCGAGCCGCTCGGTCCCGATGCCCAGCATCGGCGCGGCGGCGCCCAGCAGCACCATGTTGGCCGAACGGGGCGATGCCGCGGCCCGGGCCAGGGCGTCGGTGTCGAGCGTCACCGCGTGCGGCAGGGAGTCCAGTTCGCGTTGCAGGGCCTCGGCGTCGGGGTAGTCGGGGATGTTGACCACCGGAACCGTGCCGGTGATGACCCAGCCGTCGGGCGCCAGCCACGGCAGGTAGCGCAGCGCCTCCATCGGTTCGAGCGAGACGATGAGGTCGGCTTCGCCCCGCGGGATGAGGTCCGCATGGATCGCCGACGAGGAGATGCGCAGGTTCGACTGCACGTCGCCGCCCCGCTGGCTCATGCCGTGGACCTCGGCCTGCTTCAGCTGCAACCCTTCGGCGAGGGCCGCCCGTCCGATGACGGTGGCGATGGAGAGGATGCCTTGCCCTCCGACTCCTGAAAGTATGATATCGCGTTTCATAAGCCTTTATTTTTTTGCCGTGTTATGTCTTTTTGCGGTCTGGATGCACTCGCGGCGCGGGATGATGACCGATACGCCCGGCCAGGCGATCTCCTCGCGGATCATCGCTTTCAGCTCTTCGCGGTTCTTGGGCAGCGGCACCGTCACGCGGATGTGCTCCGGATCGACGCCGATGCCGGCGCATATCTGTTCGAGACGCCCCGTGCCGGCCGAATCCTGACCGCCGGTCATGCCCGTCGTGAGGTTGTCCGAGATGATGACCGTGATGTTCGCCCGTTCGTTCACGGCGTCCAGCAGCCCCGTCATGCCCGAATGGGTGAAGGTCGAGTCGCCGATCACGGCGATCGAGGGGTGCTGGCCTGCGTCGGCGGCGCCTTTGGCCATGGTGATCGAGGCTCCCATGTCCACGCAGGTATCGATGGCGTGGAACGGAGCCAGCCATCCCAGCGTGTAGCAGCCGATGTCGCTGAAAACCCTGCCGGAGGGGTACTCCTCGCGGACCACCTCGGTCAGTGCGGTGTACATGTCGCGGTGTCCGCATCCCTGGCACAGTGCGGGCGGGCGGGGCACGACGATCTCGCTGGCGGCGTGTGTCCGGTGCGGGGACATCCCGAGGGCCGCGCGCACGCTGTCGGGCGTGAGCTCCCCGGTGCGGGGCAGTTCGCCCGTCAGGCGGCCCTGGATCGGCAGGGGGCCCGGCAGTACGCCCCGCACGGCCTCCTCAACGACGGGCTGCCCCTCCTCGACGACGAGCAGCGCCTGGCACTCCGAGGCCATGCGCCGCACCAGATCGCGGGGCAGCGGGTATTGCGACAGTTTCAGCACCGGATGCGGACAGCCGTCGGGGTAGTTCTCCATCACGTAGTTGTGGGCGATGCCGCAGGCGATGATGCCCAGCCGTTTGTCCGGACCCTCCGCATAGGCGTTGAACGGGCTTGCGGCGGCGGCCTCTTCCAGCCGGGCGTAGTCGTCCAGCAGACCTTTGTACCTCACGCGCGAGTTGCCCGGCATGAGCACCCACCGGCGGGTGTCGGCGGGCGCGTGCAGTTCGTTTTCGGCCCGGGGCTCCGTCACCTCGACCACCGCCCGCGAGTGGGCCATGCGGGTCGTCAGGCGCATCAGCACCGGAATCCGGAACCGCTCCGAGAGTTCGAACGCGGCCTTCGCCATGTCGTAAGCCTCCTGCTGCGTCGAGGGTTCGAACGTCGGCACGAGGGCGAATTTCCCGTAGAAGCGCGAATCCTGCTCGTTCTGCGAGGAGTGCATCGAAGGGTCGTCGGCCGCCACGACGACCAGTCCGCCGTTGGCCCCGGTCATCGCCGAGTTGACGAAGGCGTCGGCCGCCACGTTCATGCCCACGTGCTTCATGCAGACCAGCGCGCGTTTGCCGGCGAACGACATGCCGAGCGCCTCTTCCACGGCCGTCTTTTCGTTCGACGACCACGTGCGGTGGACGCCGCGCGCGGCGGCGAGGGGATGTCCCTGGATGTATTCGGTGATTTCGGTCGAGGGTGTGCCCGGATAGGCATAGACACCCGACAGTCCCGCATGGAGCGCCCCCAGCGCGAGGGCTTCGTCTCCGAGTAAAAGTTCGCGTTTTTCCATAAGATCGGCGGTGTGATTCGGATTCTACAAAATTAGGAAAATTTAATTGAAATGCAACTTTTTGCGACGATTTATCATGTCGTCGGTCCGAATTCGGAATAAATATCGTCCCGACCCGTGTTTTTGGTTGAAAAATGTAACGCCGGGCAATGTCCGGACTGCGTAGAAAAATGTCCGAAACGCATATATATACGGTGTAAAATGCCTATATTTGCAGACAGCCCCCTTTTGTACAGGCCGGAAAAACAGTCATGGAGAGAAGACCGACGGAATCGGAAAAGTTCGTGAACCGGGTCAACGGGAAAGAGCCCGCTGCCTGGGAGGAGCTTTACGCCCGTTACTACAAGGCGCTCTGCGCCTACTCCGCGTCGCTGACGGGCGATGCCGCCTTCGCCGAGGATCTCGTCCAGGAACTGCTGCTCCGGATGTGGCAGTCGGACCGGACCTTTTCGGTGCTTCCCGAACTTGCGGCCTATCTCTACCGTTCGGTCTACCGCAATTCGCTGGCTTACAGGCGTGACCGCAGCAACCGCGAATCGTTGCTGCGCAACATGCACGAACAGAGCCTGCGCGACGGAAATTCCTCCCCCCCCACGTCGATCCCGAGGAGGAGTCCGGGCTACTTGCCGGAATGGTCGGCGAGGAGGTTATCCGCCGGCTTTACAGCGACATCCGCGCGCTGCCTTCGGAGCAGAGCCGGATCATACGCCTTTCGATCGCCGGGTTCAAGGGTGCGGAGATCGCCCGCCGGCTGGGCATCAGCATCAATACGGTCAAAACCCAGAAGTACCGCGGCTATCGTTCGCTGCGGCTCAAACTCAGCAAGTTCGTCTTCCTTTTCGGCTCCCTTCTCGCGCTGTTCGCCGACCTGAAATAGACGCTTCCGGGAGCTGGGCAGCGGGCGTCACAGGTTCCCGATCGGGATGCCGTAGTCGTGTTTCACCTCGTCCATGACGAAAGTGCTCATGAGCGACCCGAGGCTGTCGATGGTTCCCAACACGTTGAGCGTGAACTCCTGATAGTATTTCATGTCGGGGGCGTGTATTTTCAGCAGATAGTCGTAGTCGCCCGAGATGTTGTAGCACTCGGTGACCTCGGGAATTCCGCGCACGATGCGCGTAAATTCGGCGGCGATGTCGCGGTTGAGGCGCCGGAGCTTTACGCTGCAAAAGACGACGAAGCCGCAGTGGAGCTTCTCGGCGTCGAGCACGGCGACGTATTTGCGGATATAGCCCTCGTTGTCGAGCCGCTTGAGCCGTTCGAATACGGGCGTGGGCGAGAGATGCACACGTGCGGCGAGCTCCTTGGTCGTCAGGCGGGCGTTCTCTTGCAGGATGCGCAGGATCTGCAAATCGGTCTTGTCGAGTCTGTTCATGGAATAAAATTCTTTCCGGAGCCGTTTTTCGGCGGCCGGTCTACGGTTATTTTCTGTGTTAGGGTGTAAAAATAGCGATATTTTCCATATTTTTCGGATTTCTTGTTTGAAAAATTTGCAGATCGTAGCTTTGCAAGTGTTGAACGATATTAACTCTTACGGCTATGAAACGCGAAAATCTCCACTTCGAAACGCTGCAACTCCATGTGGGCCAGGAGCGGCCCGATCCCGTGACCGACGCTCGTGCGGTGCCGATCTATCAGACCACCTCCTATGTCTTCCGCAACTCGGCGCACGCCGCCGCCCGTTTCGGATTGCAGGACCCCGGCAATATCTACGGACGCCTGACCAATCCGACGCAGTCGGTCTTCGAGGAGCGTGTCGCCGCGCTCGAAGGCGGCGTCGCGGCGCTGGCCGTAGCCTCGGGAGCCGCGGCCATCGCCTACGCCTTTCAGAATATCACCCGCGCGGGGGAGCACATCGTTGCGGCCGAAACCATCTACGGCGGCACCTACAACTTGCTGGCGAATACGCTGCCGACCTATGGCGTGACGGCGACTTTCGTCGATCCGTCGGACGTTGCGAATTTCGAGCGGGCCGTGCGCCCCGAGACCCGGGCGATCTTCATCGAGACGCTGGGAAATCCCAATTCGAACGTCATCGACATCGAAGCTGTGGCCGCCGTCGCACACCGCCACGGGATTCCGCTGATCGTCGATAATACGTTCGGAACTCCCTATCTGATCCGGCCCATCGAACACGGTGCCGACATCGTCGTGCATTCGGCGACGAAGTTCATCGGCGGCCACGGCACGTCGCTGGGCGGCGTGATCGTTGACTCGGGCCGCTTCGACTGGGCCGCCTCGGGCAAATTCCCGCAGCTCTCCGAACCCGATCCCAGCTACCACGGCGTGCGCTTCACCGAAGCGGCCGGCGCTGCGGCCTATGCCGTGCGCATCCGTGCGATCCTGTTGCGCGATACGGGCGCCGCGCTCTCGCCCTTCAACGCCTTCATTCTGTTGCAGGGGCTCGAAACTCTCTCGCTGCGTGTCGAGCGGCACGTGCAGAACGCCCTGAAGGTGGTGGAGTACCTGTCGCACCACCCCGGAGTCGTCCGGGTGAACCACCCGGCGCTGCCCGGCCATCCCGACCACGCGCTCTATGAAAGGTATTTCCCGCAGGGCGGCGGCTCGATCTTCACCTTCGAGATCCGCGGCGGTCAGGAGGAGGCGCACCGTTTCATCGACTCGCTGGAGATCTTCTCGCTGCTTGCGAACGTCGCCGACGTGAAGTCGCTGGTGATCCACCCGGCGACGACCACCCACTCGCAGCTTTCGCCCGAGGAGCTGGCCGCGCAGGGGATCACGCCCGCCACGGTGCGCCTCTCCGTCGGCACGGAGCATGTCGATGACCTGATCGCCGACATCGAACAGGCGCTGGACGCCGCCGTGCGCTGATCGGAACGCTCGGCTGCCCGGATCAGCTGTTGTAGGATGTTTCGCCGTGTTCGTAGTAGTCGAGTCCGTCCTCTTCGATGCGGCGATCGACGCGCAGTCCGATCGTGCTGCGGATGGTTCCGAAGAGGATGAGGCCGCAGACGAGCGCCCACGCGGCGTAAACGGCGGCTCCGAGCGTCTGAATGCCGAGCATCCGCCAGCCCCCGCCGTAGAACAGACCGCCGTCGGTAGCGAACATTCCGGTCAGCACGGTTCCCAGCGAACCGCACACTCCGTGCACGGAGATCGCGCCCACCGGGTCGTCAACCTTCACGACGGCGTCGAAGAAGTTCACGGCGAAGACCATCGCCATGCCGCAGAGAATGCCGATCGCCGCCGCGCCGGCCGGCGTCACCGCATCGCAGCCGGCCGTGATGCCGACCAGGCCGGCGAGCACCCCGTTGAGCGACAGCGACAACGACGGCTTTCCGTAACGGAACCAGGCCGCGAACAATGCGGTGAGCGCACCCGTCGCAGCGGCGATATTGGTGTTCATGAAGACCTGCGAGGCGCTCTCCTGCAAGGCGGGGGTCGCTATGCCCACCGTGCTGCCGGGGTTGAATCCGAACCAGCCGATCCAGAGGATGAAGACGCCCAGCGTGGCGATGGTCAGATTGTGCCCGAGGATGGCCCGGGGTTTCCCGTTCTTGTATTTCCCGATGCGCGGGCCGACCAGCGCCGCCCCTACGAGCGCCAGCCATCCGCCCACGGAGTGCACTACGGCCGACCCGGCGAAGTCGTGGAAGCCCAGGGCGGCCAGCCAGCCGCCGCCCCAGGTCCAGTGTCCGGCCAGCGGGTAGACGAGCGCCGAGATGAAGATGCAATAGACGAAATAGGCTCTGAACTGCGTCCGTTCGGCCATAGCTCCCGAGACGATGGTGGCCGTCGTGGCGCAGAACATGGTCTGGAAGATCAGAAACGCGGTCTGTGGAATGTTGTCCGGGATGGAGGCGCCGGGTGCGAACGGATTGGCCAGCAGCCCGGCGATCGCGTCGGCCCCGAACATCAGCCGGAAGCCCAGAAGCCAGAACAGCAAAGCCCCGAAACAGAAGTCGAGCAGATTCTTCATCAGGATGTTGGCCGTGTTCTTCGACCGTGTGAAGCCGGCCTCCACCGATGCGAAGCCCATCTGCATCATGAAGATAAGAATTGCCGCCAGCAGCACCCAGATGGTGTCTGCGGCCGAAGAGAGCCCGTCGATGCGGGCCGTGATGTCCATCGTGTTTTCCATAACCTGAAATCTTAACCTAACCTTCGTTCGTATTTACTTTTTCTCCGGAGTCCCGGCCGCCATCTCTTCGGGCGACCGCTTGTGATTGATCTGCTCGTCGCAGCGTCCCGTGCGGATGCTGTAATAGTGGTCGATGTCCGACACCCAGACGCGCCCGTCGCCGATCTCGCCCGTGCGCGCCGTGCGGATGATCGTGTCGATGGCCTTGTCGCACAGTTCGTCGCGGACGATCAGGATCAGCATCATGCGCTCGATGATGTCCGTTTCATACATCACGCCGCGGTAGACGCGGCGGTTGCGGGCGTGGCCCGAGCCCCGCACATCGACGTAGGAGAACCACTCCACGCCGTTTTCCAGCAAGGCTTCCTTCGTCTCCTCGAACCTCGTTCGACGGATGACAGCTTCGATTTTCTTCATAATAATATATTGGATTGGGTTTGGGAATTTCCTGAAATCCCGGATTTGCGGACCCGGGTCTTTCCGCCGCAGGCGAAAAGCCGGAAAGAAAAACGCCACGAGGGTCGATTTCCCTGTGGCGTCGTGTCAGCGCTGTCGTGAGGCGGCAGATTCGATGGTGATCGACCATCGGTCGTTGCGTGTATCCGGAGATGTTTTTCGCATGATTGCCGCTGTATTGTATCCGTTGCAAATATAGGCATTATTAAAATAATTTCAAAACAAATGCGCCGAAACGGCTCTTTTTTTTCAGAAATCGTTATATTTGTAGCGGTTAGATCAGGTTGCCCTATGAACAGAGAACAAACTATGCCGGACGGAGGATTGTACCGCCCGGAATGCGAGCATGACGCCTGCGGCGTCGGACTCGTCGTCAACATCAACGGAAACAAATACCATTCGGTCGTCGAACAGGGGCTGTGCGTCCTCGAGCATATGGCGCACCGCGGAGCCGAAGGCTCGGACAACAAGACCGGCGACGGTGCGGGTATTCTGGTGCAGATACCCCATGAATTCATTCTGCTGAACGGCATTCCCGTGCCCGAGAAGGGGCGTTACGGCGTCGGCATGGTCTTCCTGCCGCGCGACGGCGCCGACCAGCAGCTTTTCATGCAGCTGGTGACGGAGGTCGTCGAGGAGCAGGGGCTTCGTCTGACGGCGTCGCGCAACGTTCCCGTTGACAGTTCGATCCTCGGCGCCGACGCCGCGGCGACGGAGCCCGTCATCCGGCAACTCTTCATCGTGGGGTGCGACGACCGCCAGCGGCTCGAAGAGTTGCTCTACATCGTCCGCAAGCGGATCGAATTCCGGCTGGCCGGCTCCGCCATCCGCGACAAGCAGAGCTGCTACATCGTCAGTCTCTCGACCCGGACGATCGTCTACAAAGGGATGCTCTCCTCCCGCCAGCTGCGCCACTACTTCACCGATCTGCAAAGCCCCTACTTTTCGAGCGCCATCGCTCTGGTGCATTCGCGTTTTTCGACCAATACCTTCCCGACGTGGAGCCTCGCGCAGCCCTTCCGGTTGATCGGGCACAACGGCGAGATCAACACCATCCGCGGCAACCGGCTCTGGATGGGGACGCGCGAGGCGGTGCTCCACCCCGAGTTCGCCGGCGATGCGGAGGGCGGCCTCGGGCCGATCATCCAGCCGGGGATGAGCGACAGCGCGTCGTTCGACAATGCGCTCGAATTTTTCCTGCGCGGCGGCATGTCGCTGCCGCATGCGCTGGCGATGCTCGTTCCGGAGAGCTTCAACGAGAAGAATCCGCTCTCGAAGAAGCTGAAGAGCTTTTACGAATACCACTCCATCTTCATGGCTCCCTGGGACGGTCCCGCGGCCGTCATCTTCTCCGACGGCCGTTATGCGGGCGGCATGCTCGACCGCAACGGCCTGCGCCCGGCCCGTTATCTCATCACGCGCGACGGGCTGATGGTCATCGCCTCCGAGACGGGCGTGCTGGACATTCCGGCCGCCGATATCGAGTCGAAAGGGCGTCTGGAGCCGGGCAAGATCGTCATGGTCGATACCGAGCAGGGGCAGATTCTGTTCGACGACGAGATAAAGAGCCGGCTGGCCAACGAACATCCCTATGACGAGTGGCTGCACGACAACCGCATTCTTCTGAAAAACATCACCAGCGGACGCTGCGTGACGCACGAGGTGGAGAATTACCCCCAGCTGCTGCGCGCCTTCGGCTACGACCGGGAGGAGATCGACCGCATCATCCGGCCGATGGCTGCGGCTGCGGCCGGACCGCTGGTTTCGATGGGCGACGACACGCCGATCGCCGTGCTGTCGCGGAAACCCCAGCGATTCTTCAATTTCTTCCGCCAGCAGTTCGCCCAGGTCACCAACCCGCCTATGGACTCCATCCGCGAGGAGCTGGTCATGTCGCTGACGAGCTACATCGGCGCCGTGCGCAAGAACATTCTGAAACCCTCTCCGGAGTTGTGCAAGGTGGTGATGATGTCCTCGCCGATCATTTCGGACCGCGATCTGGACATCCTGCGCCATCTGGAGTACAAGGGATTCCGCACGATCACGCTGCCGATGCTCTTCCCGGTCGGCGGCGACGGCGCGGCGCTCGAAAAGGCGCTCGGCGAACTGTGCCGGGCCGCGGAAAAGGCGGTGGACGACGGATACAACTATATGATCCTCAGCGACCGCGGCGTCGATGCCGCGCATGCCGCCATCCCCTCGCTGCTGGCCATGTCGGCCGTGCACCACTACCTGATATCCCGCCGCAAGCGTTCGCAGATCGCCGTGATCGTCGAGAGCGGCGAGGTGTGCGAAACGATGCACGTCGCCCTGCTGATGGGCTACGGCGCCAGCGGGGTCAATCCCTACATGGCGTTCGCCATTCTCAAGGCGCTGACCGCCTCCGGGGAGTTGCAGCTCGACTTCGAGGCTGCGGAGCGCCATTACATCAAGGCCGTGGACAAGGGGATGCTGAAAATCATGTCCAAGATGGGCATCTCGACCATCCGCAGCTACCGGGGCGCCGCGCTGTTCGAACCGCTCGGCGTCGGCGAGAAGCTGCTCGGACGTTATATGGGCGGCGGCATCTCGTCGATCGGCGGCATCGGTCCGGACGACGTGGCCCGGCAGGCTTCGGCCATGCACGCGCTGGGATTCGCCCCGGGAGCCGCCGACGAACCGCTCGAAAACGTGGGGCGCTATGCCTACCGCCGCGACGGCGAGTTCCACGGCTGGAATCCCGCTACGGTGCTCTCGCTCCAGGCCGCGGCGCAGACGGGCGATCCGGAGAAGTTCGCCGAATTCACCCGCCACGCCGAGCACGCCGATACGCCTGCGTTTCTGCGGGATGCGATCGAGATCGTCAGCCCCCGGGCCCCGATACCGCTGGAGCGGGTCGAACCCGCCGAGGCGATCATGCGGCGTTTCGTCGTCGAGGCGATGTCGTTCGGCGCCATCAGCCGCGAGGTCCACGAGACGCTCGCGGCCGCGATGAACCGCATCGGCGGTCAGAGCAACACCGGCGAAGGGGGCGAGGACCCCGCCCGCAACACCCCGCTTCCCGACGGCACGTCGCTGCGCAGTGCGGTGAAGCAGGTCGCATCGGGGCGTTTCGGCGTCGATGCGGAGTATCTGGTCAATGCCGACGAGATTCAGATCAAGGTCGCCCAGGGCGCGAAGCCGGGCGAGGGAGGTCAGCTGCCGGGCTTCAAGGTCGATGAGATGATCGCCCGCACCCGCCACTCGATTCCCGGCATCACGCTCATCTCGCCGCCGCCTCACCACGACATCTATTCGATCGAGGACCTGGCCCAGCTGATCTTCGACCTGAAGAATGTCAATCCCGAAGCGCTCGTCAGCGTGAAGCTGGTGGCCGAGAGCGGCGTGGGAACCATCGCCGCGGGCGTTGCCAAGGCGAAGGCCGACAAGATTCTGATCAGCGGCTGCGACGGCGGTACGGGTGCCAGCCCCGCGGATTCGATGAAATACGCGGGCGTTCCGGTCGAGATCGGACTTGCGGAGATTCAGCAGACGCTCGTCCTCAACCGGCTTCGCGGCCGGGTGCGCCTGCAAGCCGACGGGCAGCTGAAATGCGCCCGCGACGTGCTGGTCAGCGCCCTGCTGGGGGCCGAGGAGTACGGATTCGGCACGGCGGCGCTCGTGGCGCTGGGGTGCCGGATGCTGCGCAAGTGCCATACCAACACCTGTCCGATGGGCGTGGCGACGCAGGACCCGCAGCTGCGCGAACGCTTCACCGGGACCGCCGACCGGCTGATCAACTACTTCCGGTTGTTGGCCGAGGACATCCGCCGCCGCATCGCGGAGCTGGGTTACGAGCGTCTCGACGATCTGATCGGACGCAGCGACCTGCTGCGCCAGCGCACCGCACCGCCGGAGAGCCCCGTCGCACGGCTCGATCTGCGGCGTTTGCTCCACCGGCCCGCCGGCGACGCCGACATCCGCTGCCGCCTGCCGCAGGAACACGCGCTGGCCGAGGTTCCGGACCAGCTGCTGCTGCCGCTGGCCGACCGGATTCTCCGGGACGGGAAGAGCGTTTCGCAGACCTTCCCGATCGCCAACACGGACCGCAGCGTCGGCGCTATGCTCAGCGGATACGTCACGCGGAAGTGCGGACGCGGGGGCCTTCCGGCCGAGGCGCTTTCGGTCACGTTCCGCGGAAGCGCCGGGCAGAGTTTCGGGGCCTTCCTCGCGCCGGGAATCTCGTTCCGCCTCGAAGGCGACGCCAACGACTATCTCGGCAAGGGCCTCTCCGGCGGCCGGATCGTCGTCGTTCCGCCCGCCGGGTCGCGCTTCGCGGCCGAAGGGAACGTCATTGCCGGAAACACCCTGCTCTACGGGGCGACGGGCGGCGAAGCCTACATCGACGGACGGGTCGGCGAACGCTTCTGCGTGCGCAACAGCGGCGCCACGGCCGTCGTCGAGGGCGTGGGCGACCACGGCTGCGAATACATGACCGGGGGCCGCGTGGCCGTGCTCGGACAGACCGGGCGCAACTTCGCGGCCGGCATGAGCGGCGGCATCGCCTACGTCTGGAACCCGCGCGGAGATTTCGACTATTACTGCAACATGGAGATGGTCGAACTGACCCTGCTGGACAACGCCGACGACCGGGAGGAACTCCATCGGCTGATCGCGGCGCACGTCCGTCACACCGACAGCCTCATAGGACGCAGGATGCTCGAAGAGTGGGAACGCTATGCGCCCCAGTTCATCAAGGTGACTCCGGTCGAATACCGCCACTACCTCGAGAGCCGAAAGGAGCGCTGATTGCGGCCTTCGGGCCGGAACGAAGAAGAAATGATTGGATTTCTCGAAAAAATGATTTATATTTGCTTCCGATTGAACCCTGTGTTTTTCATGCTGACAGTAAAAAATACGATGTGTTGTGCAGCGGCGATCTGTTGTCGTTGCGATTCGTCGTGTCTGCTGCCGGGCAGGGTTGAAGTGTGAAGGAAGTGATTCAATGAGGTAATTCCTATCGTTTTATAGATTCGGCGGCAGACGTTTGTCTGCCGCTTTTTTTGTTTTTCAAGAAAAACCGGAAATTATGAAGAAAATTGTGAATTCCGTTCTGGAACTTGTCGGTGATACGCCGATGGTCGAATTGGAGCGTCTGGGCCGGGATGCGGGCGCTGTGGCGAGGGTCGTGGCGAAAGTCGAACTGTTCAATCCCGCGGGAAGCGTGAAGGACCGCGTCGCCCTGGCGATGGTCGAGCGGGCCGAAGCCGACGGCGCACTCCGTCCCGGAGCCACGATCATCGAACCCACGAGCGGAAATACGGGCGTCGGGCTGGCGCTGGTCAGCGCCCTGAAGGGCTACCGGCTGATTCTGACCATGCCCGAGACGATGAGCGTCGAGCGTCGGCGGCTCGTGGCGGCCTACGGCGCGCAGGTGGTCCTCACCCCCGGCGCCGAGGGGATGAAGGGGGCCATCGCCCGGGCGCAGGCGCTCCGTGAGGAGATTCCCGGCTCGGTCATCCTCCAGCAGTTCGAGAACCCTGCCAATCCCGCGCGGCACTACCGCACCACTGCCGAGGAGATCTGGCGCGACACCGAGGGCGGAATCGACCTTTTCGTGGCCGGGGTCGGCACGGGCGGAACCGTCAGCGGCACAGGCCGCCGGCTCAAAGAGCTGAATCCCGCGGTACGGATTGCGGCCGTGGAACCGGCCTCCTCTCCCGTGCTGTCGGGCGGAGCCTCGGGGGCCCATAAGATACAGGGTATCGGCGCCGGCTTCGTTCCCGGGAACTACGATCCCTCGGTTGTGGATCTCGTCGTGCCGGTCGCCGACGACGAAGCCATCGTTACGGCGCGGCTGCTGGCCTCGCGCGAGGGGCTGTTGGTCGGCATCTCGTCCGGAGCCGCCGCATACGCGGCCCTGCAACTGGCCAAACGGGAGGAGTACCGCGGCAAAACGATCGTCGTGCTGCTGCCGGACACGGGCGAACGCTATCTTTCGACCCTGCTGTACGCTTTCGACGAATACAAAACCGATATCCGCCTATGAACCCCGCATCCTCCGATATGCGCTTCGGGCGGATCGCCGAAGCCCTCGCAGCGCCGGATGCCCACATCCCTGCGGCCGCTTCGGCGGGTATCGACCCCGCGGAACTGAAACGTGCCCTGCTGCTTTTCCGCTCGGCGGTCTTCGCCGGGTATTTCGACTCGGAACCGCTCGGCGGGCTCCTCGGCGACCTCTACTCCATTCTCGCCCGCCAGAGCGCCCGGGCCTGCGCCATCTTCCGCCGCGGGGAGCATCCGGACGCCGGGCGGTTCGGCGAGCGGGTCGCCGGACAGTTGCTGGAGCTGCTGCCCGAACTGCGCCGCCGGCTCGGAACCGACGTGAAGGCCGTCTTCGACGGCGACCCTGCGGCCGCGAGCTACGAGGAGGTGATCCTTTGCTATCCGGCCCTTGTCGCCATGACCCACTACCGTTTCGCGCACGCCCTGCTGCAACTCGGCGTGCCGATCCTCCCGCGGCTGATCTCCGAGGCGGCCCACTCAGCCACGGGCATCGACATACACCCCGGTGCCGAGATCGGCGAATATTTCAGCATCGACCACGGTACGGGTGTCGTGATCGGCGAAACGTGCGTCATCGGCGACCACGTGCGGCTCTATCAGGGCGTGACGCTCGGCGCCAAGAGCTTCAAGTTCGACGCCGCGGGCAACATCCTCCGCGAACCGCGCCACCCGATTCTCGAAGACCGCGTGGTGGTTTATTCCAACTCTTCGATTCTGGGCCGCGTGCGGATCGGCCACGATTCGGTCATCGGCGGCAACGTCTGGCAGACGACCGATCTGCCGCCCTATTCGCGGGTCGTTCAGGGGCGTGCGAGCATCTCGACTTTCGAGGACGGGGGCGGTATCTGACCCCTCCCGGCGCCGGGAGCGGCGGCCCTGGGGGCAAAATATTTCGGGCAGGCCGCGGAGAGCGAAAACTCTCCGTCGTACCTGCCCGAAATTGCGTTTTTCCGAGGGCTATGCCCCGCGGATCAGAAGTTCGAGATGTTGCCGTATTTGAATCCGGCCCAGCGGATTTTGCCGTCGATCCGGTATTTCTCGATGACGCGCTCCTCCTCGAAGGTGAGGAAGTTCACGCCCGAACCCACGCTCCGGTTCGAGGTGGTGTACATCATCACCGTGCCGTCGGCCAATGCGAAGAGCATATAGCAGTTGTTGCTCTTCATCGGACCTTCGACAATGGCCACGACATCCTGATCGAACGTGTGGAACTCCGTGGGAGCTCCCGTCGCCGTGCGCTCCTTGACCAGCACCTTGCGCGGATTCGACGCCGCGGTGTAGAACATGTAACCCGACTTGTAGTAGCTGCCGCCGTCGATGCGGATGACGCACGTCTTGCTGTCGGGACCGAACTCGGGGAGTTCGCGGTAAACCTCCTCGTAGACCTCCGACATCTCTACGGCCGAGGTTCTCGGCGTGTAGGAGATCTTCACCTCGCGCGTGTAATATTTGCCGTCGGACTTCTTGCGGAACAGCATCATGACGCCCGACTGCTGGGGATAGGCCATGACGTTGGCGTCCTTGATGAACCAGCCGTCGATGAACTCGTAGTCGGTGATGCCGCTCATGCCGCTGTCGTCGGGGAATTCCGTGATATTTCCCGCCCTTTCGCCGGAATCCGCCTCGGAGGTGCTGTAATCGAGATTGGCCACCAGGAAACGGCCGCCGTTTTCAGTCTGGTCGTAGATCAGACCGTAGCCTTCGGCGTAGCGCGCCGTGATGAATTTCACCCCGTTGATCTGCTTGCCGTCGTAACGCACCGGCAGGTCGAGGAAATGTCCCGTATAGTAGATGCGCGAGCCCTTGCGCTGGAAGACACGCCCGTCGTCGGCCATCACGTAGCTGATGAAGCCGCCGTGCATGAAGTCCTTCACCCGGAAGTTCTCCGGAAACTCCTCATTGAGGAACTCTTGCTTCAGCGTCATTTCGTGCAGCAGGGTTTCGCCGCTGAACGAGGCGCAGTTCTCCGGATCGTCGTCGAGGAACATCTCTTTGCCGATGACGGATGACTTTTCGCACGACCAGTACTCCTGCAAGCGGGGGTTGTCGCCCGTGAAAGGAATCTGGATGCCGGCGCCGTTCTCGTAGTAGTCGAATGTGTAAAGCGCCGCCACGGTATAGCTGATAAAGTCGTAGCGCAGCGCCCCGTCCTTTTCGACCAACAGGTTGTAACCCGTCACGTAAGGCTGATCGAGTTCGATGCTGAAAGGGAAGATCGTGGAGTTTTCCGCGGAGTTGCGGTGAATCTCGAAATAGCAGTAGACCCGGTTGGCTTCCATGTCGCACTCCCAGTCGAGATCCTTCGTCGTGGCTACCTCCCTGCCGTCGATGACCCAGCGGTACGAGAGGTCGTTCATGTTCTTGTAGACGACGTTGGGCGTGATCTGCAAGCGGTCGGCGAGTTTGATCTTGTAGGCCCGGTTGGGGACGAACAGCGCCAGGTCGTTTTCCGGGTTGTCGATCACCGGCAGGTCGAGCGTCTTGTAGTCGGTGTTCGTGTCGTCGCTGTAACATCCGGTCAGCAGCGCCGCCACGACGGCCGGAATCAGAAATAGATATCGTTTCATAGTCTGTCTCTTTTAATGGTTAACCCTGGATCGCCACTTTCATCTGTGTGCCGTCCTCCTCCGTCTGGGGATTCTCTGCGAGCCAGTACTTGAATTTGAGCGCATAGAACCGTTTTTCGCTGTCGCTCAGTTCGCCGTAGTCGCCCGTGAAGATATTCTGCGAGAACAGTCCGAACTTTTTGTCGCTGTATGTTCCCAGATAGAAATCCACGACCGACTGGTTCCACCACGAAGGCTGCGCGATCTGCGCCGTGACGCGGAGTTCGGCCTCCAGAAATCCGGTCTGCGTAGCGAAGAAGTTCTCGTTGCTTTCGAGGCTGAATTTGAGGTTGTAGGTGCCGTTCTCCATCCGGGCGGTCTTGTGGACCGTGACGAAGATCGTGTCGAGGAAGCTCTCCTTGTGGAAAACCAGCTCCGGGAGTTCGTACTCTTCGTTGGCTTTCAGCGTCGTCTGCTCGTCTCCGGGGTAGACCTTCAGGGCGTAGGAGAGGTCCTCGGTCAGCGGCCGTCCGGCGAATTTGATCGGCACGGCGATCTGCACGGTCTCCTTGGTCGTGGAGATGAACGAGAAATTGAAAACCGGATTCCCGCTCTCCGGATACGACATGTAGATGTATCGCTGGTCGGTCGGAGCGAGAATCTCCGACTTGTTGCAGGCGGTCATGGCCAATGCCGCTGCCGCTGCAAGTATGGCTGTCGTCTTTTTCATCGTGTCTGCTTTCATGTGTTTCATCGGTTAGATCGCGCTTTCGCTGTCGGGAACCGGCAGGGTGAGTTTGCCCTTGTGGTCGAATTTGCCTTCGGAGAAGGTGATCGGACGGTTGGTGCGCTTGTAGAAGAAGATGAGCTGCCCCTCGCCGATGAACTCCTTGCGGTATTCGTAGGTCAGGGCCTCCCAGAACGCATCTTCGGTCATCGTGCCCGAAAGCACGGGCGACGAGTAGCCGCGGGCCTTGCGCACGACCATCAGGTCGGCGGCGGCCGTCTTCATGTCGGTCTTGTAAAGGCATTCGGCGGCGATGTAGTAAGCCTCGCTGATACGGATGTTCGGGACGATCTTGTCCTTTTCATCGGAGACGTTGACGGTGTATTTCGTGAGGAAATTGGTCGAGGTCTTGATGAAACCCGAACGCTTGTCGTTCGTCGGCGTGGTGAAGAAAGTCTTGTCGTCGATAGTCAGCCGGCGCGAGTTGGTATTGTTGACGTAAGGCTCGAACGTTTCCGTCAGTTTCTCCTGATAGAATCCGAAGAGCAGGTCGTCGAACATCTTGGGGACGCTCAGGATCGATCCCGAGGTGGAGAACTGCAAGGTCTTGGCGGTCACCAGGTCGATGATCTCCTGCGCATAGGTCAGCGCATCGTCGGTCTTCTGGGCCCAGAGGCAGGCGCGGGCCAGCAGCACCGTCACGGCGTAGTAGTTCAGCCGGGTGCCGCGGTTGTTGTAGAATTTGCCCTGCGCGGGGTTGCTCGAACCGAAGAAGCGGTAGGCCGTGGACGTGGCGTAGGAGGGGTTGACCTCAACGTCGAACGTTTTGAGCAGGTCGCGGGCCTTCACCAGGTCGCCGATCGTCTTTTCCATGAATTCCCGGTTCGGGATCGGCGGGTTGACCGTCGAAGGATAGGTCTCGACATAGGGGATGTAGCGTCCGTCGGCATCGACCTCCATCGACGCCCCGAACAGGCGCATCAGGTCGAAGTGCATCATGGCGCGGATGGCGTAGGCTTCGCCGAGGATCGTATTGCGGTCGATCTCTTCGTTGGTGAAGAATCCGTCGTCGGTCTTCTCGGTGTGCGCGATCAGGTCGTTGGCCTGGGCGATGATCTTGTAACCGGCGCCCCAGGCCGCGGAGGCGAGCGACGCGGCCTCCTTGGCCTCGTATTCCAGATCGTACATCTGGGGATAGGACTTGTAGTCGCTGGCGGGGTCGATGGCGTAGTAGCGCGCCCACACGTCGGTCATGCCCCACGAGAGTTCCTTGCCGTAGAGCGCGAAATCCGACATCTGGCGGTAGAGGCCGTTGACGACTTTGTAGTAGCCGGCGGTGTTCTTGTAGAGGTCCGTATCGGTGATTTCGTATTCGGGCTCTATTTTCAGCCACTCCTCGCAGGCCGTGGCCATCGTTGCGGCGAGGAGAAGCGAAGCGAGATATATCTTTCTTGTTTTCATGATTCACGCATTTTTTAGAAGGAGGCGTTGACGGAAAGGGTGAACGCACGCGCGTAGGGCGACGAGAGGCCGCGCTCGACCTGGATCGAGCTGGCGGTGAACAGGTCGCGGCAGTTGAATTGCAGTTTGAGGCGGTAGAGGCCCAGTTTGCGGATCATGTCGCGTTTGAACTCGTAGCCCACCGAGAGGCTCGACATGTTGAGGTAGCTGTAATTCTGCACCAGGCGCGACGTGGGGCGCGTCACCGAGTTGTAGTCCTTGATGTCGCGGAAGCGGGCGATGTCGCCGGGTTTGATCCAACGGTCGCTCAGCACGCGGCGGTCGCAGTTGCTGTTGAGGATGTCGGCCATCTCGATCGTCGTGCGGAGCGTCTGGTTGTAGCGCTGTCCGCCCCATTCGTACATGAAGTAGGTGTCGAGCGTGAAGCCTTTCCAATAGGCGCTCAGGCCGAACGAACCGCTCATCGAGGGTTCGGTGTCGCCGACCAGCACATTCTCCGCGGGGTCCCATTTGAAGGTGGTCGAACCGTCCCGGCGCATGTAGAGTTCCTTGCCCGTCGCCGGGTCGATGCCCAGCGAGCGCATGGCGTAGATGCCCGTAAGCGAGCCGCCTTCGACGTAGCGTAGCAGCGGGGTGGACTGCACGTCGTTGCCGCCCTGGTTGGAGTTGTAGTGCTCGTTCACGCGGTCGTTGTAGGCTCTCAGCGAGTTGGAGATCTTTTTGAGCTTGCCTTTGTTCGACGCGCCGTTGAATATCAGGTTGATGATCGTGTTCCGGGTGTTGACGACGCGGCTCTGGAGCTTGATCTCGTGTCCGCGGTTCTCCATGCGGCCGATGTTCTCCTTGTAGGAGGTGAAGCCCGACGAGGTCGGGATAAACATGTCGGCGATGTTGTCGTGGGTGTCCTTGATGTAGTAGTTGTATTTGGCGTAGAACAGCCCCTTGAGGATCTCGAATTCGAAGCCCAGATCGGTCTGGAGCGTCCGCTCCCATTTCAGATTGGGGTTGCCCAGATACATGATCTGCACGCCGTCGCCCGTCGGATACTGCCAGTCGGTGAACATCTCGTACTTGTTCTGTGCGGCGTAGGAGGGGAACGACACCTTACCCGTCATGCCGTAGGTTCCGCGCAGCTTGAACTGCGTGAGCCACGGCGTGTTCTCCTTGAAGAATTTCAGGTTGTGGACGTTGACGCCGGCGCCGGTCGAGAAGAAGGGGGCGAAGCGTTTGTTGGAGCCGAACTGCGAGCTGCCGTCGATACGTCCCGAAAGGTCGGCGAAGATCACGTCGTTGTACGAGTAGTTGAGCACGGCGAGGGCGCCGAACAACCGGTTCTTGCCTTCGAGGTAGCTCTTCGTGTCGATGTCCTTGGCGTAACCCGGGGCCGAGAATCCGCCTTCGGGGAATCCGCTGTAAGTGAATCCCTCGTAGTTGGTCTTCTCCTCGCGGATGTTCAGACCCACGACGAAGTTGATGTTGTGACGGCCGATCTGGTCGTTGTAATAACCGTTCAGCGAGATGTCGTAGGTCGATTGCTTTTGCCGGGAGGTCGTCAGCTGGCCTTTTTTCTCGGTGCTCTGGAACTTGGCTGCGGCGGGATCGGTGAACTTGTCCGAGTCGCTGACGATATATCCCAGGGCGACGTTGGCTTTGAAATTGATCTTCTTGTTGAGGTAGTAGCGGACATCGAACTGGTCGTAGAATTCGTGGCGTTTGCCTTTGTCGAAACTGCCCAGCGTGGCGTCGTACATCGGGTTGCGGTAGGGCGAGCCGCTGTGCCAGGTCGCCATGTTCATGCCGATGTTGCCGTTTTCGTCGAGATAGGTGTCGTAGGGGTTCATGCGCACGTAGTCCGAAAAGGTGCCGTAGGGCGACTCCTGCGAATTGACCAGCGTGGTGGTCATCTGGTTGCGGAACGTGAGGCCCTTGTACTGGTATTGCAGGTTGAGCGCCGCCGACATCTTCTTGCGGTTCTGGCCTTTCATCACGCCCTCCTGGTCGTCGTACATCAGGTCGAGTCCGTAGCGGAAGGCGTCGGAGGCGCCGGCGATGCCGATCGAGTGCTTGTGGCCGAACGACGTGCGCAGCGGCAGCGCGAGCCAGTCGGTTTCGATGCCGCGCTCGATGTTCTGCAACTTGCCGTTGTACTCTTTGAGCTTCGTGGCGATCTGCGACGGATCGTCCGTGTCGTAGTAGCCGGCCAGCCGTTCGGCTTCGAGTTTCTCGCGGGCGTTCATCAGGTTGTAGCTCGACAGGTCGGGGGCGTTGATCGTGAAGTTGCCGCTGTAAGTGACGTTCAGGCGTCCGGCGGGCAGGGGTTTGGTCGTGATGACGACCACGCCGTTGGCCGCGCGCGAACCGTACATGGCCGTTGCGGCGGCGTCTTTCAGGATGGTGTAGGTCTCGATGCGCTCGATGTCGAGGTCGTAGATCTTCTCCATCGACACCTCATAGCCGTCGAGCATGAAGATCGGCTGGTTGGGGTCGTTCTTGAGCGCATGCTCCGAGGTGAGGCTCTCGTCGAGGGCGGGGGTGCCGATGCCCGAGCGTCCGCGGACGTACATCTGCGGCAGGGCGTTGGGGTTCGAACCCATGTCGAGGTTCTCGGCGATGCGGAACGAAGGTTCGAAGATCTGGATGGCGCTCAGGGCGTTGCCCTGGGGCGCCACGGTTTTGAGCTGTTCGCCGGTGATCGTGGTCGATGATCCGGAGAACGATTTCTGGGCGATGTTCAGGATGCCCGTGACCACGACGTTGCCGATTTCGCTCACGGCCGGGTCCATGTGGACGTTGATCTTGTCCAGCTCCTTGAAGACCTGCTTGCCGTTGTTGAAAACGGCGATCTCCTGGTTCTTCATGCCCAGGAACGAGAACGAAAGGGTCATGTCGTCCGAGCGGCGGGCCTTGAGGGTGAATTTGCCGTCGGGACCCGTCACGGCGCCGCGGCTCGCCTGTTTGAGCACGACGCTCACGCCGGCCAGCGGCAGTCCGTTTTCGTCGTAGACCACGCCGGAGAACTGCACGGCCTCCTCGGTGCCCTTTTTGATCTCGTCCGCAGGCCGGATGACGACCATGTTGCCGCGGATCTGGTAGCTGAGGCTGCTGTTGCGCAGGCAGTGTTTCACCACGTCAACGACGGTGGTGCGGCTCATTTGCATCGAAACGCGCGGCAGCGACTCGATCTGCGAATTGTTGTAGACGAAGTCGTACTGCGTGTGGTTGTCCAGCCAGGTAAAGACCTGCTGTACGGTGGCGTTGCGGAAGTTGACCGCGATCGTCTGCTGCGACTGCTGTGCGCGGATGGCGCTCAGTCCCGCTGTCCAGATCACCAGCAGCACGGCCAGCCGCCGCATCACTCTGCCGGAGAAACCTGCTTCGGGTAAAAATTTCTTCATACGCTGTCGGGTTATATAGATGAAACGATCAAAGATCCCCGCCTTCGAACCCCGGAGGCGGGGATCTTCAAAGTCTTAGTCGATGAGCCGGCTGATCGACTCGTAGATGAACCGGTAGTGTTCGCGGGTGCGCCGGTCGCTGCTGTTGATGTGGGGTTTCACGATCTGACGCAGCTCCTTGAGGATGCCGTAGTAGAGCTGGCGCGTTGACTGCGTGTTGATCACGGGCCAGTATTTCAGCGCTCCGTACTGGGCGCCGACCTCGTCGCGTCCGAAGTCCACGCCGTTCGTCGAGTAGAGCAGCGGCATCTCGTCGAGGGCCTTCATGCACGCTTCGGGGTCGCTGAAATCGAAGACCTTCGGGTCGCCGGCGATCTGCGCCGCGAGCGCCGATGCCGAACCGTTCCGGTACTTGGCGTTGCGGTCCACGATTTTCGACGAGGCCATCATCGTCTTGGCGAAGTTCGTCTGGTAGTAGAAATCCTCGTCGGAGAGCTTCTGTCCCTTGCGGGTCTTCTCGAAGAGTTTGTCGAACATGTAGCGGATGTAGCGCGCATGGTCGAAATGCTCCTTGCCCCGCCCCTCGTAGATGAACAGACGGGTCGCCGTGGCGTTCATCAGCAGGCTGAGGTAGTCCTTGTGCTCCTCGATGCGTTCGCGCTGGATGCCCATCAGGCGCACCAGCTCGGGGCGCTGCACCCAGTCGGGCATGTAGCGGTTGGCGTAGAGGATGTCGAGGGCCTCCTTCTGTTCCGCATAGGGCGTGAACTCATAGCTGGGAACGGGGTCGTTGGCCTTGCGCTCGTAGGTCTTCACGCCGTAGGCTGTGATGGCCACCTGGGTCAGCAGCTGTTTGTAGCGGCGGTAGAGGTAGTTGTAGATGCCGTTGCGGTAGAGATACTCGGGGTCGTCCTCGTCGGAGATCCACTTGTCGAAGTTCTCCATGCAGTACCTGAGGTTGCCCAGGGCGTATTTGAAGTTCTTGATGTCGTCGTCGCCCACGTCGTTGGCGCCGCAGTCGGGGCAGTCCTTGGCGTTCTCGTAGCGGTAGACGGGATTGCCGACCGTGGCGTCCACCCATTTCTCGATCACCTTGAGCTCCTCCTCGGAGGTCTTGGCTTCGGGAACGGGCTTGTAGAGGCACTTCACGACGTGGTAGTCGTATTCGCCCACGCCCGTCGGGGTGATGCGGAAGCCCTTCTTCACGGCGTCGATCGGCGCGATGAAGTTGTATTTGGCGATGTCGAGCATCGAGGGCGTCGTGCCGTATTTCCGCGTGAAGGCGGCGTTGTGGCGCAGCGAATCCGAGGGGAAGGCCGCCGACGAGGTCAGGTTGTATGACATGCCGAAGCAGTCAACGCCGGTGAGCCACGTGAAGTGGTTCTTGACGTGTTCGAAGAGCGTGCTGTCGGGCATGTAGCGCTGGCGCACCGACGGATCGGCGTGCGCCGTGAAGACGAAGATCTCGAACGGCATCTCCCACGTCATGTTGTGGCAGACCATGACCGTCGTGCGGAGAATCTCGCCGCTGCGGGGATCGACGTAGGTGCGCACGCGGGTGTCGCCCGTGAGCGAAGGCACGTAGTTGATGCAGTTGTAGCGGAAGTTCTGGGGGCTGAACTGCGGGTCCTCTTCGGGCGTGGGGAACGGCCTGACGCGGATGGCGTTCTTGAAGCCGATGGCCTCGAAACACTTGTTCCATTCGAGGATGCCCTTCGTGATGGCGGCGCTCATCTGCGCCGTGAAGGTCGTGTCGATGTAGAAAACCACGGGGGCCTTGGGCTCCACGGCTTCGCCCCGGTCGTAGGCCGCCTGGTCCGACGGCTCCATGCGCCAGCGGGTGGCGAAATAGACGGGGTTCATCAGCTTGTAGTCCGAGTGGTAGTTGTACTTGCCCAGCACGTTCAGCGGCAGACGGAAGTCGGCCAGGCGCGGACGCATCGGCGTCTCGGGCAGCAGGGCCAGCGAACGCACCAGCTTGGCGGTGGTCACCTTGTTGTAGGTCTTGCCGATTTTGCTGTCGTAGGTGATGTAGCTGGTGACGGTGGCGTTGTCGTCGAAGGCCGCCACGTCGGTCAGCAGCGAGCGGTCCTTCTTCTGGTTGAAGGAGACGCCGCGCAGCACGAGTTTCGTTTCCGAGCGGGGGTCGATGGCCGTCAGCAGGCTTTCGCCTCCGATGAACAGGTCGGTCATGTCGAACACGACGGCCGTGGAGTCGGCGTTGAAGGCTTTGATCTTGTACGACCCGAGGATCGCCGGCATGTTGCTTTGGGCCAGGGCGCGGCGGATCTCCTCGCCGTTGTCGGCCACGACCGACTGGCTGCGGTCGCGGCGCAGCAGGACCGTGCGGTTGATCGTGTCGAACTTGACTTGCAGCGGCCGCAGCGGCGAGAGGCCGACGTAACTGTCGGTGTGGTCGGTGATCTCGGCCACCGACGACATGAGCATCATGTCGCGGTTGAGCATTTTCAGGGGCAGTTCGACCAGCAGTTTGTCATCGACGATGTGCAGGGTCATGATGCCGCCTTTCGAGGTTTTTACCTTCTTGTCCTTGAAGAGCTTGTCGTATTCGCTCTGCTTTTTGACGGGTGCGGCGGCGGTCGTCGTCTGGGCTTTCTTCTTCGATTTCCTGCCCTTGGCGAAGGTCGCCGTCGAAGCGCCCGACAGGAGCAGCAGCGAAAGCAGACAGATCAGATATCGTTTCATAATGTGAATCGCTGTTTGGGGTTAAATTACTGTAAAGCGCCTTCGATGCGGTGGAGCAGCAGTTCGTAGTGGTTGCGCGTCTCCTGATCGCCGGTGTAGCGTTTCTGGCGCAGCAGGTCGCGGACCTTGATCAGACGGCCGTAGTACATGGCGTCGCGCGGCGAGAGCGATTCGGTCAGCGAGCGGAAATAGCCGAATCCGCCGACCTCCTCGGGGGTGTTGGAGGTGCCGAACAGGTCGGCTTCCAACTGACGCTCCATGCGCGACATCATGTCGCCGTCGCCCAGAGCCTCGGCATAGACGTTGCCGGTCGAGATGTTCCAGCCGTTCTCGTCGAGCTGCGGGGCGAAGCCGATGCCGCGCTCGTCGTCGGCGATACCTTTCTCCGAACTTTTCTGAGGAGCCAGACGGGTGATCATCAACAGCATATCGACGTAGGAGTTCTGGTTGCTGCGGTCGCGCGGCGTGAGGCTCTTGCCCTGATAGGTGTGCAGGAAGATGCCTTTCAGTGCGTCGTCGCCGTGTTCGAGCTGCGAGTAGGCGTTCGGGGCGGGGTCGATCATGCGGCCGAAGCTGCCCTTGTCGGCCTCGATGCAGGCCACGAGAATACGTTGTACGCGCACCGAGAGGTTGCCTTGCAGCGGCAGTTCTTTGAGCAGCACGGGATCGTCGAGCCAGTCGAGGTCGTGGAGCTGGTCGATCAGGAACTGCTGTGCGCGGCGCTGGTAGTCGCCGTCGATGAACGAGTAGGAGGGACGCGGGTCGCCGGCTTTGCGCTCGTTCATCATGATGCCGCCCTTGACGTTGTAGACGTGGTTGATGTAGGTCAGATACTGGTTGAGCAGGTATTTGTACATCGCCTCGCGGGCCGTGAGGTCGTTGTCGTCCTCGCCGTACCACTCGTTCAGGTGCTTCATGATGTATTTGAGGTTCCTGATGCCGTACTCCGAAGCGCGCACGTGGTCGTCGCCGAGGTCCTCGGACAGCGACGTGGGATCGAGCGTGTTGAATATCTGCTGCTTGCCGTAGCGGTAGATCGGGTCGCCGGCGTGCGAGCGGACGAGATTATCGAGCCAAGGCTGCTCCTCTTCGGGAGTCTTGGCGTCGGGCAGGTAGGTGTAGAGCCACTTCACGGCGTACTCGTCGTAGAGACCCATGCGGGGAGGCATCATGCTGACGCCGCGCTCGTAGTCGCCGGGCTGTGCCACGTGGTTGAAGCGGGCGTAGTCCATGATCGAGTAGGTCGTGCCGTATTTCTGCGTGAACGACGGCGAGCGGAGCGAATCGACGGGAATGGCCGCCGACGAAGCCATGTTGTGCATGAAGCCCAGGCAGTGTCCGACCTCGTGCGAGAGGACGTAGCGCAGGGCGCTGCCCATGATCGAGTCGGGGATGTTCATCGTGCGGACGTTGGGGTCGGCGGCTGCGGTTTGCAGGAAGCGCCAGCGGTTCAGGAGTTTGACGATGTCGTGGTACACCATCACCGACGCTGTGATGATCTCGCCCGTGCGGGGATCGTCCCACGAGGGGCCCATGGCGTTCTGGAACGCCAGCGGGGCGTAGCGGATGCAGGAGTATTTCAGGTTGTCGGGATCGAACTCGGGGTCCTCCTCCGGGGTGGGGTAGTCGCGGACCTGAACGACGTTCTTGAAGCCGATCTTCTCGAAGGCGTCGTTCCATTGTTCGATACCCTCGCGGGCGTAGGGTTTCCACGCCTCGGGGAGGTTCGTGTCGAGGTAGAAGACGATGGGTTTCACCGGCTCGACCAGCTCGCCGCGCTTATAAGCCTCGACATCCTTGGGCTCCACGCGCCAGTGACGGGCGTAGTAGACGGGCAGCGTGCCGCGGTTCATGTTCGACGAGAAGCGGGCCTTGCCCGTCACGAAGATGTTCATGCGCGGGTCGGCGATGCGCGGACGCATCTCCTTCTCGGGGAGCAGCAGCAGCGTGCGGGTGACAAGGGCCGTGAAGGCGCGCTTGTCCTCGATCTTGCCGATCATCGGGCCGTTCGAGTAGGTTACGGTGGTGGTGTAGCTCAGGTAGCTCTTGACGGTCACGTTGTCCTCGAAAGCCTTGATGTCGCCCAGATGGCTGTTCGACTTCTGGAACGACGTGGTGCGCGAGAAGGGCTTGTAGCCGAAGGTGCTGTACGGGTCGAACGGCGTCAGATCGTCGTTGTCCTCCATGAAGAGGTTCGTCACGTCGATCACCACGGCCGTCGAGTCGGCGTTGTAGGCTTCGATCTTGAAGGCGCGGTAGATGCCCGGGATCGAGGAGCGGCGCACCGCTTCGTCGATGCCCTTGTCCTTGCCGTCGCCGCTGTAAATGTCGTTGACCAGGCAGAGCTGCACGCTTTTGTGGCCCTCCTTGGCGAAGGTCACGTGCAGCGGGTCCTTGGCCTTGTAGCCCACTACGCCGTGGTCGTTGTTGCTGGTCTCCGAAACGGTCGATCCGAGCAGCATCTCGCGGCCGAAGATCGACATCGGCAGCTCGAAGTAGAGCTTCTCGCCATCGACCTTGTGGATGGTCACGAGGCCCTTGACGGTCTGACATTTCTTGCCCTTGAAGAGCTTGTCGTAGTCGGAGGTTTTTTTGACGGAGGCGGTGTCCGTCTGTTCCGTTTTCGCTTTTTTCTTGTTCTTGCCCTTGCTTTTCGAGGGCTTGGCTGCCAGCAGGAGCGCCGGGATGAGCAGCGCACACACGAGGAATAGGCCTTTTCGTATCATACGGTTTGGATTAAGGTGTTTGTTTATTGTTTCTTGTTCACGATCAGTGTTTTTTCGTCAGGCATCACCAATTCCAGGTCGGTGATCGCCTCCAGCAGGTCGATCACCTGCGCCAGCGAGAAGTCGCGCGGGATCTTTCCCGTCAGCGCGTACTGCGCCGGATCGACGTTGACCCGTATTTCCACCCGGTACCAGCGGCGGATGTCGGCGAGAACCTCCTCCAGATCGGCGTTGTAGAAGGCGATCTTGTCTTCGGTCCACGCGGTGTAGGCCGCGGGGTCCACCTCGCGCACGTCGAGCGCTTCGGCCGCGCCGCGCGTCCGGGACTGCATGCCCGGTTCGAGGGTCACCTTGCCGCTCCGGTTGCCGACCTCGACGCACCCTTCCAGCAGGGTGGTGCTGGCCATGCCCTCGTCGTCGAAGTCGCGCACGTTGAATTTCGTGCCGCGGACGGTCATCGTCGCTTTGCCCGCCTCGACGACGAACGGATGCTCGGGGTCGTGCGTGACATCGAACAATCCTTCGCCCGAAAGCTCCACCCGGCGTTCCCCGGCGGCGAACTTCACCGGGTAGCGGAGCGTCGAGCGGGCGTTGAGCCATACGCGGGTGCCGTCTTCCAGCGTGACGAGGCATTTGCTTCCGTCGGGGACCGACAGCTCGTTGTAGAGCGGCGCCTCTCCGGCCCTTTCGGCGATCTCGGGCGCCGCTTCGTATTTCACGCCGTCGGTGCCGTAGCTGACGCGGCCCACGCCGTCGATCTGTCGCTCGGCCTGCCCGTCGAGTTGCAGCCGGCGTCCGTCGGCGAGCGTGAGCGTCACCTTGTCGGGCGCGGGGTAGATGGCGTCGGCCAGTTGCAGCGTGCGTTCGCGCTCGCTCGGCGCCGGACGGGTGAGGAACGCGATTCCGGCGGCCACGACCACGGCTGCGGCGATGCCCGTTGCGGCGACGGCCCAGCGGCGCAGTGTGCCGGCGGGTTTGCCGAGGCCCGCGGCGGTGCGGAAGCGTCCGAAAGCCCTGCGGGCGTCGAACCCGTCGTATTCCGCCATGCGGCCGGCGATGTGGCCGCTGGTCGTGAGCTGCTCGCGGAGCGCCTCGAAATGCGGGTCGCGGGTCAGCTCTTCGAATTCGGCCGCCTCGCTTTCGCTGAGCGTGCCGTTGAGATATCCGATGAAAAGCTCGGTCCAGTGTTCCAGTAGCTCTGAATTGTCGATCATCTTTCAGGTTCTGTTTGCAGGTAGTTTGATAAAGAATGCGCGGAACCGAAAAAAGTATGACAGATTTTTCGAAATTTATTGGTTTGATTGGTTTTTTTACGACCTTTGCAGTATCAACAGAATTTAGCCATGAACCATTCACCGAATGTCAAACAGGTAGAAACCGTACTCAAATACATCAAGGAGCAACTCTATTCGGGGAGTTTGCAGCCGGGCGAACGCCTGCCCGCCGAGCGGCGGCTTGCCGAAATGCTGGGGGTGGGGCGCGCCCACGTGCGGACGGCGTTTCAGAAGCTGGAGTTTTACGGCATCGTCCAGACCTTTCCCCAAAGCGGCACGGTCGTGGCGCAGGAGAAGATGCAGGTGTTGGAGCGTCTGATCACCGATGCGTTGCAGATCGAGCAGTATGACTTCGCGTCGCTGGTCTACGTGCGCGTGCTGCTCGAACTCGAAGCCGTGAAGCTCTGCGCCCGCAACCGCACGCCCGAGGATTTGGAGAACATCGAACAGGCCCTGATCGAATGCGAAGAGAAATTCTATACCGACGAGCGTGTGTCGAAGGACTTCGCCTACCACCAGGCGCTGGCCCGCGGGGCCCACAATCCGGTGATCGCCTCGATGCTGCTGGTCATCACGCCCGACGTGCTGCGCTACTACCAGCGCTACCGCGTCTGCACGGTCCCGCAGGAGGAGGTCTGCTTCGAACACCGCGAACTGCTGCGCTGCGTGCGCGAACGGGACGAGGAGGGGGCCGTCGCCATGCTGCGCCGCCACCTGAAGTCGCTGAGCGAGTTCGCCGCCACGTACAACGACGAAAATCATTTTCTGGAATAGCCCTTCGGGCCGGAAATGACGAACGGCCACCCCTTTCGGGGCGGCCGTTCGCCGTGATGCGCCGCGTCTATGTGTCCGGATTCTCTATCCGCACAGCCATTTGCGCAGTATTTCGGGTATTTCGATCTCCCGGCAGCTGACCGAGGCGAGCAGTTCGCGGCCTTTCGTCGTCAGCGAGTAGTGCATCTGCCGGCGGTCCTTGCAGCAGAGTTCGCGGAGCACGAGCCCTTTCGACTCCGCCGAGCGGAGCACCTTCGAGGTGTTCGACGGGGTGAGCCCCAGCAGCTCTCCCAGCCGGCCCGGGCACATGCGCTCGGCGTTCGAGAGGCTGCAAAGAGCCATGCCTTCGTTCAGGCAGATGCCGTAGCGTTTCTCGAAAGCGGCTTCGAACTGGTTCACGGCACGCTGCAAATCGCGTATTCTGCACAGTTTATCCATGCCTTTCCGCTTTGTGTACGGCCTGCCTGCCGCAGTGTCTCACGCATTTGCCGCATTCGATGCACTTTTCGGGGTCGATCTCCGGCAGGGCGTTCCCCTTTTGCGAGATCGCGCCTGCGGGACAGATCGGGATCATCGGGCAGCGGTGGTTCTGCGGACACAGCAGGGGGTCGATGACCAGCGCCATTACTTGCCGAGCATTACTTTGTCGATGGCCTCTTTGAGCGACGCCTTGGGCATTGCGCCCTGCGCCATCTGGGGCTTGCCGTTCATCGGGACGAACAGCAGCGTGGGGATCGAACGGATGCCGAACGCCGCGGCGAGCTCCTGCTCCTCTTCGGTGTTGACCTTGTAGATGTAGATCCGGTCTCCGTATTCGGCCGCCAGCTCTTCCAGCACCGGAGCCAGCGCCTTGCAGGGGCCGCACCACGATGCGTAGAAGTCGATCAGCGCGGGTTTGTCGCCGAGGTATTTCCACTCCTGGGGATTCTTTTCATAGTCGGCCACCTTCTTCAGAAAGTCGGCCTTGGTCAATGCGATCGTTTTCATATTCTTCGTGTTTTTGTCGTTGGTCCGTGCCTGGCTTCCGGCGGCGAAGGCCAGCAGCGCGAAGGCGGTTATGAGCAGTTTTCTCATCTTGTTTTTTGTTGTTCCGTATCAATAACGATGCAAAGATGGGGTTTATTTTCCAATAAAACAAATTTCTGATGGAAAATAATTGAAAAAACGAAAAAAAGCCCGGCACCGCATTCGGGATGCCGGGTTGTTGCGGGAGGAGGGTAGGGGTGCTGGGCAGGCTGGAAAGCGTGCCGAAATTGCCATCGCCCTTTGAAGCCCGCCTCTCGCGCGGGGGATTCTTATTCGGGAAGCGTGGGGCATTCCGGGCGAGCGTGAGTGAGCGTGGGAATCCGGCGGCGGCATTGTGAGGTTGCAACGTGCAGTCGGATTGCCGCGGCATCTGCGATTGCCTCGCAATGACGGTGAACTACTTGCCTGTCGGCCGGGTGTTTCGGGACGGTCTACCTGAATCCGGCGTTTTACGCCGGCTATTCCAAGTAGACCATGACGTTGCCGCTGATCTGTTGCAACGATATTTCGCACAGTTTGGTGTTGTACTGCGCCGTGAGGATGCGCTCCTCGGCGTCCAGCAGGCTCTTCTGCGCTTCGCGCATCTCGATGCCCGGCAGGTCGCCCAGCAGGTAGCGTTCCATGGCGATCTCGTAATTCTCCTTGGCGGCGATCAGGTTCTCCTCTTCGAGCAGGATCACTTCGAGGTTGTTCCGGTAAGCCTGCCAGAAATTCGACAGGTCGGCGCGCAGCGACTGTTCCAGCCGCTGCCGCGTCAGCCGGGCGTTGTCGATGCCGATGCGGGCGTTGCGCTGTTCGCGGCGGCGGTTTCCGTCGAAGATCGTGAAGCCGACCTGCACCCCGGCGTTCAGCCCCAGCGTCCCGCGCGAACGGTTCGTGCCGCTGCCGTAGCGGTTGTGGCTGTAACCGTATCCCGTCGTCAGGTTCACATAGGGGTAGTTCCGCGCCTGGACGGTTTTCAGGTCGAGTTCGGCCAGCGTGTTGTCGTGCTCGGCCATCAGCAGCGAGGCGTTCGCCGAAAGGGTCTTTTCCAGCAGGGTGTCCCATTCGAGGGTGCTGTTGACGCGGATCAGCGTGTCGCAGATGCAGAGTTTTTCGTCGAGGTTCTCGTTGGCCAGCAGTTCGTTGATGCGGATGCGCGAGGCGGTGACCAGTTCGTGCTGGGACATGTATTTCGAACTGTCGGCGTTGAAGTCCACGCGGGCTTGCAGCAGGTCGAGGCGCGAGAAGTTGCCCACCTGCACGCGCGCCTCGGTGATGCGGAGCCGTTCGCGCGAGAGGCCCACGGCATAGCGGAAATTTTGCAGGCGCAGCGTCTGTTGGATGTAGTTGTAATATTCGGCCGTGAGGCTGGCCATGAAATCCTCGATGGTGATGCGGGTCTTCAGGGCGCCCATCTGCTGCATCTCCTTCAGCCGCTTGTAGTTGGTGCGGATGCGGAATCCGTCGAACAGCGTCCAGTTCACCGCCAGCCCCACGCTGGCCGTCTGGTCGTAGACCCCCGATTCGCTCACGGCGTCGCCGTCGCGCGGGGTGGTGGTGCGGTCGTTGTCGAGCGTTCCCGAGTATCCGGCCGAGAGGCCGATTTCGGGCAGCATCCCGGCGTTTCCGGCCGTGGCGTCGTTGTCGCTGATCCGCTCCTCGTTGCGGACGATGCGCACGTCGTAGTTCTGTTCGAGTCCGATCTCCAGACATTTGCGCAGGGTCAGCGGGGCCGGCGCCTCGCAGGCCGCCGGCGTCTCCTGCGCTCCGGCCGCGGCGTATGCCCCTAACAGAATGGCTGTCAATAATGCTCTTTTCATGCGTCGTTGTTTTTCGATTTCTTGATTCGGTCCGTCGAAACGTAGCTGTATATCGCCGGGACGATGTAGAGCGTCAGCAGCGTCGAGACCACCATGCCGCCCACCACGGCGATGCCCATGGCGATACGTCCGTTGGCACCCTCGCCCGTGGCGACGGTCAGCGGCAGCAGGCCCAGGATGGTCGAGGCGCTGGTCATCAGGATCGGGCGCAGGCGCTGCAACGCCGCCTCCTCGATGGCGTGCATCTTGCCGAGCCCCGCCTCCTGCTTCTGGTTGGCGAACTCGACGATCAGGATGCCGTTCTTGGCCACCAGTCCGATGAGCATGATGATGCCGATCTGGCTGAAAATGTTCATCGTCTGCTCCGTGCTCCACATGAAGACCAGCGCGCCGGCGATGGCCAGCGGCACGGTGAGCATGATGACCAGCGGGTCTTTGAAACTCTCGAACTGAGCCGCGAGGATCAGGTAGATCAGCAGGATGGCCAGCACGAAGGCGAACATCAGGCTCGACGAACTCTCGCGGAACTCTTTCGAATCGCCGGCCAGCGCCGTGCGGAAGTCGTCACCGAGCACCTCGGCGGCGATGCGGTCCATCTCGTCGAGCCCCTGACCGATGGTCTTGCCCTTGGCCAGTCCGGCCGACACGGTGGCCGAGATGAAGCGGTTGTAGTGGTAGAGCTGCGGCGGCGCGACGTTCTCCGCCATCGAAATCAGGTTGTCCAGCTGGATCATCTCGCCCTTGTCGCTGCGCACGTAGATCGAACGCAGGTCGGCGGGCTTGTTGCGCTGCTGGCGGTTGATCTCGGCCAGTATCTCGTACTGTTTGCCGTTCATGTAGAAGTAGCCCAGACGCTGGCCGCTGAGCCCGTATTGAAGCGTTTGGGCGATGTTGCGCGTCGAAACGCCCAGCAGGTTGGCTTTGTCGCGGTTGACCTCGATGCGCACCTCGGGCTTGCTGAATTTCAGGTCCACGTCGGCCATCTGGAACACGGGACTTTCGTAGACCCGGGTCATGAATTCGGGCAGGACCTCCTGCAACCGTTCGAGGTTGGTGGCCTGAAGGACGTATTGCACGGGCATGCGTCCGCGGCGTCCGCCGAAGGTGCTCTGCTGCTGCACGAAGGAGCGCGCCTTGGTCTTCGAGCGCACGGCGGCCGAAATCTGCTCGGCGATCTCCATCTGCGACCGTTTGCGGGTCGAGATGTCGGTCAGGGCGATGCGGACGTTGCCCGAGCCGCTCGACACGCGGGCCGTCACGGACTCGGATTCGGGAACGAGCGAATCGACCAGGCGGTTGATCTCCTCGGTGTAGTCGCGGATATATTCATAGGTGGCTCCCTCCGAGCCGCGGGTGGTGATCGAGATCTGCGAACGGTCCTCCAGCGGGGCCATCTCGGCCGGAATGGTGCTCCACAGCCAGCCGATCAGCGCGACGGTCAGCGCCACGATCGGCAGGGCGATCCAGCGGCGGCGCAGGAACGCCGCCAGCGTGCGGCTGTAAAAGTCGTTGAGCCAGACGAAGAAGGGTTCGGTCTTGCTGTATAACCAGCTTTTTTTCTCTTGGCGGACGAGCAGCTTCGTCGCCAGCATCGGGGTGATGGTCAGCGCCGCGAAGGTCGAGATGACCACGGCGCCCGAGATCACCAGACTGAATTCGCGGAACAGACGCCCGGTCATACCCTCCATGAAGACGATCGGGAAGAAGACGGCGATCAGCGTGATCGAGGTCGAGATCACGGCGAAGAAGATCTCCTTGGCGCCCTCGATGCCGGCGTCGCGGGGCGTCATGCCGCGCTCGATGCGGATGTAGATGTTCTCGGTCATCACGATGGCGTCGTCTACGACCAGCCCCACCGAGAGCACCACGGCGAGCATCGACAGCACGTTGATCGAGAATCCCGCGACGTACATGATGAAGAAGGTGCCGATCAGCGACACGGGGATGACGATGCAGGGGATCAGCGTCACGCGCCAGTTGCGCAGGAAGAGGAAGATGATGATGATCACCAGCACGAAGGCTTCGTAGACGGTCTGTTTCACCTCGTCGATCGAGGCGCGGATGAAGCGCGTGTTGTCGAATCCGTAGGAGGTCACCACGTCGTCCGGGAGGTCCTTTTTCATCGTCTCCATGCGCTTGTAGACGGCGTCGGCGATCTCGATGTGGTTGGCGCCCGGTTGGGGGATCACCACCACGCCGACCATCGGGATGCCGTTCATCTTCATGTAGCTGCGCGTGTCCTGCGGGCCCAGCTCGGCGCGTCCCACGTCGCTCAGGCGGATGATGCGGTCGGCGTCCTCGCGCACGACCAGTTCGTTGAACTCCTGCGTGGTGTGCATCAGGCCCATCGTGCGGATGGTCAGCTCGGTGGTGTTGCCCTCGATGCTGCCCGAGGGCAGTTCGACGTTCTCGCGGTCGAGGGCGTTCTTGATGTCCGTGGGGGTGACGCCGTAGCCGGCCATCTTGGCGGGATCGAGCCACAGCCGCATCGAATAGCGCTTTTCGCCCCATATCTGCACGCCGCTCACGTCGCTGATGGTTTGCAGCTGCTCTTTGACCGTGAGGTCGGCGATCTCGCTCAGTTCCAGCAGCGACCGTTTGTCGCTCTGGATGGTGACCATCAGGATCGGCGAGGCGTCGGCGTCGGCCTTGGTCACCGTCGGGGGATCGCAGTCGCGGGGCAGGTAGCGCTGGGCGCGCGACACCTTGTCGCGCACGTCGTTGGCGGCGGTTTCGAGGTCCACCGAGAGCTCGAACTCCACGGTGATGCGGCTCTGTCCTTGGCTGCTGACGCTCGATAGCGAGCGGATGCCCGGAATGCCGTTGATGTTCTGTTCGAGCGGTTCGGTGATCTGGTTCTCGATCACGTCGGCGTTGGCGCCCGGGTAGGAGCACTGGACGGAGATGATCGGGTTATCGACGCTGGGATACTCCCTGACGCCGAGGTAGCTGTACCCGATGAAGCCGAATAGCAGGATGATGATCGTCAGCACCGAGGCCAGAACGGGCCGCCGGATGCTCAGTTCGGAGATGTTCATGCGGCGGACGGTTTATTCGACGGTGTCGAGTTTGACGGGCAGACCCTCGCGCAGCTGGAGGGTTCCGGAGGTGATGAGCGTGTCGCCGACACTAAGTCCTTCGAGTATCTGTATTTCGGCGTCGGTCCGCAGGCCGGTCGTCACCTCCACGGCGTGCGCCCGGCCCCCTTTGCAGAGGTAGACCTTGTCCACGCCCATCTCGGGAACGATGGCTTCGGTCGGCACGGCGATGGCGTCGGGAATGTCGTGCAGGCGGATCTGCACCGTGACGAAGCGGCCCGGCAGCAGCCGTCCCTGTGCATTGGAGTAGTGGGCGCGCACGGCGAAAGTGTGCGTCGCCAGGTCGATTTTCGATTCGGTGGCGTAGACCGCGCCCTGGAAAGTCGCCTGCTGTCCATCGACCGTGAACGAGAGCTTCGTGCCGGGTTTGATCTGATTGGCGTAGCGTTCCGGGACGAAAAGGTCGATTTTCAGCGGCTGTATCTTGGCCAGTTTGGCCACCACGACGTTCGGCGAGGCGTAGGCGCCCTCGCTGACGTTCCGCAGGCCGATCACGCCGTCGAACGGTGCGCGAAGTTCCGTGAGCGCGATGTTCGATTTCACGATGTCGATGTCGGCGTTGAGCGTCGCCAGCTCCGTGCGGGCCTGCTCGTAGGCTTCCTGGCTGACGGCGTCCTTTTCCAGGAGGGCGCTCTGGCGGTATACGCGGTCCTCGGCCAATTTGAGCTGCGCCTCGTAGCGGCGCAACTGTGCCAGCAGCGGCTGGTCGTTCACCTTGGCCAGCAGGTCGCCTTTTTTGACGGCGGTGCCCTCCCTGAAATTGATCGCCACGATCTTGCCCGAGGTCTCGAACGAGAGGTCCACCTCCTCGTCGGGCAGCAGGTTGCCTACGGTGGTGATCCCGTCGGTCAGCTGCTGGGGGCGTATGACGAGCCCGTTGACATTCAGGATGCTCGCCCGGCGCGGGACGACCGCGGCATCGGCATCGGGCTCGGCGGCTCCTTTGCCGTTCATGAGGTTATAGAGGCCCAGAGCCAGGCAGAATACCACGAGAATAACGGCCGTAATGATCCATTTTTTCTTTTTGTTCATATCAGAGAGTAAGGTTTGCGTTGAGAGTCGTATGCAAAGATACGATAAAATGCTGTTTTGTCCGCGATCGGTTCCGGCAAAACAGCCTGTTGAAATCCAAAGTTACGGCTTCCGGTGCGGATTGCCTGTGTTCTGCCGGTGAAACGGAAAAATTCGGGGGTGAAAATCTCCGGGCCTTGACGGGGAGACCTGTTTTTTACCGTTTTGCGATAAAAAAAGCAGTTACATCGCTGTAACTGCCTGATCGCGGCCTCTGTATGGCCTCTTGCTTGTGACACCGACAGTTGTGCATAATATTGCTTCGCAATTATACAAAAAAGTTTTTGAAAAAGCAAACGCCTAATTTTCAACTTCTAACCCGTTTGCAATTGTCAAAACTTTTTATATTATTTGTTGTCCTACGTGGTAAAATGTTTTACCTATGTTTTACCCGCTGTTTATGTTTCATTAAAATTATACAATTATGAGAACAGCTATTATTCTTCGTCAGGACAAAACCAATCAAAAAGGAGTCTTGCCCGTGTGTATGCGAATTACGCACGAGCGTCGTTCAATGTATGTAACATTGATCCGTGTAAAGCCAGAGAACTGGGATGCATCCCGGGGAATAGTGAAAAAATCCGACTTGCAGCATGAACGGCTCAATAATGAATTACGCAGGAGAATCGCAGAGGTTAACAAAGTCGTTGTATTGTGTGAAGCCATGGAGCCTGAGCGTGGAATCGATGCGGTGCGTGATCGGTTGCATAAAAGAACAACAGCGGATATGTTTGTTTATGCGCAGAATTATTTATCGCGTAAAGAAAATACGAGCGTCCGGACTTATAATAAATGTCATTCCCATATTACGAAATTTAAAAAGTTTATCGGAAAAGATCAATTTTCGGTGAGCCATTTGACTTACGAACTTTTATTGCGATACGAAAACTATTTGCGGGAGGATTTGGGAAATTCAATCAATACCGTAACGACGAATATGAAGACGCTGAAAGAACTGACTGCGGAAATGTATGAGGAATTTCGTTTGGATATTCGCAATAATCCCTTTCGCAAATATAAAATGAAATCCACACCGACGGAACGCCCCTGCTTGTCGGAGCGGGAATATTTCCGTGTACGCAATTTAAAATTGATTATGCAGGGAAAATTATACGATGCGCGGCAGTTATTCGTGTTTGAATCCGAAACGGGAATACGTATCAGCGATATTTTGAAATTGCGCTGGCAGAATTATGACGGGCATTATATACAGATCATTATGGATAAAACAGACCGTCAGCTTAAAATACCTGCGAGCGATCTTGTTAAAGAGATATGCGCCATGCGTGAAAGACGATATAAAACGGCAGGTGTTCCCATCACGCCGGATGGTTTTATATTCCGGGGAATTTTGCCTTATGAATACGACAGCATGTCAAGGGAGGAAAAAGTCTGTGCGGAAAATTGCGCCGTGGCGCGAATCAATCTTGCATTGAAAAGAGTTGCCGTTTTAGCGCGTGTCAAGAAAAACCTTTCGACGCACGTAGGAAGACATACCTTTGCGTCGCGTTTGGTTCGTTCAGGGCAGAATATGGTTGTAATTCGGGATTTACTCGGCCATGCCAGTATTCGCACGACGGAAATTTATGCGAAGATCATGCAGTCGCAGATGAATGATGCAATTGATGTATTGAATAAGTTGAATAATCATGGATACAAAAGAGCAGAATAGCAGAAATTGGGGTGATCTATTGCTTACTTCGCAACAAGTTGCGGACATTTTGCATGTCAGTTTGCGCACATTGCAAAAATACCGGGATGAAGGACGCCTTAATTACGTTCGTATCAGTCCACGGATAATTCGGTATTATCCGGAAGAAGTTGTCGCATTGATTCGGAAAAGTCATTGTTCGACGTGGTTGAAAGATAATTGCGCCCGGTTGTTAAAACTTAAATAGATTCCTTTGTAATCGGGGATAATTCCGTGCCGACGAGGTTGAATCGGTTTAACCACTTTTTTGTATTTTGAAAGGACCAAATTTTCGGGCTTTCAAAAGGCTATTTTACAAAACGCACAAAAAGACGTTTAATTTATTCATGTATAGTACATTATAGCGTTTTATTGAAATCAGGTTAACCGTAGCAACCAGTAGAAAAAGGGGTAAAAAGGCGGTTGTGTTTCAGTGCGCATTTGAAATTAAATTTGCAGATACAGCTAATTTGAAACAGATCGCGGCAAGTAATTTAATGTGTGTATTTATCAATACGAAGTGCATATATATACAAAGATTGTATAAATCCGTGTCAACCTAATTCGCAGGTAAGGGGTATGCAGGTAGCACTGCGAGCAGATGCGAATTACAGACCCCACCCCTTAAATTGGAATAAATTTCAAAATAGGTACGGGTAGTCTGTATAGATAAGAACGGATTTCTGGAAATCCAGCCATTGTAATTTTTTCTTGCAGTCCCGCGGAAAATTTCTAACTTTGTTTTCGGAACCAATTAAAATTACAATAAACAGAGATATTTAAAATAACTGACATATTAATATAAAGCGTTAGCTTATATTCTTGTTTCTGAAAATCGCCAATTTAAAGGAACTCCCAAGGGTAAAAGTTGATGCTCACGTTGTATTCCAGCGTGGGCTTTTACTTATTTGGGAGTAAGGTGTTTGGCGATACCTCAGAAACAAATAAACTTAAAGGTCCACGTTTTTTATGCCTACACCCGAACAATTCCATGAACTTACAGCGAAGCTGAAAATCCTTGTCGAAAAAGACAAGGAACAGCGAATTCTTGCAGAGGCATCATTGGTAAACAGCCAACTCGACGCCCTCGCAAAAATCAAAGCACTCTACCCGCATGAGGTTGACAAGAATTACAACAGATATGTTGCACCCTTTTTAGATCGCTATGCTTTTCTGAAACGGCCATCATGCTTAGCTATCATTAAAAAGCATGCTTACGAGCCTGCACATACATTATATCTCGCTCATCTGTTCGAATCCAACAAGGCTATTTTATCGGCATTAATAAAATCTGCGGAATGTTTATCCGGCAAAGACGAATTGTTACAACACATTCAAGCCAGTGAAACCTATCAGGTGAAAGCCGAGGAGCAGATCAAAGACTGCGGAAAAATTACGGGCCGGATTCCCGATCTGACAATTACGGATGAACGGAACCGGTGGGTGTTAATTATCGAGAATAAAATCGAAAGTCGCTTTTCGGACGGGCGTATCGGGAAAAATCAAATCGATGATTATCGGATTTATGCAGAACGGACATTCCCTGCATACGACAGGTATTATTTGACCGTCAGCTATTCGGACTGCAACCGAAAAGATGCATTGGATAACCAGTGGGGCTATTGCGATTACTGTTCCGTATTTAACGCGATTATCCAATGCGAACCGTTGGACCGTATTGCAGAAGATTATTTATCGGCTCTGATGCAGTTGTTATGCAACGGGCCGCACAAGCGGATACAAAAGCCGGATACGGAACAAATATCCCGACAATTAGTTAGCATATATCAGTTTTACACTAACGTAATCACCCAATTAAAAAATATCGCCTTATGAACAAATTAACACAATTAACCAATGAATGTCTGGCAAATATGCCGATGCTTGCCGACGCTATTTGCCACACGACGAATGTCATAGGAGAAATCCTCGAATCGTATTATGACAAAGTTCAAAATCGGGTTCAACAATTTCTGAACGACAAGCCGGAATTGAAATATGAAATTGACGAACGGAATTCCGAGCGACTAACAATCTCCTTATTCCCATATATAAGGGCAAAAGGCAGGAAACAAATGCCTCAGTTGCATAACGAGGTCGGAATCTATTCCTCATTGATATTTTACAATCAATTCCGGCGAAAGATTGTTAATGAATTTTCGGTGATAATTGGCTATGCAATGTCCGGCAACCAAGAAAATATCATTTACTTCAATCTAACCGTTGGAGAAATGAATCCCGATATATCCGTGTTCAACAAAATCACAACGAATATCGAAAAGGAACTGATAGAAAAATGGGATATTCAAATCGAGGACAAATCTATCGAACTGCATATCGTCCCTGATCAAAATTTAACCGAGGAAACGATGGAGAACTGTTTCAATGATTTCATGACACACATCTTAAATCCACTATTAACCGATCTAAATTAGAAACCCTATGAAAAGATTTATTCTTATCCTCGTTGCGCTTTTGGTAGTAGCTACCGGATTCGCACAACCCAAGAAAGTCAATCTCGACATTAAGGCACTGAAAGAACTTGTCGGTACGGCTGACCGCGTAAAGATGAATGAAGTTCTCAAGTACCAATCTACTCTCGACAGCGGAGAGGATGTTTTCCAAGGCTTCAACGAGTACGAACAACTGTTGTTAGCGTATCGTTGTCGTTTTAACAAAAATGAGATACTGTGGAATATTGAGTTTGGAACTCCTTATCCGTTCGGTTATCACTTGGACCTTACGGTGGAACACGGTGTTAAACCGTATGTTAAAGAAAATCCCTACGAAGGTCTGCCAACATTCTTTAAGTACAAATGGGATGGCCGTGAAATTATCATCGACTGCATGAAACAAACTGTAATAGTCAGTAAGCCCGATGCCCGCTAAAAAATTAGAGGGCTAACAATTCGGCCTAACATTTTCAAATATTATAAAGGCGATCTTTCGGGATCGCTTTTATTGTTACTTTTCCAATGTTCTGTAATTACACTTATCGAACATTAAAGGTCAAAATCGTAGAGATTTTGTATATTTGGGTATACCGAATTAACGACCGTAGCTTTTATTGAATCCAAAATCAGATGATAGACCGAATTATAATGCAAGTTGCTGGTATCAGTGACGGGCTTATCGAAGATAAGTTAGATGAATTTTTGCCTATTTTTGACGAAGCTAAAAATTTACGACGTGGGCAATGGAGATCATTAAAGTTAACCTATTATCATACATATTCATTATTAAGAATAACGGGGTCTCTGCATAAATTTGCCAAAAAGCATAACTACAAGCCTTTTACATTCCGCGAAGCCGCAGAGACTTTACGTGGTATTGCAACATTTCTTGGAGTACCACTCTCAGCCTTTCGGATAAATAGCATTGAAATTGGAGTGAATATCTCTATGGGTGAAACTCCGATGAAATATATTGAAACGATTTCAGAATACAAAGGCAATAAATTTATACCCATGCCGCCGCGAAGTGGAACAAATAAAATATACGGTCGGAAATGCAAAATGGCGGAATATGATATTAAATTTTACGATAAAATCGCAGACTATATTCTGGAAAAGAAAATAAAAGCCGCCGATAGAGAAAAGTTGCCTAAAAATCTACTTCGCTATGAAATAAAATTATCGAGAAAACAGCTAATGACTTTTGGTTTTCCCGATCCGACAGCAGAAAATTTACTTAAACGTCGGTATGCTATATTTTGCGTTTATTTGCTCCGATCTATCATGAAAGATATTGTTTTCACCAATGATATAGTAGACTATTCAAAGATTCCGGACTGCTCATCGAAAGTGTTGCAAAATAGGATAAAAAGATATATATTTGCAGTATCCGACGGCTATGATCGTTACCTCGCTTATCTCAAAGATTATGTCGGGGATGATGAATATACAAAAGCAAAAAGGAGCAAAGCAAGTTTAATAAAAAGTATGCAGCCGTTTTTATACGGTAAATACGAAACAGAGTTAAAAGAACGCTTTGCCGAAGAAGTTGCGACAGTTCACGATTATAAGAGAGCCGTAAAATCCAAAAAAGTGTAATATTTCCTTACTCCAATAAGTAGGAAGAGAATTATAAAGTATAATAAATCACTACTGTCCCGTAAAAGTTGATAAATAGTTCTTTGAAATTATTGAAATATAGTCAATTACGTGGTTTCTTGAGA